>NZ_JACFPX010000017.1:0-63616 GCF_016101765.1 Gilliamella sp. B14448G11 | reverse complement strand
TGCAAGGTGCCATTACCCAGCTTGAAAATGCGTTATCAATTGCCAAAGCATTGCAAAATGCAGCAACTGCCTCTGAAGCTCATGGCGCGGACACCGACAGTCAGGAGCAACTTAAAGCGACATTAACTCAATTAGCCCAAAGTGGCATTATTGCTTATGCACAAGAAGGTATCGCTTTAACCAGTCCGGAAAACATTCAACTGTCCACTTCAAACAGTGTATCGGTGACCAGTGAAAACCAAACTGACATTAATGCGTTAAAAAACATTACCGTCTCATCCGGTGAATCAATCGGTCTATTTGCTCATAAATCAGGAATGAAAGTCTTTGCCAATCAGGGTGATGTTGAGGTGCAGGCACAAAATGCCAACCTGAATATGGCTGCTAAGCAAGATATTAAAATAGACAGTGTCGATGGAAAATTAACGGTCACCGCAAGTGAAGAGCTGACGTTAATGTGCGGAGGTTCATACATCAAAATCAGCAGTGCAGGGATTGAACTGGGCACGGCGGATAATGTTTATATAAAAAGTAATGCCATGCAAAAAATGGGACCGGCATCACTGTTTTTACCAAATACAGATCTTCCATTAAGCGTTGTTGAAATTGCAAAAGAATTGCCATATCAATTAAATCTTAAAATAGCTGATATTCCTGGTAGCATGGGAATAAATTATCCTAATACCTCATGGAGGATTGTTTCAGCCAACAGTTCAGATGATGCCCTAATGACAGATGATATCCTTTGTGAAGGAAAAACCTCTCAAGCAGGTGAATTATTGTTAACAGCTGAAGAGTCAAAATTAATATTAGTCCAATATAATAAACGCCCTGGATATTTATGGATCGTCAATAACAATATAGCTTATCAATTGCAATTTTCGAATCTAGAGGAAAGTAATAGTTTAAAAGCCAAGATTCAGGCTGCTCGAGCGATGGGTTATCATTTAAACACAATAAAAGAACAAAATCGTTTTTTAAAAGCTGTAGAAAATGACTCATTAATTAAGAAAAATCAGTTGGTTGATTCAATAAAAAAATAGTGGTACATAAATGAAGGAACACAATAAAACACAAGTAATACTTGATAAAAATAAAGAGCAAGAATACACATCAACTGTAACAGATGATATTTGGCTTTATGATATTAATAAGCAAAATAATAAAAACAATTTTGCAGAACCTATACATAACAACAGTGTAAAGAGTTATGTGCAATCTTATGAATATTTTCAAGATTTACTCACTGCTATGAGAAGTGCTGAAAAAGAGATCTATATTACTGGTTGGCAAGTGAATTGGGATGCAATGTTAACTCCAGATTTACGACTTGTTGATATATTACTTGAAGTGACGCAAGGTAACGAAAATTTAAAAATTTTTATTTTACCTTGGGACGATTGTTCACCAGTAGAAACATATGATGATGAAGCTAAAATAGTATTGAGAAATTATATTAATGAATATATAGGGCGTGAAGCTATAGCTGTCAGAATACATAGTTCGAGCAATGATGAGCCTGGCTATAGTCTGGCAACTAAACAATTTTTTTCTCATCATCAAAAATGTATCATTATCGATAAAAAGATAGCATTTGTTGGAGGAATAGATTTGGCTTATGGTCGTTACTGTCATGGTTATAAATTGGATCCTAATGCTGATAAACGAAAAGTGGCAAATCGTTATAATCCTTGTATAGTGCCGATGGATGAACCCAAAAAAGAAATAACTTTATCTTTTAAAGTTAAAAATAGAAAATCATTAAAAAATAATAAAAAATATCAGAATGAAGTTTTTGTTGAAAAACGTTTGCAACGCCAAGATAGCTCATTAGCTGATAATCAACCAATTATGCCATGGCAAGATATTCAAGTTAAAATTGAAGGAAAAGCGGTATTTGATCTGGTAACAAATTTTGTTTTACGATGGAATCAAGCTGATTATTCAAATGGTGAAACACGACCAAGATATAAGGACAATCATATAAATGACAGTAATAATGTAGTTAGCTTTGAATGCATTAGTCGTCGTTTATTTTTACCAACACAAGAAGAGTATGATGCTTTAGAAGATAAGGGAAATATAAGTGTTCAAATATTGAGAAGTGCATCTAGTAATATGCGTGGAAAAGAAAAGAGTAACGTTTTTGCGTCTGATAGAAAAAAACTACAAAAAAATATTAAGGAAAATTTAGAAACTGTTTCCGAACCTCAAAGTGATATCTACCAAGTTATGCTTAAATTAATTAAGAAAGCAAAACGGTATATCTATCTTGAAAATCAATTTTTCATTTCTGATTATGGTAGCCCTTTTGCAGGTTTAGGACGATTATCAAAGGTGGCAAAAACAGAAAGCGGGATTATACCTAATATCACAAGAATTTTATCTTTTAATGGGAAAGAATTACCAAAAAATAAAATTGTAAAAGAATTAAGTGATAAAGTTGCTCATGCTATTTTTGCTCTTCAACCAGAACCGTTTCACATTTATATTACCTTGCCTGTGCATCCAGAAGGATTATTAAAAGAAGGATCAATAATGGCAACCATTCACCAGACTATGCAAACTATTTCGTTTGGAAGCAATAGTTTACTTAATCAGATTCGAAAACATCTATGGGTTTATCAGCAACTGGTTAAAGATGAAGTACCACGTAAAGAGTGGGGTAAAATGCGTTCGGTTTATTACGATAAAATTGGCAATGAATATCAAACTATTCCACTTGAAGAGTGCGGTAAATATGTAACCTTGCTTAACTTACGTAGTTGGGCTCAATTAGGCGATCGTACCGTGACCGAGCAAATCTATGTGCATAGTAAACTTACTATAGTTGATGACCTTTATGTTTTAGTCGGGAGTGCCAATATTAATGACCGTAGTTTGTTAGGCGGACGAGATTCAGAACTAGCCGCATTAATTGTTGATAATGATACAAAAATCGTAACTTGTCCTGAGCGAGGCATAAATATACCGGTTAGAACCTTTGCCTATCAATTGCGTAAACAAATTTGGCAAGGTTTATATGGTGAAGGTTTAGAGCAAGCTATTGAAGTACCTGAACTGGCTAGTAGTGTAAAAGCCATTCAATCAAGAGCTAAAACGAATGCTGATATTTATGAATCGATTTTTCCATTTATAGTAAGAAATTATCTTTATGAAAAAGATAAAGACGTTAAAGTAAGATCTTTTGCATCAATATGGCCAGCTTTAGATTATAAAAAATTAGAAAATTATGTTAAGGAAAAATACAAGAAAACAATGGAAATGGCAAATGGAGACCCTAAACTTAAATCTGAAGTACGTCAAAAGAAAAGAATGCTTGAAGACCAAAAGATTAAGTATTATTTTGAAAAAGAATTAAAAATGCCCTTTAATCCTGTTTTTTGGCAAAACTACGTTATTAATCAATTTACTGAATTACAACAAATCAAAGGAAACATTACTCTGTTGCCCATTCACTGGACTGAAGGTGAAAATAATGCTATTCCTTACCATATCCGGTTAGTAACATAAGGATAACAATATGAAAAAAGCTATTTTATTAACAAGTTGTATGGCTATCAGCAGTATTACACAGGCTGCTGATTTAACATTTAAAACCGAATGCATGGGATCTTATTCTATTGATCTTCCAGATAATATTGAAATCGCTCTTTTTCCGATTGAGCGTTATTTACAACCTAGATCAGATTATCCAAACTATTTTTTAGATGGTAAATGGGCTATTCTTTCTACGTTTAATTATAATAATAATAATATAGATATTGCTGATGGTAAATTTAACAAAAAAATTCTACAAAACATTGTTAATCAATTAAATAGCGATTATGATGAACGATTGAAATCTAAACGTCAGTATGAAATTAAAAATATAAATAATAACAATAAATTAATTGGTTATTATAGTGATTATGCTAGTAATCTAGCTTTAATAGCCAATGAACGAATTTATACATTCTATTCGAATGAACGTTACCAAGGTGAGGAAAAAGATTTTACATTTTACAAACAAAATGCCGAATCCATTATCAATAATTTTAGAACTCGAGAACTGTTTGAAGTGCCTAAAGGAGCAGGAAAATGTATACCCTATGGTTTTGTTGCTGGTAATGATAAAACGATGCCAATTAATATGACAGTTTCTTTTCGCTTAAATGAACATCCCGATATTGTAATCTCATTTTCAGAGAGTACTTGGTCATTTACTAATTCATTGAGTTTTACCAGCAAAGATGAAATCAATCTGTTTTGGAATACGAATTATGATATTAATAATGATAACATTAAAAATATCAAATTATTAGGGTTTCCCTTTAAGTATCGAGATATTAAGATGGATGGACGAAAAGGATTAGCAAGCTTCGTGGAAATACGTTATAAAGATAACGCTCCGTCTGATTACGGTTACTATAGTATTGTCGAATATGATCCAGTAGTTAAACAAAGTTCAAAAAATTACCCATGGTTAATTATGTCAGTCATCGGCAAACAGAGCGAATCCAAAGGCAAAACTCCGCTGACGAAAGATGAGATATATGAACTAGCAAAAAAAATTGAAGCCTCAATTAAACGAAGAGCAACAGAGCAATGATTGATCATTTAAAAGGATTAGGAAATTTGGCTTCTTTGAAATTAATTAGAAGTGATATAACAAAATTTATACTATTCACAACCTGTATGACTATCAGCAGTATTACGCAGGCAGATGATTTAACATTTAAAACCGAATGCATTGGATCTTATTCTATTGATCTACCTGATAATATTGAGGTTGCATTGTATCCTACCAATGAATATTTTAAACCTAAAACTAGATATCCAATATATTTTTCAGATGGTAAGTGGGCTATTTTATCAACTTTCAATTATAATCATAATAACTTGTCAATTACTGCGAATTGGACTGATACTGAATTTATTAACGTTAAAAAAAAGATGCAGAATTCTATTCAAAAAGTTAAGAAAGAAAACCCTGAAATTTTAGCAGAATTGTGGAATAAAAAAGATAATTTTGGCTTTTATGCTACAGTCGCTTCTCGTGTAATTTTTGCTGAAAATAATAAAATTTATTCTTTCTATTCTGATGAACATTATCAAGGTAAAAAAAGAGATTTTGATTTTTATGAACAAAACGCTAAAGCAATTATAAATGGTTTTTCAACACGCAACTTATTTGAAGTACCGCAAATGGCGGGAAAATGCTTTCCTTACAGTTTTGTGGCAGGTGATGATTCAAGTACCCCTATTAATCTTACAGTCTCATTTCGTTTAAATGAACATCCCGATATAGTAATTTCTTTTACAGAAAATACTCGTTCATTTACCAATTCATTGAATAATCATGCCAAAGATGAATTTAATGACTTTTGGAACAATAATTATGATATTAATAATTACAATATAGAAAATATAAAATTATTGGGTTTTCCAAAATATAAAAAAATTAGAATGGATGGTCGGCAAGGCGTAGCAGGATTGGTTGAGATAAAATATCAGGATAAGTCACCATCTGATTATGGATATTATAGTGTGGTTGATGACGATTCAAGAAATACAGAAAGTAGTAAAAAAAATCACCCATGGTTAATTATGTCAGTAATTGGCAAACAGAGCGAATCCAAAGGCAAAACTCCGCTGACGAAAGATGAAATATATGAACTAGCAAAAAAAATTGAAGCTTCAATTAAACGAAGAGCAACAGAGCAATGATGATTTAGTTAATGTTTAGGTTTATTGGAATTTATAAATAGAGGTTTTTAAAGATTAAGTATTCTTAATAAATAGTATTTCAATTTACAAAAGCTGAATACTTAAAACTATAAATTAGTTAATGCATTATGATTAAAAATAGCTTATAAAGTAGAAGCTAAAATGTAACTACCAATATTAATTAGAATTTTAAATGAAATTTATAAGAAGTTTATATCAAGATTTTAAGTGAAAATTATATATCTAGTAAACTAGTAAAACGATAAATTGAAAGTGTTATAACTTAAAGAATATAAAACGTTTTGAATTATTCAATTAAAAGTGTTCTGACAAAGGAATTTTTCAAAACAGGGATTATTATAATAAAAAAGATAGCACTAATTGTCTTAATGTGAGTAACAATGTTTATAAAAATACCCATTTAACAGCAAATTAAAAAGCTTTATTAATATAAAAGATTTTTTAACCACCTATAGTTTATACAGATTTTTAAAAGAGTAACATAATAATACTTATAAATAGATTAATAATTATCAATGATATTATGTAAAGATTTTCAAATATTTCTTATTAATAACAAAAATAGCAATGATAGCCATTAAAGCGCTAAAGAATGCGACAAGATAGTTAAAATATTCTGCTAGTGTCATAGAGAGAAGAACCAATAATTTCAGAAAGTAGCAAAGTACTTTGAAATACGGCGTAATCAGTAGCTGTTTGTTTGCTTTGTTTAGCATAAATCATGGTAAAGGTATAGATACTAACCACGGTAATTAGTATCGCTAATAAAAACTGCATAGGTAGTAGCTAACTTTAACGATAACCTATTTTATCCAGCCAATAATTTTCCACTAAAGGTGCTCATAGAAACTTAACCATCAATGTATTCTTGCTAGGAGAATTATTGCAATTACAGCCAGTGATATGCCTGCATCAAGCAATAAAATAGGATGAGCATCAAACGCTAAAACAACAGAAATGTCTTGAATAATATAGAGTTTGTAAATTATAAATAGAAAATAAGGTTGGTGGTTACTGCTAGTATTTTGGTTGTTCATAAAGCATTTTCATAAATCTTTTATTTTTAATAAATCTATAAAAAAGAGCATTTACTGCTAAAAAAATTATATGAAATAGTAGCTTTATTTTATTGTAAATGCAAATGACATTTGTTATCGTTTATGGATTATGAAGGAGCATATATGCATTCAGATGAAATATTAAGAAATTATAGATCTGAAAATCATATCAATGGTTCTAGCTATATAGAGCTTCAGCCTGGCTTATCTGTGAGTGTGGTAACAGCAGAACATTTAAATGCAGTAGATGTTTGTAAAAAATTTTCTAGCTGTAATAATTATTTATGTTTTAATTGCCAATTACAGGGTAAATTACATATGCAAATTAAAGATCGACACTTTCGCACTCATAAAGGTGACTTGATCTTTGGTTTTACTGGTGGTGAAAGCTTTTGCTTACAGCATTCTGATGATTTTTGTAATGTGGAAGTCATGGTAATGCCAAAATTATTAGAAGTATTGCTAGGCGATATTGATTTTCAATTTTCATGTTTAGATCATAATATGAATTTTTTTTTACACCATCATAAATTAAAAGCTAATAATAATGTGCTATCTTCAGCAAGGCAACTGTACCATTTAATACAAAACACCGATTGTAAAGTTACTAATAGATTATTGTTGTATGCTTATGTTTTAGAATATTTAAATTGGTATTTTCACTCTTTTAATAGTTGTCTTGGAAAACAAGAATTTACCCAAAGAGAATATAAACAAATCAATGTTGCACATGATTATTTGTTAAAAGATTTAAGTAGTCCTCCAACAATTGATTGGTTGGCAAAAAAAGTAGGAATGAATCAAAATAAGTTAAAAAAAGGCTTTAAAAAGGTATTTGGTAAAAGTATTTATGCCTATTTTTTAGCCGAGCGTATGAATAAAGCTAAGCAGTTATTAGTGACTAATAGCGTAACTGAAACAGCGATTATAATGGGTTATAGCAATATTAGCCATTTTAGCTCCGCTTTTCGTAAGCAGTTTGGGGTATTACCAAAAGAAGTACGCCGACAAAATGCTTATACAATTAATAAATGTGAATAGTTCAGCTACTATTGACTTTATTTGATGTTTGTTTATCGATTATTGACTAAATAAACATTGCATTTCAATAGTGCCTGTTAGTAATTTATTTTTTTGTGATGATCGTTATCAAATGCTCTGCACGAGTTAAACCGACAATTGTTTGTTCAGCCATAGTGACAAAATAGATACTTTCTGACCATCTATTTTTTGATTTATTACTGCTTTCTAACACGGTTACAGTTTTAACAAAAATACTTTTATTAAAAATTAACTCTAAGGTGACAGGGTAACCTTTAGCCAGTAAAATACTTAGTCAATTAATCGCTGATAGTCTAGAACCGCCTACGTAAAAAAAACATCATTTTAAAGTTCTCTATTACCGTCACGACCAATCCAATAAACATATTGAACATCGGTTAAAGAAAATGGTCATTTGTAACTCTATCCATCACAGTGAGTCAACTTGTAATAAAGATAATCTTACTAAAAGTCTTTAATAATAATGTTTACCATTGCTGTAAGGTTGAATATTCTATCAGTTCAGCAAAGGTGATATTATAGCCACAGATTTACGCCATTGACTAACCAAATGCATAATATGTAATGAGTCAAGTCCACTTTCAATGAGGTTATCCGTGTCTTTAATTTCACCTGTTCCATGTGGTAATAATTTCTTTATTTGATCATAAATTTCGTCATAACTAATATCCGTTACTGATAGAGACATAATTATGGCTCCATCCCTGCCACTGATTATTATCCTCTAACCACTAAATAGCGTGATATACAACTAAGCTTTTCGATGGTTTCTTCTAGTTCTCGTTCAGGTAATGATTGATCAATAATGCCAGCACCTGCTTGCAACCAAACTTGTCCGTTTTGTTGATAAAGACTTCGTAAAACAAGAGCTGCATCTAAACTACCATTGCTATCAACAATCATTACGCTACCACTATAAGCCCCGCGTTTGTTTGCCTCATGATGTCGAATGGCTGCTAAAGCTTCACGTTTGGGTATACCAGATGCAGTTACAGCAGGAAAGAGTGATTTAAAAGCATGCCAAGCAGTTAAATTAGGTTTTAATTTACCTGTAACACGTGACGCTAGATGTTGTACTGTGCCACGTTTGGAAACTGTCATAAATTGTGGAATAACAACGGTGTGTTTTTCGCAAACACGTTCTAATTCTTCAAAAGCAAGTTTTACAGATACGGCATGTTCGGCGATTTCTTTAGTATCATTAATTAACTCGTCATAAAGTTTTGCTGACTGTTCTGGATCATCTTGTTTTAAGGCTCTAGTGCCAGCTAAAGGTTGGGTGCTTACTATGCGTTCTTTATTAACTTCTAATACTGTTTCTGGGCTAAAACCAATTAGTTTTAGATCATTAAAATTAAGTACAAAAGAGCGAGCAGGGGTATTATGTTTGCGACCAAGTTGATAGCTGGCCACAAGATCAATATCAGCTGGAATCGGAACTTTTCGGGATAAAATAATCTTTTGGTATTGACCTGCTTTAATTTCATTAACTGCGATTGCTACTTTTTCTTTATAAAGTTCAGCATTAGTTGAACGAATGATCGCTTCGTTTTCTTTGAACGTATTATTAATTTTTGGATCGGTATGATTAAGTTGATCTAACTTTGTTACAACAGCATGCAGTTGTTGTAAGCCTTCCTCTGTTATACTTCTAAGTAATGCTTGGTTATGAGTAAATCTAACTTCTTGGCTAGGAATAAATAGCTGTAATAATGTTTCATCATTATTACTTATATAATCTGGATCGTGGAAGATATGAGCTAATTCAAATTTACTAGCGCCATAAGCACGCCAATCGGCAATGGATAAAGAAGCTAATGCCGCATTAATATTGTCTATAATCTCAGCTTGGTCCCAATACTGTTGTTGTTGGTTATAACAAATGATCGCTTTGTCCGCAGACACAGTAAGTTGTGCAATATTACCTAAACCAACTGACCATTCACCATTATGCTCATAGACCGCATATTGTTCATTTAGTTTATTGTTAATCAAAGCAACAGCAAGATCTAATGGCTGATTATTAATGCTAATTAATTGTTCAAAATAAGTTTGTTGTTGGTTATTTTTCATTTATTGTTCACCTATAATAGATAAGCAGCGTTTGTCAATTTTTCCTACAGAGGTTAATGGCCATTTAGTCTAGTGTTCTAATTGATCAGGCAATTTGTAAAAAGCTATACCTTGTTGTTCTAGAAAATTTCTAACATCACTTAAAGTTATTTGTTTATTAGAGGAAATAATGAAAGCACAATTAATATCTTCTAACCGACTATCTTTAACGGGTACTACGGCATAGTTTTCGATAGAAAGGGGCTCAATAAGCTTTTGTTCTTCTATACTCCAAGTTGCTGTTTCAGAATTTGTCATTGCATTAACCTTTTTTAGTAAGTCATAATTTAATTAAACTTCCATTTGATTATGCTAATTAATATATTTATAAATAAGAATGATTATCATTCATAAGTTAAACGTTTAATTTAAAAACTTCTCCCCTTATCGGTTAAAAATAACCCTATCAGATTTATTTTTTTAGAATTTTTCTAATTTTTATAGTTAACTATTTATTTTTTAACAAATAAAAAATCATGAGATGATTTAATAAATAAGAAATTTTTTTCAACAGGATAATGTTGAAAAGTTATTGCGCTAAACATTAATTGAGAGTTAAAAAAAATTTATAAAATTTAGAGTGTTTAAATGTCAAAAATAAGTGAATTATGGAATAAAGGACAATTACCAACTAAAGATTGTGTTTATTTTGCAAATGGAGAGTCGTTTTCTTTTTTTGCAAACTTCTACCCTAATATTTTTATAAAAAAAGGATAGTCATTTAATCTTGTTGATTTTTTATATCAAAATCCTGACGATATAACAAATATAGATATTTTTAAGAAAGTTGAAATACAGATGGGAGGAACATGCTTGTTGGGTGAAGGAAGTTTTGGTTCAGAAGGGTTTATTGCCTATATAGCAGCTGATGAAAAGCTAAATTGGGTGATATATTTTAAAAAATCCAATCCTTTTATAAATGCGATCGAATTATCAGGTCAATTGCTTGAGGTAGAATCTAGCGCTAATTATAAAGTAATCTTAGATTTAGAAAATCCTGTTAATATTAAATCGTCATATAATAATGAGTAAATTACTTATTAAAATATATAAATTTCAATGTATTATTTGAGGCTTTACACTTAACAGTATTATTAACCTTTTCGGGTGAAATATCTAAATAAAGACGGCTTACCCTACCATAATAATTTCTATTACGACCTCTTAATGGTATGCTGAAAAAATTGACGGATGAAGCTTGTAGACTTGTCTAAGTGTACTCATATCTGCTATCGAGTAAACCGATACAGGAAATTGAAACTATCTCGATCCAATAAAATCTGAGGTATAAAAAAAACAATAGTTAGACGGAGAAATAGGGCAGCAATACAATACTTTTAAGTATCATGAACCTGATATAGATCGCTTTACTCAGCCAAATACAACAGGTTTGAATTCTCTAAAAAACATTAAAATGTCTTAAATAAAAAAGCTGGTATACGGAATAATTAAACATGAATAAATTTGATAAAGAAATGCAATTCCTTATAAAAAAAGAAGGTCTAGACGATTTTTCAGTCTTTTTTTCTGATTACGAAACTTTTGAGGAAATTCCATTATTTTCAAGGTTCAAACATATTTCATTTTTATCATCTCTTTCATTTAATGAAAAAAATAAGATTTTGATAAAAAAATGTCTTGAATTAATCAATACATGTAAATTGAAAGTTAAAGATTATATTGACGATAAAAATATAAATAACTATTTTATCTGTGTGAGTTTAACTGATTGGGAAGATTATGAGGAGATAAATTGTTTAACTCCAAATATATACATATCTAGAAAGAAAAATTGGTTATTGTCGCTCTTAAAACTGAAACATTCTCAAACTATAGAAGAAAACCTCATAAGAGAATATCTATTTTCAATTAAGGAATTTGATTATACAGTACTCATTTCAAAAGATTTTGAAGCATATAAAAGAGTGTATATTGTACATAAATCTATTATTAATGAAGATATAGAATTAAATTAGAAATCCAATATTAAAAAGAAATTTTGCATTTGAACAGTTAGAACAAAATAGAGATATGATTGAAAGCGAAATTGATTATTTAGTTAATTAAAAATAATTTTATGATTTCAATTAAAAAAACAGTAACAACTATAATCATATATTTTAATGGAGATGTTAAAACAAGCTGACCTATATTGAACAACTGAGATTAACTGATTGTAATATTAAACCAGTAAAAAATTTGAAGATGACTTTATTCGATACAAAGGTCTCTTTGAAAATTACTTAGGCGAAAATGACCAAAATAGTAAATAATGCGGAAACTGAACTTTTAAAGGATATTGTCATGTTGCAAAGCGGTCGGAAGTGAGTCCATGTTCGTCTGTGTACAATAAAAAAGGCAGTAATTAATGAAAATATACAAAGAGGAAAAAATGATTTATAAACCCAAAAATTTATCTGATTGCCTAAAGCAATTTGTAACGGTATTGAATCCAGTAAGGAGATGAATATTTTGGGTTATCTTTTTGCATAGAGAATAGTGGAATATGAAACAATTATTTAACTGCATGTTACAAGGAAATATAAGTGACGTTATGGTTACAGGTTATATAGATACTGAAACTCCGCCAGTTTTCCACCCAATGTATGATAGGATCTATTTCATCATAAATGAAGATATCTTCGAATTATACATTGATGATGGAATTATTTGTTATAATTATTTGAAAAATATAAATGAATGGTTTGATGTTGATGAAGATGATCAATTTTCTTTAATGTCTATATATTCACAATTATTTAAAACTGAACAGGAAATAAAGGTAACTCAAATTGACTACAAAGCGATCCGTTTTTCGACCCTAGAGATTAATTACAAAGATGGAGAAAATGAAAGGCAATTGTTTTTAGACCCAAATAATTTTTTTGGTTTTACTTATTATAACTAATAAAAACAGTGTAAGAAAAATGAAACTTTCCTGCTTTTTTAATTTAACTCTTGTTCAATAATAATGAGCTGAATATGGTCTAGGAAATCTACGACCAGCACGATATATACTTTGCATTATCAGCGTTCTGGATATATGCAACCCGTGCTTTGTCATATTATTCAAGATGCTGTGAGACACACATTTAGAATTTAAACAAGTAAAGGAAAAAAATAATTTATGGATACTATTATTTATTCTAAAACTCCCGCAACCTTAGAAGATATTTCCAATTTTGAGAAAATTATTAAAGATAATTTACCAACTGATTATAAAAATTTCTTAATGAAATATAATGGAGGACAACCTCAGCCAAGTTCATTTAGATTTTTTTCTGATAGAAATGATGGTTCTTCGGTTGATCAATTTCTTAGCTTAGGCAGAGAAAAACATAGTAATTTATTAAATTATTATGAGAATTATAAGGATAGAATTCCATCAAACTTCATTCCCATAGCTCATGATGCTGGCGGTAATCTCATTATTATGGAATTAAAATCTAATAGTAATAGAATTTATTTTTGGGATCATGAGTTTGAAGTAGATGACGGGGAAACACCTAATATGGATAATGTTTATTATATCAATCAGTCTTTTACTAAGTTCATAAATGATCTCTATAAAGAAGAAATAATTTAATTTTAACCGTATTGAGCGATGAATTTAATTTATCTTTACAAGATTGAACATAATAAAGAACAAATAAATACAGGAAAAAGGAATATATACCGATCCAGTAAAATAAGCGATATCAAGAACAATGTTTAGATGAAGAAATTGGGCTTAAATACAATAACCCACAAACAGGCGTTTTTACTTAGACGGACAGGATTGGATTGGTTGGTGTATTTAATCTCCTAGTGCTCAGATATTGATTGATAATTGGGGACTGCGTTGTATGGTTAAATGTACTAAATATGTACCTAATATTACACAGTATAACAAAATCAGTAAAATCAAATATAGTTTAAGAAAAAATTATTTCCAATCTTAAAGTAAATATAATCAATATTCTAAGCTAGAAAATTGAACTATGAAAAAACCAGATAGAGTTATTCAACAGAATTGGTTGTGAAAAGGAATATAATTATGTAATAGGTGTAAAAGCAAAAAAGGCATATTGTTGTTGATAATCCCAAAAAGATAAACAGATTACATCTTATCCAACCCATAAAAAGAGTTAATATAATGCTAAATTTTTCATATTTATCTGATACTGATGGAAGTAAACCATAAGTAGTTTTAAACGACAAAAATGTTGAATTGTTAACTGATGCTTTTTTTCATTTAGAGAAAAAAACTGGAATTTATATTGATCCCTATGGTACAACAAAAGTTTATCCTGACCATCAAAAAATCTTAATTAATTATTTATCGAATAATAACGACAATGAAATAAAAGAATTATTAGTTTATTTTAGAGAAGCAGTTTCTCAAGATGAAATAATACTAGCTGAAGGGGATTAAGAAATGAGTAATTATTCAAAAAATATTAAAATAGGATAGGTATTGTGTTATAAAAAATAAAATTAATGATTTTATCTAATCATTTAAATATCAAATAAGTCATTCTACTGGATGATTTATTTATAATATTTTACTAAATTAAATATATTGGTGAGTAAATATTCTTTAGATTGAAAAAATATATTTTATTACAATGCCTGTGGACATTGCAGCAGCAAATAGGCTGCCGATGTTTCTCATTATTACCATTACGATGGCGACATTAACTGCGCGAATTGTGCATTGCCATGAACTACACATCTATTACTTCCCTACGAGCTGAATTATATGCTGGAGGATTTATTCACTGATCGAAATACGCATCAAAATGTTGAATTTTAGCGAACGCTATGATCACACAAACTATATGCTATATTGTTCAATTAAAAACATCAAGTGGACTTACATAGCATGCTTTAAGGTATTATCGATTTCGACGCTACAGAAGCAGCTTCAAATACATATAAAGTGTTTATTATTAAAATACTGAGTGCATTAGATATGTGTTAGGAGCTACGTCTTTGTGTTAAATATTTATGTTACTAAGTCTGCTTACCAACATATGCAGTGATTATTTGTGAATTTAAGTATTTTCTAACATCAATATAATAATATGGCAATCAGATTGATATAGAATAAAAGCATATATAGGCGTTTTATTTGACTATTTTTAAGAAAATGCGAGACATTAGCTTAGCAGAATTACAAAAAAGATCTGGACGAATGGTAAGATTATTACAATAATAATCTTACCATTAAGGAGAAAAACATCGAATAATAGGGATTAGCTATGGCATTCAATGAAGACACGCGCGTTAAAATTCCAACCATTCTGCATTTGGTTCGTTTAGGGTATCAGTATTTATCACTCAAAACACAGCAGTGGGATATTAAGACCAATATTTTTCCTGAGTTATTCCTTCAAGCGATTGCAAAAATTAACCCTAATCTAGAGCAAGATGATGTCAGGCGATTACTGGAAGAAGTAAAATTAACGTTAGATAATGAAGATTTAGGTAAAGCCTTTTATGAAAAATTAACAGCGAGTTCAGGCACAAAACTTATCGATTTCGAGTGTTTTAATAACAACAGCTTTCATGTGGTGACTGAGCTAACCTACAAAAATGGTGATGAAGAATTTAGACCCGATATAACGTTACTAATTAATGGTATGCCGTTAGTCTTTATTGAAGTTAAAAAACCAAATAATCCTGAAGGAATATTAGCTGAACGTGATCGAATTAATAAACGCTTTCAAAATAAAAAGTTTAAGCGCTTTATAAATATAACTCAGTTTATGATCTTTTCTAATAACATGGAATATGAAGATGGCGCAGTCCAACCACTACAAGGCGCTTTCTATGCTAGTGCCTCTTATGGCGAGCCTATTTTTAACTACTTTAGAGAAGAACAAACATTGATTTTATCTGAGCTTTCTAAGCCGTTGGATGAGCAAAAAGAGTTAGAAATTCTCAAAGATAATAACAAAGAGACGCTTCGAAGCAGTAATGAGTTTCAGATTAATAAAAATGAGTTTAGGCCAACAAATCGTATTTGTACTTCATTATTAAGCAAAGACAGATTAGCTTTTATTTTACGCTATGCGCTTACTTATGTGGCAGAAACACAAGGGCTTGAAAAGCACATAATGCGTTACCCCCAAATTTTTGCAACGAAAGCGATTGAGGAAAAACTTAATGAGGGTATTAAAAAAGGCATTATTTGGCACACCCAAGGTAGCGGTAAAACAGCCTTGGCCTATTATAATGTGAGGTTCTTAACCGATCATTTTCAGCAAAAGCAGACTATTCCTAAGTTTTATTTTATTGTGGATCGGATCGATCTACTTACTCAAGCACAGCGAGAATTTACCTGTCGTGGCTTAACTGTTTATACCATTGATTCGCGTGAGGCATTTAGTCAAGATATTAAAGCCACTAAAGCGATTCATAATAATACCGGTAAGCCCGAAATTACCGTGGTCAACATTCAAAAATTTAAGGATGACCCCGATGTTGTTTCAACGAACGATTATGATGTCACTATTCAACGGGTATATTTTTTAGATGAGGTACACCGTAGCTATAACCCCAAAGGTAGCTTTTTAGCCAATCTTGAGCAATCAGACCGTAACGCGATTAAAATTGGTTTAACTGGTACGCCATTATTGGGAACAGACTATAACTCGCGCCAATTATTTGGTGATTACATTCATAAATACTTCTATAACGCCTCAATTGCCGATGGCTACACCCTAAGGCTAATACGTGAAGAAATCGCCACTCACTACAAAATGGCTTTACAAAAAGCCTTGGAGGAAGCAGAGATTCAACAAGGCGATGTAGATAAAAAATTTATTTATGCCCACCCTAGCTTTGTTGAACCTATGCTGGATTATATTGTTAATGATTTTGAAAAAAGCAGAGTCGCCCTTGCTGACCCCACTATTGGTGCAATGGTCATCTGTGACAGCGCGGAACAAGCCAAGCAACTCTTTAAGCTATTTAATGACCATCACCCTCAAAATAACCAGCTACTTAACCAAGCAGCGGCTAACGATAGCGAACTGACTCTATTAAAAGTAGCAGAACCAATTACAACCTATACTGTTAAGCGTAAGCAAGAGAACAAAGTTAAAACAGCTGCGTTAATTTTACACGATGTAGGCACAAAACAACAGCGTAAAGACTCGGTTGAAGACTTTAAAGCAGGCAAAATAGATGTGCTCTTTGTATTTAACATGCTATTAACAGGCTTTGATGCCAGACGATTAAAAAAGCTCTATTTAGGGCGTGTAATCCGTTCTCATAATCTATTGCAAGCTCTAACGCGGGTAAATCGGCCTTATAAAGATTTTCGTTATGGTTACGTGGTCGATTTTGCTGATATTCGCAAAGAGTTTGATGCTACCAATAAAGCTTATTTCGAAGAACTACAAGACGAGCTGGGTGACGAAATAGAGAGCTACTCACAGCTATTTAAATCGCAACAAGAAATTCAGCAAGAAATCGAACAGATTAAAGATGCACTATTTAAATACGATATCGTCAATGCTGAAATTTTTTCACAGCAAATTAATGAAATCCACAATCGTGAAACTATTTTAGAGCTTAAAAAAGCCTTAGCTAATGCCAAGAGTCTATACAACCTTATTCGCCTACAAGGTGAATCTAACTTTTTAGAACAACTCGATTTTAATAAGCTTAATCTACTTTATCGTGAAGCGACTAATCGGCTTAATATACTCAACTTAAAAGAAAACCTAGAAAAAGGCACAGAAAATACTAACCTATTAAATATTGCCTTAGAAGATATTATCTTTGAGTTTATTAAAGTGGGGGAGGAAGAACTACAACTGGCAGATGATTTTCAGCAAACACTCAGACGTACCCGTGAGGCGCTGAACACTAATTTTGACCAAGATGACCCTGAATTTATCACCTTAATAGAAGAACTGGAACGGCTATTTAAGAAAAAGAACTTGAGTGCAATCACCCAAATAGAAATGAAAGCCAATACCGAGATACTCAATAAAATTTATGGGCGTGTTAAAATATTAAATAGAGAAAATAATTTGCTTCGCCAAAAATACTCAGGTGATGTAAAATACGCCCGCATTCATAAACGCTTAACAGAAAAAAACAAAATGAGCGCGAATGAACGTAAAATTTTCGAAGCATTAAATGGTGTAAAACACGATACCGACGAGCAAGTATTACAAAACTTACAACTTCTAAAAAATGAAGGGTATTTTAAACAAATTACTATGCCAACGGTCATTAAGCATTTTATGACACAACAACAGATTAAATTAAATCCTGCTATCTCTCATTGTATTAATGAGCTGGTGGTTAAAGAATACCTTAAAGAATTTACTAACGGAGCTCCTTAGTGGTAGTTGAACTCTCCTTTCAAGAACAAACTAGAACCTTAATTGACGATCTAAAAGCTATTTGTGCTAACTATGGCCTAGGTAATGATGGCAACGAATTTAAAATCATCACTCAAGCTTTTCTCTATAAGTTTTTAAACGACCAATTTGCTTTAGCCGTTAAAAAAACGCAACCTCACATAGCTAAAGCCGATAAGTGGGAAGAAGTATTGACCTCAATGGAGTGTGAACAATACGAAATGCTCCTGTTGAGTTTACCCGCGGGGGTTGCGCATTTAAAACCTGTGCACTTTATTGGCTATTTGTTTAATAGCCAAAATCAAAAAGATTTTGCTCAAACCTTTGATGATACGCTAATCGACATCGCCAGTAGCAATACCGACGTATTCTCCATAAAAACTGAAGGCGGAGCTAAGGTGGTTTTGTTTGATCGCGTAAGCAACTTTATTGCCGACGAGAGCAAAAAAGATGACTTTTGTCGTGCTATCATTAACAAGTTGGTAGGCTTTAGCTTTGAACATGTTTTCTCAAAAGGCTTTGATTTTTACGCTACTATTTTTGAATACCTTATCAAAGACTATAACAGCAACAGTGGTGGTAAATATGCCGAATATTACACCCCTCATGCTGTAGCCCGTATTATGGCGGCGGTACTAGTACCTGTTGAACAACGAGGTAAAGTGAATAACGTTAGCTGTTATGACCCTTCGGCGGGTTCTGGCACTTTATTAATGAACGTAGCCCATGCTATTGGTGAAGCCAGATGTAGCATCTATACCCAAGATATCTCACAAAAGTCGTCTAATTTATTACGTTTAAACTTGATTTTGAATAATCTTGTACATTCTATTCCTAATGTGATACAGGGTAATACTATATTGCACCCATATCATAAAGAAGGCAATCAACTAAAACATTTTGATTACATTGTGTCTAATCCACCCTTTAAGCTGGATTTTAGCGACTACCGCGATGACTTAGATACCAAAGCTAATAAAGACCGTTTTTTTGCAGGTATTCCAAAAATCAAAGCTAAAGATAAGGACAAGATGGAGATTTACCAATTGTTCTTACAGCATATTATCACTTCCTTAAAACCAACAGGTAAAGCAGCAGTAGTCGTGCCCACCGGCTTTATTACTGCTCAATCAGGCATTGATAAAAAAATTCGTGAATATTTGGTGAATAATAAAATACTGGCCGGCGTAGTCTCTATGCCTAGTAATATTTTTGCCACCACTGGCACCAATGTCTCGATTATCTTTATTGATGCTACCAATAAAGATAAGGTGGTTTTAATTGATGCCTCCAACCTTGGTAAAAAAGTGAAAGACGGTAAAAACCAAAAAACTGTTCTCACCCCAGCCGAAGAACAACAAATTATCGAAGCTTTCAACCAAAAACAAGCACACGAAGATTTTTCTGTCGTGGTGAGTTATGAGGACATTATTAACAAAAACTACTCTTTAAGCGCCGGACAATATTTTGATGTAAAAATTGAGTACGTGGATATTACCCCCGAAGAATTCGCTGCCAAAATGCAAGGGTATACCCAAAATTTAGAAAAGCTGTTTAAAGAATCTAATACGTTGGAAGAAGAAATTAAAAAGCAGTTGGCTGGGTTGAAGTATGAATAAAGTTCAATATATTTCATTGAAAGAGATATGTACTGTAAACCAAGGGCTACAGATCCCTATTTCTAAACGATGCAAGCAACCTGGGGAAAATAGATATTTTTATATAACTATCCAGTTTTTAAAAAAAGAAATCGAAGATGATACTTTTTATATAGAAAATCCTCCTAAGACAACAATTTGTAATGAGGATGACATTCTCGTAGTAAGAACTGGTAGTACAGGTCAGGTATTGACTGGAATTGTAGGATGCTTCCATAATAATTTTTTTAAAGTGAATTTTGATAGAGAAAAAATATTTGCCAGATATCTATTTTATTGTCTCTCAATGCCTCAAAAACAAAAAGAGATGAAAAAAAGAGCAGGTATTACTGTTATACCAGATTTAAATCATTTTATGTTTCTTGATATGAAAATACCAATTTTTTCGTTAAAAGATCAAATTAACATAGCAAATATTCTTTTTGTTTTAGACAAAAAAATCGAACTAAACAACCGCATCAATGCTGAATTAGAATCGATGGCAAAAATCTTATATGACTACTGGTTTGTGCAGTTTGATTTTCCTAATGAGGAAGGAAAACCCTATAAAAGCTCAGGCGGAAAGATGGTTTATAACAGCACTTTAAAACGTGAAATACCGTTAGGCTGGAATGGGGTAAAGTTATCAGATATTGCAAGTATTACCATGGGGCAATCACCCGACGGAGCATCGTATAATGAATCTTGCGATGGTGTTATATTCTTTCAAGGAGCTACAGATTTTAATTGGCGCTTTCCATCTATTCGACAGTACACCACGAAACCTAATAGGATTGCAAAAAAAGGAGATATTCTTTTAAGCGTGCGAGCTCCTGTAGGCGATATCAATATTGCTGACAATGATTGTTGTATCGGGCGAGGATTAGCAGCATTAAATAGTAGAGACAAATTTGATAGTTTTCTTTTTTATGTAATGAAATATTTTAAAACAGTATTTGATAGACGTAACTCAGAGGGTACTACGTTTGGTTCTATTACAAAAGATGATTTATACTCTTTACTATTGGCTTATCCACCAAAAAGCTTGTTAACAAAATATGAAAATATAGTTTCACAGTATAATAAATTAATTTTAGCTAAAAGTTTAGAAAACAAAAGACTTATAGAATTAAGAGACTGGCTCCTCCCCATGCTAATGAATGGTCAAGTCACCGTGAAATAACAGCACTCGCTTTAGTTTGGCTAAAGCGAGTATTATCAAGGTTAACATTTGAGTATTATAACGATTGACTAAACTTAATCCTTGTCTTGATAATCCAATTTAGTCGTCCTAAATGTCCCTAACTGAGCCTTACGAATGATCCTAAATAAATACCTCGCAGGATTATGAATGTTTTGCGACAAACAGCGTGTGCTTGTTACTCATGCAACAATAACGGTTGAGTCGACAATTTCGCCTAAATTTAGTGTTTAGGATAATCTAACTCATCGAGATCTGTAGATAACGTCGAACGAATCCGATGCTTTGTTAAATACCCATAATACCTAATCGTTTCACCTCATAATTCAGTGTATTTTCACTGGTGGATAATTTAGGGTAAGGGCGATTGAAGAGCAAAAAAGGCTACCATGGATACATCTAAGACAACAACTCTTTAACACAATAATTGTCTGCCTAAACAATAGCACTACATAAGACGGAATTCCCCATGATGTCTGCAGAGTTGCAACTGCTTGGCCTGCTACGCAGGAATGTACCGAAGACACTTCTTCAAATCAAACCGATCAGGATTTGTGTAACTCCCCGCTGAGCATCCTCGTTAACACGAATAGTAGAATTTCCAACCGTATCTGAGGCGAATCTTGAGAACCTGACAACTTCACCAAAAAAGCTGGTTCCTCTTGGCATAAAAACGAATTATGCTGTGTTGGTTTTTTTGGCAGAGCCAATAGTACCATCTCCATGGCCGGATTACTCTCAATCAAATCCTTAGATGATGCATGTTGAAACAGCTCAAACAATCAACTGCGACACTTCTCCGCAATCGATAACGCACCTCAAACCTCAATAGCTCTAAATATCCGAAGCACATCCGCTTTACCAGTACCGAACCTAGGCTCACTATATCCTTACACAAATACAGCTCAATTTGCAACGCAGTACTTTTCCGTTTATCCTTTTTATCTAATCCTAGCTTACGAAACTTACACAACTCTCAATGCATATTAAACTCAGCAAACTCGAAGACGAAACAACACAAGAGGCCGCCATATCATCCGAATTTCTCCTAACGAATGCGAATGCCACCTCAATAGCAAAGGCATGAATTTCTTGTTGAACACACCCCAAGTTAGACGCATTAGACATACCGGCAATAGTATGAGTAAAAGGAACACCAGCAGTTACAGAAACATGTGAAATCTAACGATTAGACTCACACTGCACTTTTGCCTATGCAAGGCCAACTTCTGAATACACCTCCAACGAAATACGTTGCCATTTACCTTGTAACGTAAAACGAAAATGACACGTTTTACTGCCCGAAGGCGACACAAACAACTCCAAGCCCTCAATATTCTTCAGAGTTTAAGCTTTCGATTTAGGTTTATCATGTTTCACTAAGGCATCAGATAAAGCCATGGACAATCTCCTCAAACAACAAAACAGAAAAAAGGAGATTTTAATTATAAGGAGATAGAACTAAAAAACAGTAAAAAATGCAATGTACCGTTGGATGTACCATTTACGAGTGGATTATAATACAACTCAGTACTCTTTAATGGAGTACAAAGCAAAGCTTACTGACTGATTTTAAAATAAAAAAAGTCGATAAATATTTGATTATAAAAGACTATGAATCCTGAATTGGAGCGGGAAACGAGGTTCGAACTCGCGACCTCAACCTTGGCAAGGTTGCGCTCTACCAACTGAGCTATTCCCGCAAGAGAAGTGTTTTAAATGGTGCCCGGGGCGAGACTTGAACTCGCACGGCCAAAAAGGCCGAGGGATTTTAAATCCCTTGTGTCTACCGATTTCACCACCCGGGCTCAAAACTAATTATCAAAAAGTAATTCGCTTTGGATGCTGTGCATTTTACCTATCTCAGTTTTTCAGTCAATAGAAATTTTAAATAAATCGATTGATTGCTTAATGTTTAACTTGATAATGGCTTAAAGATATTCTTTTGCTGACTTAAAGTAGATTTGTGTAATTTTATTGAGTCAAAGTTAAACAATAAAATTACACTTTTAAAATTTAGAAGAAGAGGTATTATTCTTCCTCTAAAAGATCCGTATGTGCTATCCATAAATATTGGATCATGGAAAATATGGTTAAAATTGTAGCAAGTAATAAAGTGACTAAGCCGGCATAAATAACAATGTCACAAGGACGCCAAAGTAACCAAGTTAATGCAGTCATTTGAGCAATGGTTTTGATTTTGCCAATGGACGACACGGCAACATTACTACGTTTGCCAATTTCAGCCATCCATTCACGTAAAGCGGAGATTATAATTTCACGTGAGACAATTATTATTGCTGGAACAGAGATCCACCATGCTTGGTAATATTGAGTAATTAATACTAGTGCAATTGTCACCATAATTTTATCAGCAACTGGATCCAAAAAAGCCCCAAACTTAGTAGTTTGTCCTAAACGGCGAGCAAGATAGCCATCAAAAATATCCGTTATTGCTGCGATTAAAAAAATTAACGCTGAAAAAAAACCAGACCATTCGTGGGGTAGAAGATAAAATGCTAACACCAAAAAAGGAATTAGAATAACTCGAAATAGGGTTAAAAATGTTGGTAGGTTGATTTTCATGTGAAATAAGCTCTTTTTTTTATCTTATTAATCAAAGTATTAGTGATAATAAAAAAATAGTGTTCTTTTAACACTTATGTTGCCTGAAATGTGTTATTTTTTCAATGTGTTATTGTTGTAAATTTAGATAAATTTTTTCAGCTAACGGTTTAGAAATACCTTGTACTTGGGCTATTTCATCAATACTGGCATTTTTTAACTCTCTTAATCCACCAAAATGATTTAAAAGTGCTTTTCGTCTTTTTGCGCCCACGCCATCAATATGTTCTAATGCACTATCCGTAAGTTGTTTTGTCCCTTTTTTACGTTGTCCTACAATAGCATGATCATGAGACGCATTACGTATCTGTTGAATAAGCAATAGAGCAGGGGAGCGATCATCAAGATAATGACCTGTCCCATGTGCTTCAAAAAATAGTGTTTCTAGACCTTCTTTTCTTTCTGCACCTTTTGCCACACCGATTAAAATTGGATGATTTTTATTCCAATTTACATCTAATTGTTCAAATACTTGTAATGCTTGGTTAAGTTGCCCTTTACCACCATCAATGAAGATAATATCAGGAACTTTTTCATCAGGTAGATCTTTTTTATTGTAACGACGTGTCAATACTTGATCCATCGCAGCATAATCATCACCTGGAGTTATGCCCGTTATATTATAGCGACGAAATTCAGATTTGACTGGACCATTTTCATCAAATACCACACAAGACGCTATTGTATTTTTACCCATAAAGTGACTGATATCAAAGCATTCCATACGATTAATTTTATCAATCCCTAAAAATGCCTTAAGTGCATCATAGCGTTGTTTTATGGTTGAATTTTCTAATAACTTATTTTTGACTGCTGTTTGTGCATTAACAGTAGCAATATTAAGTAATTTTAGATTATCGCCTTTAGGTTCATCAACTAATTTAACTTGATGCTCTGCAATGATAGATAAAGTTTCTTCCATTGCTTGTTTATCTGATAATGAAAAATTTAATAAAATCTTTTGAGGAATATTTCTATTTTGATTACCTTGCAGATAAAATTGACCTAAAAAGGTTTCAATAACTTCTTCGAGCTCAGTATTTGATGGCACTTTAGGAAAGTAGGAGCGGTGACCAAAAGTTTGCCCATTGCGGATAAACAAAACATAAATACAAGCTAAGCCCGACTCATAATGGAATCCAATGACATCAAGATTATCATTATTATTATATATAGCTTGTTTTTCATTAATATGTTTTATGGCTTGTAACTGATCACGTAATGCTGCGGCTTTTTCAAAGTTAAGCTCGCTACTTGCTTTATGCATATCTTCAGTTATTTTTTGGATAATCTGCTCTGATCGTCCAGACAAAAATAATCTAACATAATTAACTTGTTCATTATAATCTTCATCGCTAACTAATCCTGGTACGCATGGACCTAAACAACGTTTAATTTGGTATTGCAAACATGGACGAGTACGATTGCGATAAGTACTATCCAAACATTGTCTAATCGGAAAGGTTTTTTGTAGTAGGGCTAAAATCTGTTTAACTGCATATCCACTTGGATAAGGACCAAAAAACTCATCTTTTTTTCGATTAATTGCGCCACGATAAAGTGATAACTGTGGATGACGTTCTTTACTAAGCTTTATAAATGGATAGCTCTTATCATCTTTTAATAATACATTATAACGAGGCTGATATTTTTTGATGTAAGTCTGTTCAAGTAGTAAAGCTTCAGTTTCGGTGTTGGTAATAGTAAATTCAACATGATGAATATGGCTGACTAGCCTATCTGTTTTAAGCGTTTTTTTACTACTGTTGAAATAGCTTTTTAATCGGTTATTGAGATCTTTGGCTTTTCCCACATAAATAATGGTCTGTTTATCATTGAACATTTGATAAATTCCTGGTTTATGTGGGACTGTTTTTAAAAATGATGCTGAATCGAATTGGCTCATATTAGTTTTCAAAAGTGAGGGCTTTTTTCTCTATTACCCTCATAATGGTGCTTAAAAGCCCATTTATCAAGAGGTAGACTAGCCCTGCAACCACAAAAATTGAAAAATCATAATAATCTCCATTTAATTGATTACTATATCCCATAATATCCATAACAGGAATCATTGAAGCTAAAGCCGTACCTTTTACTACAAAAACCACTTCATTAGAATAAGTCGAAAGTGCTCGTTTTAGTGCATATGGCATGACAATTTTTAATGTTTGTCTTTTATTCATACCTAAAGCCTCACATGCTTGCCATTGACCTTGTGGTACGGATTTTAAAGCGCCATAAAATATTTGCGTAGTATAGGCTGCACTATTAAGTGTTAATGCAAGATAAGCACAGAACCAAGGAGAAGAGATAATCTCATAAAATGTCGGTACTTTGTTTAAAACATTGCCAAATTGTGATGGTCCATAGTAGATTAAAAATAGCTGAACTAATAGCGGTGAACCGGTAAATATAATAATATAAGTGCGTATAATTTTAGTTATCACACTAGAATTTAGCGATAATAAGCAAGATAAAACAACAGCCAATAGACCTGCTGAAATAATGCCTAAAATACCTAAACTTAAGGTATCAGGAAGTCCTTGTAAAATGACTTTAAGATAGTAAATAAAATTATCAAACATAACGTGACCTTACAAACTATTGGCTGATTTTGGTTGTTCAAAATAGGTTGAACGCTTTTCGATTCGTGTAATAACCTTTTGACTTAAAATAGAGATAATTAAATAAATAATCATCGCAATGAAATACCATAGAAAAGGTTGATTAGTTCGAGCAATTATGGTTTTTGTTTGCATCATCAAATCATCAATAGCGATTGCCGAAACTAACGCGGTATCTTTTAATAGTATTAGCCATTGATTACTCAATCCAGGTAAGGCATGACGCCACATTTGTGGCATGATAATTCGAAAGAACGTTCGTGATTTGCTTAATCCAAGTACTTGTGCAGCTTGTTTTTGACCGTTTGAAATTGCTTTAAAAGCACCGCGTAATGTTTGAGATGCATAAACCGCATAAAGTAATGAAAGGGCAGTTACACCACATAAAAATGGATCGGGTTTTGTGTTTGCTATGTCGATTTGCAATGTAAAGGAGGTAAATCCAAGCGAAATTGCTATTCCATCATCTAATGATATCAATAACAAAGGTAGCCCTGTATAAATTGCTACCACAATTAATAATTCGGGTAGGGCGCGGATAGTCAAATTAAATAAGGACATTAACCATGCAACGGGTTTGAAAGGTGCAGATTCTAACAGTGTAAAAATAAAAGCAAATATCATGCCTACAATTAATGATACAAAAGCTAATGATAATGTGATTGACGTTGCTTGCGCTAATGGCAAGATATATCCGTCCATCGAAGATAGAATCCAGTTTGTTCCGTTGGATAGAAAGTCTGACATAAAAAAACCGTATTTAAATTAAAAAAATAAACTCGCCGCAATGTATGCGGCGAGATCATAAATCAAGTTAGGAATTAAATTTTAACGACTAGTTATTAAACCATTTTTTATAAATAGCGTCTAATTCTCCATTTGCTTTTAGCTTATCGATTGCTTGGTTAAATTTTTCACGAAGCTCATCATTACCTTTACGTAAAGCAATACCTAAACCTTCACCAAAAAATTCATGATCAGTGATTTTATCACCTAATGGTACGATTTCGGCATCTTTACCTAACCAGTCACCAGCTACGAATGAACTCGAAACAATAGCATCAATACGTTTAGCTTTTAAATCAAGAAATGCAAATTGATAGCTATCGTAACTAACCGGTTTCACATCAGGGAATTTTTCATTCAAATATTTTAAATAAGTCGTACCTTTTTGAATACCGACACGTTTTCCTTTAAGTTGATCTAAACTTGTTAGGGAGTCTTTTAATGTGATGAATTGAATTGAACTATCATCATAATAAATTTTTGTAAAATCAACTTGTTTTTGTCTTTCAGCTGTTACATCTATACCTGCAATTGCAGCATCAATTCGACGAGTTTTTAAGCTGGGAATTAAACCATCAAATGATTGATTAACAATTTTGCAAGAAACTTTCATTTCGTCACAAATTTTATTAATCATATCAATATCAAAACCGACAATTTCATTTTTATCATTAGTAAATTCAAAAGGCGCATAAGTTGCTTCTGTACCGATGATAAGGTTTTCTGCTGCTTGCGCAATAAATGCTGTTCCCGCTAATAAAACAGCTAATAATGTTTTCTTCATATTTTCACCCAATTATATTATTTAATGTGATAAATAAGCTTTAAATTCTTTGGTTTTAGGATGAGCAAAGCATTCTAATTGCCCTTGTTCAATAATTTTACCGTGTTCCATATAAATCACTTGCGAAGCAACTTTACGAGCAAAATCAACTTCATGTGTGACAATAATTTGTGTAATCCCTGTTTGTGATAATTCATTAATGATCTCTGCTATTTGCGATGTTATAGCTGGATCTAAAGCCGCTGTTGGCTCATCAAATAATAAAATTTGAGGTTCCATCATTAATGCTCTTGCTATAGCCACACGTTGTTGTTGTCCTCCTGAAAGGTGAAGAGGGTAACGGTGTGCCATATCATCTATCCGCAAACGTTTTAAGATGGACATTGCTTTGTCACTGGCTTCTTTTTTAGACATTTTTAATACTTGACAAGGTGCTTCAATTAGATTTTCAAGTACAGTTAAATGTGGCCATAAATTATAATTTTGAAAAACCATACCAACATTTTTTCGAAGCAGTCGAATTGTTGATTCACTGATTTTTTTTGAAAAATCAAAATGTGAGTCAGCAATTGTCATTTCTCCAGACGTTGGAATTTCAAGTAAATTAAATACTTTTAATAAAGAGCTCTTTCCTGCACCACTTTGACCAAGTAAAACAATCGTTTCACCAAGTGGATAGCATAATGAAACATCATTTAATGCCTGATGAGAACCATAAAAGCAATTAATATGGTTTAGTTCAATATTCATTCTTCGTTTTCTTAAATTTAAATTGACTAAATATTACTTTTTTTTGCATAAAAATGCAATCTAATTTATTAGACAATAGCTTTCTGCCTATTTTTTTACTGAAACGTACCCATAACCTGAAACTTTTTTACAAAAAATCACTCATTATTAGATATGATTGGAATGACAGGACCAAGATATTTTGGTTCTTTAGTAAGGATATAAAGGTCAATAAAGGCACTAACACGCGCGAACATTTCACGGATACGCACTAATTTCATACTTTTAGGCGATGGCACAGCAAAGCATTGTGCTTGGATTCCTTGTGCAATAGCTATAAAAATTGCACGTTCGCAATGAAACTCTTGAGTGATAATTGTGAAATCATTCGCATCAAAAACTTTATTAGCGCGAACAATTGAATCTAACGTTCTGAAACCTGCGTAGTCAAGAACTATCGCTTTTCTAGGAATGCCAGCCTTGATTAAATCTTTTTGCATAGTGATTGGTTCATTATAGCTTAATAGAGCATTATCTCCGCTCAGTAAAAGATAATCGACTTTACCTCGCCAATAAAGATCGATTGCTCCATCAATACGGTTTCGATAAAAACCATTTAATCCGCCACCTCGAACATATTTGGATGTGCCAAGTACTACACCAACTGCACGATATGGAAGATTTTTCTCATCGTGATAGATATAAGGTGCTGTTTTATAGCTGATCCAATAGTCAAGAATAAGAATCGCCGATATTGTAATCAAGCACAAACCAATGAAACAAGCTATAAGCTTTTTTAAATTCATGCTAAAACCAATCAAAAATAAATACCATTATTGGAAATAAAAAAGGTGCTGTCAATGATGTCATAATACCACATAAAACAAGCGACAAGGAACTGTAAGCTCCTTCGTTATAATCAACCTCAATGCAACGGGCAGTTCCAACCGCATGTGAAACAGCTCCAATAGAAAGTCCTCTAGCCGAAGCCGATTTTATTTTAACAAGATTTAATATTTGATGCCCAAAAATTCCGCCTAATGTGCCGACTAATATTACACATAATGCAGCTATAGAAGGCACACCACCTTGATCGGCAGCAATGGTTACCGCAATAGCGGTAGTAACTGATTTAGGTAAAACAGATGCTGCAATGGCATTATTGCCACCCAACCAAAAAGCTATGCAAACGCCAGTTATCATTGATGCAATCGAAGCAGTAAAGGTAATAAATATGATTGATTTCCAACGTGCTTTAATTTGAGGAATAAGTTCGTATAAAGGATAGGCAAGGGCTACAACCGAATAAGGCAATAAATCATTAATAATTTGTACATTTGCTACATATTGTGCATAACTGGTTTTAGTTATTAATAAAATTGGAATTAAAACAATAACCGATATGACTAATGGATTAAATAAAGGACTATTTAATTTAAATGAAATTTTACGAATAATGAGAAACACACAAAGTGTGAGTGGTAGCATCCATATCATGGCTGCTTCTCCTGATTTTTTGATAAAATTGTTCTTTTTTGGAGTATTGTTTTTTGGAAATTTTCGGTTAGATAAGCGGTAAAAATTAACACAATGAGCGATCCACCTACACTACTAAAGATAATAGGGATCCAATTTTCTAATAAAAGTGAATAGTTATCCATTATGCCCATAGCAGCAGGAATAAAAAGAACCGTCATATAACGCATGAATAGATTACAGCTATTTTTGATCCAACAAGTTGGGATAAGCTGGAAAGCAAGTAAGAAAAATAGAAGTAACAAACCAATAATACTGCCAGGAATCATTATCGGTATTATTTTTGAGATTATATTTCCCACCCATAAACAGAGAGTTAAAATAATCAATCCTCGACCATAGCTGAACAGCGTATAGTATAAAGAATAGAGTCGATGTTTTATCGTTGCATGTTTGGCTAAAAAATGTTTCATAATATTATATTGTTAAATATATTAAACTTTATGATGATTATTTATATCTGCGGCTTCAATGATATAAATAGAATTGATCTTATCATACGCCCGTCAAATTCAATTATCCAACTAAATAATGACAATAGTTATAAAGTTGTTTAATTATTGTTAATTTTTCAGGTTGTTGAATATACGTTTCAGCTAATAGTTCTAGATTCAATAAATAATCTTGTATTTTGGATGTATTAAGTTTGTCTCGACAATAGTTGTACCAAATGGTTTGTTCTCGTTCAGTTAATGCTTGAGGATAGTTTCGGGCTTTATATCTAAAAAAAAGAGTAGTTAAACGAGGATCATCAAATGTTAAAGATAGGCTATCTAACAGTTGAGTGGGTGTTGTTCGAATCGTTTCACAGCGCAATTTATCTTGATTATTCAAAAAACGTTGGTAAATTTGAGCATCAACATCTGAATTAATTGGATAATTATTATCAATATTAAACAATTCTTGCATCTTATTTTGCAGCAAATTTTGATTTTCTTGTAGTTTTTGTAGTTTAATTAAACATTGTTCTACATCAAGCCCAAATCGTTTTGCATTTTCAGGTAACAAGGTTTTTAATGGAGCAACTATAGGGCATTTATTGGTATGAATTAATTTTAAAGGAATTCGCGATTCTCCTAACTCTAGATCTTCTGTTTTTGTATACAGTTTCTCTTTGATTTGTTCAACCGACAAATCAATAAGGAGGTCAATATCACCCGCTAAATCACATATAACAGCTGCATTATTTTGTATTGGATGCCAAATTATTGGAGCAACCACTGATAGATTACCTCGATGACTACCTAACATGCCCGATACATGAACGATAGGTGTCATATTGACAACATCTATAAGTTCAGCAACTTTGTTTTTATTACGTAATAAGAAAAAATAATTAAATAATTTGGGTTGTTTTTCTTTTATTAGTTTAGCCATAGCAATAGTTGCATAAACATCGGACATAGCATCGTGAGCATGTTCATGCTTAATATTATTTGCTTGAGTTAGATGCTCCAAACGAAAGCTAGGAAAACCATTATCATTGATGGGCCAATTGATACCATCAGGTCTTAATGCATAACAAGCTCTAACAACATCAAGAAGATCCCACCTAGAATTACCGTTCTGCCAACTATAGGAATAGGGATCATAAAAATTACGATATAAAATATTACGAGTGACCTCATCATCAAATCGGATATTGTTATATCCTAAAATACATGTATTAGGTTCACTAAAAGCTTGATAGATTTGTTTAGTAAATTCAGCTTCACAAATGCCGTTTTGATTGGCTTTCTGAGGAGTAATACCTGTAATAAGTACAGCCTCAGGATTTGGTAAATAATCTTGAGTAATTTGACAATAAATAACTAAAGGATCTTCAATGATGTTAATATCACCGTCAGTTCGAACACCTGCAAACTGTGCTGGGCGATCTAAAGCTGGATTTATACCAAAAGTTTCATAATCATGAAAGTAAAAAGTTGGCTGATTTAAGTCGTTTTTCATTATTCTTTTGGGCTCTTAATTATTATTTTATTTCTTGATTTTTAACTGTTTTATTGTTCATTTATTTATTTGCAATTGTGAACATACAAAATATATAGTTATGCTTTTAATTGTGTACAAAATGTAGAAAATTAAAATGATGTCTAATGATTCAAAGCAAATAGCACTATCAAATAAATCTTATCCTAGTTTTCCAGAAATTACTACTTGATGGTTCAAGTGTAAGGATATCATAAAAAGGGAGTATTGCCTTTTAATTTCGGTATAGAGCAATACTTGAGATTTAATTTTAATCCATGAATGATATTTATCATTAATTGTAATAGCTAACGATGCAATATATTTAAAAATCCTACAAATATCTGCGTTTAATAAAGTTCTCAAAAATGGTAACATCTAATTTTTAAACTTACTTTTTATATTGCGATAGAACTAGTTATGGTTGGGCTATTTCCATTTTTGTGATAGCAAAAAGCAATTATGGTCTTTATGTCGGATTTAAAGTCCAATACGTTATGATATCAAAAGGTAAATTTTATGATATTAGATATAATTAATAAACAGGATATATCATATTGTTATAGCAAATTTTATAATGTTAACATGAGATTTATTTTAACTTTTAAATGCACTACTAATTAACTAAATCTTTAAATCATGGTTTTTCTAGTTCATATACATTAAATGTTATAACTTTTTTTTAAATTAGTAACTTGGCATTAATCAAATAAAGTTTTTTGTGACGTTGTAACTTTAAATTAAAAGTACAATACTATTATAAATAATATTATCTATAATAGTAGTTAATTATAAATCATTAATTTTTATTTAAAAATTAAGATATTTGTTGTCCTCTACCTCTTTTAAAAATGAAGTTAAATGATCTTTCCATAAATTGGCGGTCATTGTGGTACTATGCCCACTGGTTTTGATACTAGCTGGTATTAATACATATTTAACATGAGGAATGTTTTTTATCGCTTTTTCCATTAAACCTGTAGTAGGAGGGTTTCTTTCATCATCTTCTGAATTTATTGCTAATATATGAGCTTTTATTTTAATCAAGTCTTTAGTTGGATCGAAGTTTCTTGCTGCATCCCATTGAAATAAAAAATCATTAGTATCCATTGTAATGCGCTCTTTTAATGTACTAGCTAATAATTCTTCTGTTTTTGCAGTATTATAGGCTTTGTTTTGCCAAGCAATATCGCCTCCATTGGTTGCTATATTATAATAATTATAAACGGTTTGGAATTTTTCTGGTTGTTTGTCATAGAATCCATTTTTCCAATCAGGATCGTCTTTAATAGCATTAATAACCATTTTTCTCATTATCCAATTTCGGCTTGACATAGGGGCAGGGGTTGCAGCCATTGGTACTGCAGCAGTCATAAAATCTGGATACATTGTAACCCAATTCCAAGTATTCATCCCTCCCATGGAATTACCTATAATTAACTCTAAATGATCGATGCCTAATCCATTTTTCACTAATTGATATTGAGCATTAACCATATCGGTATAATCATAATGTGGAAAGTCACCTTTCATACCATCTGACGGTTTCGAAGATTGACCTGTACCAATAGCATCAGGAAGGATAATAAAGTATTTTTCTGCATCTAGTGGCATTCCTTTGTCAAATAAAGCATGACCAAAACTATCATTTAACATTGATGCTCCATTACCAGTAGTACCGTGTAATACTAATACGGGCTTATTTTTCGGATTGCCAAGAGTAATATAGTGTATTGATAGATTTGACATTGTACTCCCATCATTAAATTTGAAGTTATTAATAATGTAATTTGTTTCATTTTTATTATTAAAATCGAGACAATACCCTAAAGAAGGAATTATTAATAAAATAACAATGCATAGTTTTTTCTTAAAGTTGACCATAATTTTTTTACCTATATTCACTATTTATCCCTTTAATTTAACTTTACTAGGTTAAAATCGAAAATAAATACTTTGTTTATTGTGATTTATATCTCAATATTTCATTAAAATTAACATTAAGAATTAATTATCAAATTTTCTAAAAAAAATCATTATTCAAAAGATCATTCTAATAATGAAACAGATAAAAATATGTAATTGATTATCAGGATGTGAATAAACAAATAGTAATATCTAATTTAAAAACGAATATTTAATTTAAGTAAAAATAAAAAAGGGAATGAATTAATATCATTCCCTTTTTATTTAATTATGAATAATAGACAATTTTTACTCTTTTGGGGCACTCTCAATTAAATCAGCCAACTTTTCAAGAGTGATTCTGAGAGGTTTAGGCATAGTTTCTGATTCAATTGAATCCATTAAGTTTTTAACATATAGACCGAGCTCAGTATCTCCTTCAACAATTAATCGACGTTGAAAAAAGAGTGTATCAGGGTCTTGTCTTCTAGTTGCAATCATTATCAAATCATTAGCATTGCCAATGAAGCTTACATCAGCAATTTCTTCACGACTGACAACTAATTTATTTTCTATTAGGCTAACAAACCATATTAATTGTAGATCTGTAACTTCAATTTTAAGCCAGCGATTTTCTAAAAAATCAAGATCACCATCTTCAAGTGAATGTTTAAATTGTAATTGTAACAATTGTTCAATAACTTGTTTTTTTAAATTAAAAGGAATACAGCGTAAAGTAATTCCCAATACTTGAGGCGCTTTATCAACAAATGTTGAATGTATTTTTCCTAATAAATTATGCTGGCTTTCTATCATTTAAACATCTCCAGAGATCATTTTCTCATAAATATCTAAATCAGTGTTTAGATGCTCAAAAGTTTCTTCACTTACTTCATTACGAATTTTCATTTGTAATAGTGCAGTACGTTCTGCACCAATTGCAACTAAGCGCATACGTCTTTCTAGGTTCTCAGCTTCAAGTGCTTTTTGTTCTAAATCTTTGAGACCTGTCCTACGTCTTAATGAACCGATAACACGCGAGCCAACTTCGTGAATTATTTCTTGATCCAAACCTGCTTCAGAAGTTTCTTGTAGTAAGTTGTTCTGCATTTTTTCCAGACTAATAATAGCTTCTTCTGCCATTTGTCCTTTCACTGTTAAAATTTCATTGTCTTGTTTTGAATTATCTAAAATTACACTACCTCGTAATAAAATAGGTAATATAACTACTGCAACAATCAATGAAATTAAGATAATTCCTGTAGCAATAAAGACAAGTTGATACCTACCTGCAATGGTCATTGGGATAGATAATACACCAGCTAATGTTATTGCTCCACGGACACCAGCAAAAGTTGAAATTAATAAATCACGATTTGTATATGCTCTAAATGCTAGAGGTCGTTTTGTTCCAAAAGGCATGGTTGGCATGTGTTTCATAGCCCATAGCCAAGCAAATCTTGTTCCCATTAATACAATAAAAACAAATAAAACAATCAAGCATAATTGCCATAGCTCAATTGATGCATCTGTTTGATTTTCAGCGAAAGTATTATTCAAAATGCTAGGTAACTGAATACCCAAAAGAACAAAAACAAATCCGTTGAATACAAAAGTTAACATTGACCATGCACTATCTGATTGTAAACGTGTTGTCAAAGGTGCATTACGCATCATACCTGAATGATTAACGGTCATACCTGCACTTACAGCAGCTAAAATACCAGAACAATGGCATTCTTCAGCAATAATATAAGCGGCAAATGGAAGTAAGAATAATAATACGATTTGAATTGCTGGGTCATTATTAGTAAGTTGATTTATTTTACGTAAAACCCTAGCATATAACCAAGTAAATAAAACGCCAACCGCTAAACCACCGACAGCAACAACAAAGAAAGATATACTGATTTGTAATAAATCAAATTCAAGCAGTCCTGTCGCAATTGCAATTGCAAACTTTAACGAAACAAGACCCGAAGCATCATTCATCAATGCTTCACCTTCAATGATTTCCATCTTTTCCTTTTCTATACGGCCTTTACCAACAATTCCACTCAAGGCAACAGCATCGGTAGGAGATAAGACTGCTGCAAGAGCTAAAGCTGCTGCCAATTGGACATTTGGTAACATCCAGTGAAGAATGTAACCTAAAGCGATAATTGAGATAACCACCAATACAAGCGCCAATCCAACAATTTCTCTGAAATTATATACGAAATCTTTTACAGAGGTTTTTCGTCCATCAGCAAATAGTAAAGGTGGAATAAATAAAACAAGAAATAGTTCTGGATCGAATCTTACATAAACACCAAAAGCGGCCAGTACGCAGCCTAATAATATTTGCATTAGCGGTAATGGTATTTGAATTGGCAGCATTTTAACAACGACACCAGAAAGTGATACAATTAATACGAGAAGTAAAATTATTGAAAAAAGTTCCATAGCTTGTCTTTTATTTATCCTATAATCCTATTGTTATCGTTTGATTATATCGGATTTTTATCTTAATTTCAGGTTAAATTTCATAAAATTACTTAATTTTTATTCACACACTATTATTAAACAAAAAAACAACAATCTAATTAAAGGTTTTGCATGGAAAATTGGCAAAGAGCATTTGTTTTGCACACACGTACTCAAACTGAAAGCAGCTTATTAGTTGATCTATTCATTGAAAATGGTGGCAAAATAACCGTTTTAGCTAAAGGAGCTCGACGAAAAAATTCTTCTTTGAAAGGGTTATTACAACCTTTTACCCCTTTAATAGTACAATATTCTGGTAAAGGTAATATAAAAATATTACGTCAAGTTGAAGCTATGTCACTCACTTTACCATTAGTTTCAGTTTCATTATATAGCGCTTTTTATTTAAATGAATTATTACATCGGGTATTAATCGCAGATACTGAGATGCCAACACTTTTTGATGATTATTTAAAAAGTTTACAACAATTGGCACAACAAGCTCCTGCTGAGAATGTACTACGTACTTTTGAACTATCATTATTAGAAAATATGGGTTATTACGTTGATTTTTTTCATTGTAGCGCGACAGGAGATAATATTGTTGAATCAATGTATTATCAATATCAATCCGAAAAGGGATTTATCGGTAGTTTATTAAGAAATAGTACCAGTTTCACTGGTGAACAAGTATTGGCTTTAGGAAATCGTGATTTTAGCACTGTTGATACACTAAAAGCAGCTAAACGCTTTACTCGAATGGCTTTAAAACCTTATGTTGGTTCAAAACCTTTTAAAAGTAGGGAGTTATTTTTGAAAATTTAGACATTTTAATCAAATTTTTTGTTAAATAAAGATTATTATTTCGCTCAATATAGTGACAACGTCGCATTTAAATAAATGTAATTATTATATTTTATTTGCATTTCTGTTTAACATAATCAAAAGCCAAATCAAGTTCCACTTGAAGCTCGAATGACTAATTCTACAGTACGAATTGGTAATGTTGGGTTATAAACTCATTGAATCAAATTTTTAACTGCAATTAGGGCGATACTAGCCAAAGATTGCTTATATCTCAAAAGAAATGTTAAAGGATAATAGGCATAATCCGCGTCATCAAAACTGATTGTAAATAATTTTGTTTTGGATTGATTCTTTGATTTAACGAAATTAATTGCATTGCCGTAAAATTGTTACCACAAACAACGTGTTTGATATTTAATTTTGACAAATAATTTATAACTTTTTCATCATTTTGTGGAATTTGAATTATCTAATCTTTAGTAATTCCCACATCAAATTAGAGCTACTAACTCGAATAATTGATATTGGCGCTAATGCTGAAATCTATTAAATTATCGATGAGCTTTGTGCAAATGGTATAGCCATTATTATGATAGGATCAACTATTAGAATTATTAATTTAAACTTGTAGTAACAATGGTAGTCATTTAATTACCAAAAGTGAGCAAGATTATCGTCCAGCAGAAAAAATCACAGGGATTGATACTGTTAGTGCTGGCGATTCATTTATGGCAATTAGTAGTGTGTTAGATTTGAAAGGTAAAGCATTACAGGAAATTAATATTAAAGCAAATCGTATCGCTTCTTACGTCTGTACCCCAAATGGTTCAATACCAGTTATACCTGAAACATATTTAGCAGAATTATAATTTTTTATAAGCCTAGCTGATTAGTAAAAAAATTAAAGCTAGGTAATTTAACTTACAACATTATAGTGTTACATAATTCTTGTCTAATATTCATAAATACCATTAATAAATTGATTTTGAGCTTTTTAAGTTCATGAAATCATCATAGATGATTAAATCGATAAAAATCTAATTTTAAATCAAGCTTAATCCTATTTAAAAACCTTGTAATAAGTGATAGTATATTCCGCTTATTTATGTACGCATGTGCGCTTTCGTGTGGCGCACCACTGTTATAAGGATTTATTATGCCAATTATTACTCTTCCTGACGGAAGTCAACGTCAATTTGATAAACCAGTTACTGTTCTAGAAGTTGCTCAAAGTATTGGAGCAGGGCTTGCTAAGGCTTGTATTGCTGGGCGTGTAAATGGTCAACGTAAAGATGCTTGTGATGTAATTGAAGAGGATGCAACATTAGCTATCATTACTGCCAAAGATGAAGATGGTTTAGAAATTATTCGCCATTCTTGTGCTCATTTATTAGGTCATGCTATTAAACAATTATGGCCTGACACGCAAATGGCAATTGGTCCAACTATTGACAATGGTTTCTACTATGATATCGATTTAGAACATTCTTTAACTCAGGAAGATCTTGATGCTTTAGAAAAACGCATGCACGAATTAGCAAAAAAAGATTATGAAGTAAAAAAAGAAGTTGTGAGTTGGGAACGTGCAAGAGAAGTATTTTGGGATCGTCGTGAACCGTATAAAATTGCTATTTTAGACGAAAATATTCCTAAAGATTCAACACCGGCACTCTATCATCATGAAGAATATATTGATATGTGCCGAGGACCACATGTTCCTAATATGCGTTTTTGTCATCATTTCAAATTACAAAAAATTGCAGGTGCTTATTGGCGTGGTAATAGTGATAATAAAATGTTACAACGTATTTATGGCACGGCTTGGGCGGATAAAAAACAACTTGATAGTTATTTACAATTTTTAGAAGAAGCTGCTAAACGTGATCACCGTAAAATTGGTAAACAACTAGATCTTTATCATATGCAAGAAGAAGCACCCGGTATGGTATTTTGGCATAATGATGGTTGGATTATATTTCGTGAACTAGAAGTTTTTGTTCGTACTAAACTAAAAGAATACAATTATCAAGAAGTAAAAGGTCCATTTATGATGGATCGCGTATTGTGGGAAAAAACAGGTCATTGGGGTAACTATAAAGAGTTAATGTTTGTTACTTCGTCTGAAAATCGTGAATATTGTATTAAACCAATGAACTGCCCGGGTCATGTACAAATTTTTAATCAAGGTCTAAAATCTTATCGTGATTTACCTTTACGTATGGCTGAGTTTGGTAGTTGTCATCGTAACGAACCGTCAGGTTCATTACATGGTTTAATGCGTGTTAGAGGCTTTACCCAAGATGATGCGCATATATTCTGCACTGAAGAGCAAATTCGAGGTGAAGTAAACAGCTGTATTAAAATGGTTTATGACACTTACAGCACATTTGGTTTTAAAGATATTACCGTTAAATTATCAACTCGCCCAGAAAAACGTATTGGTAAAGATGAAACATGGGATTTAGCTGAAAAAGATTTGGCTGAATGTTTAACTGAAAATGGTATTGAATTCGAATATTTACCAGGCGAAGGCGCATTTTATGGACCAAAAATTGAATTTACTTTACATGATTGCTTAGGTCGAGCATGGCAATGTGGTACAGTACAACTTGATTTCATGTTGCCAGAACGTTTAGATGCGACTTATGTAGGTGAAGATAACGAACGCCATACACCAGTTATGATTCATAGAGCAATTTTAGGTTCAATGGAACGCTTTATGGGAATTTTAACCGAAGATTGTGCTGGATTCTTCCCTACGTGGCTTGCTCCTTTGCAAGTTGCAGTAATAAATATTACCGATAATCAAGCTGAATATGCCAAACAATTAACCGAGCAATTGCAAAAAGTTGGAATTAGAGGAAAAGCAGACTTGAGAAATGAGAAAATTGGGTTTAAAATTCGAGAGCATACTCTAAAACGTGTTCCGTATATGTTTGTTTGTGGAGACAAAGAAATGCAATCAGGAACAATTTCAGTTCGAACTCGTCAAGGTAAAGATCTTGGTAGCTTTGAAGTGAAACATGTTATAGAATTGTTGCTTAATGAAATTCATAGTCGTTCATTAGAACAAATGAATTAACGATAAATTAATTTGGAGGAATGAGATATTAAAGTCAGTAAACGTATTCAGTCAACACGCGCGCATAAGATCAATGATGAGATTACTGCTCGTGAGGTGAGGTTAACCGGCGTCGATGGTGAACAGCTCGGTATAGTAAGCTTAGAAGAAGCTTTAAAACAAGCGGAAGAAGCAACTTTAGATTTAGTCGAAATAAGCCCTAATGCAGAGCCACCTGTTTGTCGAATTATGGATTATGGCAAGTTCCTCTATGAAAAGAGTAAAGCAACAAAAGAACAGAAGAAGAAGCAAAAGGTTGTTCAGGTTAAGGAAATTAAATTCCGACCTGGTACAGATGAAGGCGACTATCAGGTAAAACTCCGCAGCCTGATTCGCTTTCTAGAAGATGGCGATAAAGCTAAAGTCACGTTGCGTTTTCGTGGACGTGAAATGGCTCACCAACAGTTAGGTACTGAGATGCTTGATCGCATTAAAGAAGACTTAGCTGATTTGGCGGTTATTGAATCTTATCCAACTAAGATTGAAGGTCGTCAAATGATAATGGTGCTCGCGCCGAAGAAGAAGTAATGGTTTTGCAAGTTAATCTTTAGTTTTCTAAAAATTACACCATTATTTTATTTTTATTAACAATGCGAAGTGGAAATTAATAAAATGCCTAAAATTAAAACTGTAAGAGGCGCAGCAAAGCGCTTTAAAAAAACAGCTTCTGGTGGCTTTAAGCATAAACAAGCTAACAAGAGTCATATCCTAACCAAAAAATCAACTAAGCGTAAACGTCATTTACGTGGTTTGACTACTGTGTCAAAAGGCGATTTAGGTTTAGTTACTGCGTGTGTTCCATACGCTTAATTTATTGGTTAATTAATTAGAGGATATAGTTTATGGCTCGTGTTAAACGTGGTGTTATTGCTCGTGCACGTCACAAGAAAATTTTAAAACAAGCAAAAGGTTATTATGGAGCTCGATCACGTGTTTATCGTGTTGCTTTCCAAGCAGTAATCAAAGCTGGACAATATGCTTACCGTGACCGTCGTCAGCGTAAACGTCAATTCCGTCAATTATGGATTGTTCGTATTAATGCTGCTGCTCGTCAATGCGGTCTTTCTTATAGCCGTTTTATCAATGGATTAAAGAAAGCTTCAATTGAAATCGACCGTAAGATCCTTGCTGATATTGCTGTATTTGACAAAAATGCATTTGCTGCATTAGTTGAAAAAGCAAAAGCTGCATTATAATAGCTTTATAAAAGCCGAGTTATCTCGGCTTTTATCATTTTATTGACAATATTATTTAAGAGTAAAGTAATTATGAAATTAGTTGTTTTTCGTTTCTTTTTTAGCTTCATTAAAAATTTTCATTCGTGAGGCAATGGAAAAACGAAAAATAATTATAAAAGCCTCAGGAGAGGCTTTTTTTATGTAATGAACAATAAGCAGGAGAATTTTATGTCTCAATTAGTTGAACTGGTAAGTAATGCCAAATCCGCTATTGAAAATGCTAACGACATTAATACGATCGAACAGATCAGAGTGGAATATTTTGGTAAGAAAGGCTACTTTACATTGCAGATGGCTTCTTTACGTGATGTTCCTGCCGAAGAACGCCCAGCAGTCGGCCAAAAAATCAATGATGCAAAACAAGAAGTTGTTGAAATATTAAATCAAAAACGCAATCTTTTAGAGCGTCAAGCCCTAGATGCAAAACTTGCAAATGAGATGATTGATATTACCTTACCAGGTAAATCTCTTGAGTTAGGGGGATTACATCCAGTAACAAAAACAATTAATCGCTTAGTTGATTTTTTTGGGGAACTTGGTTTTGTGGTTGAAACTGGACCAGAAATAGAAGATGATTATCATAACTTTGATGCACTAAATATTCCTGCTCACCATCCTGCTCGAGCTGATCATGATACATTCTGGTTTGATGCGAAACGTTTATTGCGTACCCAAACTTCAACAGTTCAAATTCGAACTATGGAAAATCAAAAACCGCCAATCAGAATCATTGCTCCAGGAAGAACTTACCGTAATGACTATGATCAGACTCATACTCCGATGTTCCATCAAATGGAAGGATTATTAGTTGATAAAGACATCAGCTTCAGCCATTTGAAAGGTTTATTACATGATTTTCTTCATTGCTTTTTTGAAGATAATATGGAAATAAGATTTAGGCCTGGCTACTTTCCATTTACAGAACCTTCAGCAGAAGTTGACATTAAAGCTAAAAATGGTAAATGGCTAGAAGTATTGGGATGTGGAATGGTTCACCCTAATGTATTACGTAATGTTGGTATTGATCCTGAAATTTATAGCGGTTTTGCCTTTGGTATGGGAATAGAAAGATTGACAATGTTACGTTACGGTGTCACTGATTTACGTTCTTTCTTTGAAAACGACTTACGTTTTTTAAAGCAATTTAATTAATTCTGGAGATCAAAACATGAAATTTAGTGAAAGTTGGCTACGTGAATGGATCAATCCAGAAATTAGTAGCGAAATGCTAGCCGATCAATTAACAATGGCTGGTTTAGAAGTTGATAATGTGGAAAAGGTTGCAGGGGATTTTACTGGTGTAGTGATAGGAAAAGTTGTTGAGTGTAAACAACATCCTAATGCAGACAAACTTCGTGTAACTAAAGTGGACATAGGTAAAGATGAATTACTTGATATTGTGTGTGGTGCACCAAATTGCCGACAAGGTTTAATGGTTGCTTGCGCTACTGTTGGGGCAGTTTTACCTGGTGATTTTAAAATTAAATCAGCAAAACTACGCGGTGAGCCTTCAGAAGGGATGCTATGCTCTTATTCAGAATTAGGTATTACTGATGATCATAATGGTATTATTGAATTACCTGATAATGCGCCTTTGGGAAAAGATATTCGAGAATATTTAAATCTTAACGATGTTATGATTGATATAAGTGTTACACCTAATCGTGCTGATTGTTTTGGTATTGTTGGTGTGGCTAGAGATATATCAGCCGTTAATAATATTCCAATGAAAGAAATTAAAATAGCAAATGTACCAGCAACAATTTCTGATACCTTATCAATCCAAATAGATGCTCCAAAAGCAGCTCCTCGTTACTTAGGAAGAGTGATTAAAAATATCAATATCAATGCGATGACACCATTATGGATGAGAGAAAAGTTGCGCCGAGGAGGCATTCGTTCTGTTGATGCTGTCGTTGATATTACTAACTATGTATTACTTGAACTTGGTCATCCAATGCATGCGTTCGATTTAAACCAAATTGAAAAAGGCATTATTGTTCGTTATGCTCACCAAGACGAAGAAATGACATTACTTAATGGTAATGAAGTTAAATTGAATGATAAAACATTAGTTATTGCTGATCATAATAAAGTTTTAGCAATTGCCGGTATTATGGGCGGTGAAAAATCAAGTGTAACACAATCAACTACAGATATTTTTCTTGAGTCAGCTTTTTTTGCTCCATTAGCAATTACAGGTAAAGCTCGAGAATATGGTCTACATACAGAGGCTTCTCACCGCTATGAGCGTGGTGTCGATCCTGCATTACAGTTTGTTGCAATGGAAAGAGCGACACAATTATTAGTTGATATTTGTGGCGGGGAGGTTGGGCCTGTTATTGAAGTTATAAATCAAAGTGAATTACCCTCACAAGCAACAATAAAGTTACACCGTAACAAAATTGATCGAATTATAGGTTATTTCATTGAAGCACAAAAAATTACGGATATATTGGTTCGACTTGGTTGTGAAGTAGAATATAAAGGCGACATTTGGATCGTTAAATCACCTAGCTGGCGTTTTGACTTACAAATTGAAGAAGATTTGGTTGAAGAAGTTGCCCGCATTTACGGATATAACAATATTCCGAATGCAAATATGAAAATTGAATCGATAATGCAGCCAAAACCAGAAAGTATTATATCATTACGCCGAATAAAAGACTTATTGGTTGATCATGGTTATCAAGAAGCCGTGACATATAGTTTTGTTGATCCTAAAATTCAGCATATTCTTCATCCGAATGAACCTGCAATCACTTTACCAAATCCAATTTCCAGTGAAATGTCTGTAATGCGCTTATCATTGTGGTCAGGATTATTAGATGCGGTGCTCTATAATCAAAATCGACAACAATCCCGTTTACGATTATTTGAAACGGGTTTACGTTTTATACCAGATGAAAAATGTGAGTTTGGTGTTCGTCAAGAATTCATGCTTTCTGGAGTTATTACGGGTAATTTATACGAAGATCATTGGCAATTACCTAAAAAGAGCATTGATTTTTATGATCTAAAAGGGGATCTTGAAGCCATTTTCTCACTGTTAGGTTGTGATGGAAAAGTCCAGTTTAATAGAGCAGAATTATCAGCTTTACATCCAGGACAAAGTGCAGTAATCAATTTAAATGATGAGGTTATCGGTTATTTTGGTGTTTTACATCCAGAAATCGAAAAAAAATTATCTTTAAATAGTAAAACGCTTGTTTTTGAAATAAATTTAGCTAAAATTAACTTTAAAAAGGTGCCTGTTGCTCAAGACCTTTCAAAATATCCGTCAAACAAACGAGATATAGCGATTATTGTTTCAAATACAATTCCAGCAGCAGAAATTATTTCAGTGTGTAAGCAAGCTGGAGGAGAGCAACTTGTTAAAGTTAATCTTTTTGATGTCTATCAAGGAGATAACATTAAAGAAGATCAAAAAAGCCTTGCTATCAGTTTGATTTTACAAGACAAATCACGTACACTTGAAGAAGAAGATATAGCAAACATTGTAAGCAAGTGTGTCACTGCTTTACAAAATCATTTTAAAGCCCTATTAAGAGAATAATAACTATGACATTAACTAAAGCTGATATTGCAGATCGTCTTGCCGAAAAATTTAATATTGATCGTCAAGAAGCTAAAGTCCTTGTTGAACTTTTTTTTGAAGAGATTCGAGTGGCTTTAGAAAAAGGGGAACCGGTAAAATTATCTGGATTTGGTAATTTTGCTATACGTGATAAAAATTCGCGCCCAGGTCGTAATCCAAAAACTGGTGAAAGTGTGGATATCTCCGCTCGTCGAGTTGTTACATTCAGACCAGGTATTAAATTCAGAGAACGAGTAGAAAAGAATTTAGCACTATAATTTACAATGTAGGATTAAATTCTATACTCTTATTACAATCGCCTTTCTTTAAAATTAAGATTAAAGAAAGGTCGATTGGGTAGTATTGGATAAAATAATAATTGAAATAATTTTATAATTAAAGCATAATATAACCTTTCCTATGGAGGCACTATGGGTCCTCTTGCAACATTTTTTTGCTCATCAGGTCAGGTCCGGAAGGAAGCAGCCAAAGTAAAAAATATGTGTGTGAGATGTGGCTGATAGAGTCTCCACCACAAAATACTTTTAGTCTAAGATTATCTGTTTTATAATAAAAATAAGAAAAATAAGAAATGATGTATAAGGAAATTTATTTTGAAACTACCATCCCTTCTTCCCATAACGCTAGTCATGATTTTAAGCGGTTGTTCGATTTTACCTCATTCTGGACCAAGTTTTTCTTCAATAAAAGATATAAATAAAAATAATCTCAGCCAAGATGCAATCTATAGTAAAGTTAATTTAGTCGATCTCAATAATTCAATTAATTTTACTAAAGATGCTAACTCATCTAAGAGTCCTATAAAATTTATCAATGAAACAACAAATCAAATTCAAAAAGTCGATAAAATTGGGAAAGGGGATAGTCTAAAAATCTCAATTATTGAAACTCCACCAGCAATATTATTTACAGGATCAAGTGATACAGGAGCTCCTAGAACTGGATTAACTGATTTGCCAATAGTGACAGTTAATTCAAAAGGCCTTATTTCTTTACCATTTGTTGGAATTTTAGAAGTTGATAACAAAACCCCTTCGCAAGTACAAAATGAGATAATGGAAAAACTATCTGGTATTGCCAATAGACCCCAAATTATAATTACGGTTTTAGAGAAAAGATCGTCAACAGTAACTGTTATTGGGGACAAGTTTAGTGGAAAATTGACCCTTACCGCTAAGGGTGAGCAATTATTAGATGCTGTTGCCATGTTAGGTGGTAATATGTATGATATTAAAGATACATTAATACAACTCACTCGAAATAAAAAAAATAGCCAAATTCCACTAAGTTTAGTTTTATCAAATCCTCAATTTAATGTTCACCTTCAACAAAATGATGTTATTACTTTAATTAATAAACCAAGTTCTTTTATTTCAATGGGAGCTACAGGGGCAACCAGAGAAGTACGATTTGAAGCTATAGGAATTGATTTATCTCAAGCACTAGGTCGTATTGGAGGTCTAAATGACAATAAAGCAAATGCAAAAGGCGTGTTTGTATTTAGATATCAAGATAACCAATTATCCAATAACAATAAAGAAACTATTCCAACAGTTTATCAAATTGACTTGACTAATCCTAACTCATTTTTCATTATGAAAAATTTCCAAATTCAAAATAATGATATTGTTTATGTTGCATCTGCACCTATTATTGAACTACAGAAATTCTTATATGCGGTGTTTTCACCAGGTGTAGGGATGATTAATCAAGTTAGCCAAATAACAGAATAATTTATTAATCGATAGGCTTGATACTATTATGTCTTTATTCATAAAGTTTAAAAAAAAATGGTTACTGCATTTACTTGTAACATTACCGACTTTATTGTCAATAATATATTTTGGATTGATAGCAGAAAATATTTATACATCCGAAGCAACCTATATTATACGGTCATCTGATACCCAATCATCATTGGGAGGGTTGGGGAGTATTTTTTCAAAAGTTGGTCTTTCTCGTTCTAATGATGATTCATATGTTGTTCTCTCATATATAAAGTCTAGAGATGCATTGTCTTCTATTGAACAATTGTTACCCATTAAACAATGGTATACTCAAAAAGGTGATGTCATAGCTCGTTTTAATGGATTCAACTTTGAATTTATGGATAAAAATGAATATTTTTATCGTTACATGAGTAACATGATAAATGTCAACTTTGATATTTCTACCGGTATTGCTACGATTAAAGTCAATGCATTTGATATGCAAGATGCTTTTGATATTAATGAAAATTTATTAAAAAAAGCTGAAGGATTTGTTAATCAAATAAATTTGCGTGCTAAACAAGACCTTATAACTGCATCTTTAGCTGAGCTAAAAGATGCTGAACTACAAATGAAAAAAGAAGCTCAAGCACTCGCTGACTTCCAAAAAAATAAAAATAAAGATGCTAATCTGGCTGAATATCAACAAATTCTCATAAATAATACTGTTGCAAAACAGCAATTTGAAGCAGCTACATTATCTTTACGTAATGCTCAAGTGGAGATAACGAAGAAACAGCTTTATTTAGAACGTATAGAGCAGCCTAGTGTTTCTGATGTCTCATTTAAACCTTCACGTATCTATAATATTATCGCAACTTTTGTCATATGCCTGATTATATATGGAATATTTAATTTGATGTTAGCGGGGATAAGGGAGCATAAAGATTGATGAATGAATTAATTTCTAGAACTCAATTTTTACGCTCACTTATTATACAAATTAATGTGATAAAAGCTTTAATATTACGTGAGATCATTACTCGCTATGGTCGTAATAATATTGGTTTTTTATGGTTGTTTGTTGAGCCCATGTCATTAACATTATTAATAAGCCTGATATGGTACTTTTTTAAAGTTGACGTTGTTTCTAATCTTAACATCATTGCGTTTGTGCTGACAGGTTATCCAATAGTTATGATGTGGCGTAATAGCTCTTCTCGAGCTAAGGGTGCTGTTAAAGCCAATCAAGCTTTACTATATCACCATAATATACGTATTTTGGACGTTGTGTATGCGCGTATTTTTCTTGAAATGATTGGTGCAAGTGCAGCTCAAATCTTTGTGATGATAATTTTCATTTTTTTGGGATTAATATCCATACCGAACGATCCATTTTATATGCTATGTGCTTGGGGGCTAATGTGTTGGTTTTCTCTAGGACTTGGATTGATCATTTTTGTTTTATCAGCCAAATTTGAATCTTTTGATAAAATATGGGGAACACTAAGTTTTATCATGATCCCTTTTTCTGGTGCATTTTTTTGGGTTGACACTTTTCCTAACGAAATTCAAGGGTTATTACTTTTTCTACCTCCTGTACATGGAACTGAAATGTTCCGTTTTGGATATTTTGGTTCATCTGTCATCACTCATGAAAGTATAAGCTATCTAATTTTATGTAATGTGGTTCTACTTTTCATTGGATTGGCTATGGTTAAAATATACGAAAACAATATAATTGAGGAAGGATAATGATTATAGTCGACAATGTATCCAAAAAATACGCTACACGAAAAGGGTATAAAACTGTTTTAAATAATATTAGTTTTACTTTACATCGAGGTGAAAAACTCGGAATTCTGGGTCGCAATGGGGCAGGTAAATCAACATTAATAAGACTTATAAGTGAAATAGAAAAACCAACATCAGGTACTATCAAACGCAGTATGTCCATTTCTTGGCCATTAGCTTTTACTGGTGCTTTTCAGGGTAGTTTGACTGGTATGGATAATTTACGGTTTATATGTAGAATTTACCAGACTGAAATAAAAAAAACGAAGGAATATGTAGAAGATTTTGCCGAATTAGGAGATTATTTATATGAACCTATTAAAAAATATTCTTCAGGCATGAGGGCTCGTTTAGCTTTTGCATTATCTTTGTCAATAGAATTTGATTGTTATCTAATTGATGAGGTTATCGCTGTAGGGGATTCAAGATTTACTCAAAAATGCAAAAACGAATTATTTGAAAATAAAAAAGATCGTTCTTTAATATTGGTGTCACATAATATGAATGCTATCAAAAGTTATTGTGATAAAGCAATGGTTTTAGAGGAAGGGCTATTACATCAATTTGAAACTATAGACGAAGCTTATCAATATCACAATAAGCAATAACGTTTAATTTAAAAGTCATTCGCTTTCTTATGCAAAAAATTGCTGTTTTTTCGAAAAAAATCATCAAAATTAAAAACATTAATCATTTTTTTCCTGATTTAATTTTTACAGATAAGAAAAATAAAAAACAAGCTAATGCAATTGCTGGATGGGGACTTCGCCCAACTACAAAAAAAGCAAGAAAATATGCAACAGAAAATAAACTGCCGTTTATTTCGCTTGAAGATGGTTTTTTACGTTCTGTGGGTTTGGGATTAGAGGGGTATTCTCCATTATCACTTATAGCTGATAGTACAGGTATTTATTATGATGCTCGTTTTCCCTCAGAATTAGAAAAATTGATAAAAGATAAAAGCCGTCTAGTTCTCCATTTAGATTATGCAATACAAGCGATAAAATTAATAACTGACAATGAATTAACAAAATACAATCACGCGCCAAACTTTACAGGTTTCAGTAATGAACATCATCTTCAAAATGAGAAAGTTTTAGTAATTGATCAAACTGTTGGTGATATGTCTGTCAAATATGGTGATGCAGATCATCAAACTTTTCTTGAAATGTTAGATAAAGCATTACAGGAAAATCCTACCGCAACCATATATGTTAAAACACATACAGATGTTATTAATGGTTATAAAGAAGGTTTTTTAACAAGTAATTTAAATAAAGATTCAATAGTTTTACTCAGCGAGGATATTAATCCTATTTCATTGTTAAAACAAATTGATAAAGTTTATGTAGTCACATCTCATATGGGATTTGAAGCTCTTTTATTAGGTAAAGAAGTTATTACCTTCGGATTACCATGGTATGCTGGATGGGGAGTGACAGACGATCGACATAAAAATATAAAAAGTTTAAAAAATAATGAAAGAAGAACAGAGGCGACTATTACCGAATTATTTGTAGCAAGTTATATCCTATATTGCCAATATATAAATCCATATACAGGTAAAAAAGGAACAATATTCGACGTTATTAATTATCTCACTAAAATTAAAAAATTAAATAATAAACTTCGTGGTTCAGTTAAATTAGTTGGATTTTCATTCTGGAAAAAACACGTATTACTGCCATATTTAAATCTTCCTTCAGTCAAAATTCATTTTTATTCTATTAATAAGTTTAGAAAGATTGAAAATGACAACAAATTAAATCATGATGTCAAATCCCAAAAAATATTAATCTGGGGGCAAGGTAAAAAAAGTATTATTCCAATTATTCAGAACGAAAAATTTTGTATTATGCGTATAGAGGATGGCTTTATTCGATCAATAGGATTAGGCTCTAATTTAGTAATGCCATATTCCTTAGTGATAGATGGGTTAGGTATATATTTTAATTCTCAAAAAATTAGCGAATTAGAGTCATTATTAGCGACTAGAGTGGTGACAAAACAAGAGCAAGAAAAAGCTAAATCATTACAAAAATTGATAATTGAAACAAAAATAAGCAAATATAATGTTGGTAATGAAAAGAATATTAAACCTAATCATGAAAAAAGAAAAATAATATTAATACCTGGTCAAGTTGAAGACGATGCGTCGATAATATTTGGATCACCTATAATCAAAACCAATTTGGAACTGGTTCAAATGGTTAGAAAAAAAAATCAAGACGCTTATATTATTTATAAACCTCATCCTGATGTTTTAAGTGGTAATAGAATAGGGGAGATAAATAAAACGGAATTAAAAAAATATGTGAATGATATTATTGAATTTGCTGATATTATTCATTGCATTGAGCAGGTTGATGAAATTCATACAATTACATCATTAGCAGGTTTCGAAGCATTAATCCGTCATAAAAAAGTTGTTTGCTATGGTCAACCATTTTATTCAGGTTGGGGATTAACTACAGATTTATATCCTAATTCTCTTAGGCGTCGAATTTTATCATTAGATGAGTTAATTTATATTGTGATGTATGAATATTCGATATATATTCATCCTAAATCTCTAGATTTCACAGATCCAGAAACATTGGTTAAATATTTAAATAATGAAAAATTAGAAAAGACACGACTAATTAACCAATTTTGGTTAAAAAAGCAACTTCAAAAAATAAAGCACATCCTCCATCTTATTGTTAAAATAAAGTTTAGTAAAAATTGATTAAATAAGTCTGAAAACGTTATGAATGTTATAATATAATTTACTATGTGAAATTTTATCTAATTATTTTAAAAAATAGAGAAATTATTACCATTTACTAACATCTTTTACTCAAACATGCAATTTGCTCAAAAATAATTCTAATAAATTTTACAAAAATTTAATATTAGCTTATCATAATAGTAAATTAATAATAAATATTATTGTGTTTTATTACATTAATTATTATTGAAACTAAACCTTAGAATAAAGTTATATTTATAATCATAAATTAATAAATTATATGCAAGTTTTTGGTTTCATAAATGGATTTATAAAGGAACTAGATTAATAAATTATATACTTGTATTTATAACAAATAATATGTTTTTTTATGCGAAATAATTTATTATGTGAATTATGGAATGAGTCATTATTTATATGAGTTAGTTCAAACGAAAGAAAATATTCTTTTGTTACAAGGACCTGTTGGTCCATTTTTTAAAAATGTTGCAAAATGGTTACAAAATCAAGGATGTAAAGTTTATAAGATTAATTTAAATGGAGGCGATGAGTTTTTCTTTCCGCGGAATAGTATGTCTTTTTATGAACCGATTGCCAAATTTCATCAATTTTTAGTCGATTATATTGAAAAATATAATATTAATGCAATTGTTGTTTTTGGTGATTGTCGAGCTTACCACAAAATAGCTAAATTAGTAGTTAATTCCAACCCAAGTTTATCATTTTGGGTTTTTGAAGAAGGCTATTTAAGACCACATTATATTACGTTTGAAAAAAATGGTGTGAATGGCTTTTCTCTAATTCCTAAAAATTACGATTTTTATCAAAATATTCAAATTACCTCTTTTAAGAAAAACAAAGAAAAATCACATTTTTATACGATGGTTTACTATACTTGTGTTTATTATATTTTAATGTTTTTAAAAAGACGGCAATACCCAAATTATATACATCACAGAAAAAACTCACTAACTTTTTATGCTTTTCATTGGAGCTTAGCATTAATAAGAAAATTTAAGTCAAGACTAATATTGCCAAGATTAACAAAAAAAGTGGTTAATGACGAATATAATCCATTTTATATTTTTCCATTGCAATGTGATCAAGATTTTCAAATACAAGTTCACAGTTACTACCATTCAATGAGATCATATATTTTTAGGGTTATTCGATCCTTCTCTATGTTTGCTGATGATAAAAGTTATCTACTTATTAAGCATCACCCAATGGATGAAGGTTTTAATAACTATAGAAAATTGATTAAAAAATTAGCTGAACGATATGGTGTTAGTAAAAGAATAATATATATGCATGGTATTCCTATGCCTGTTTTGTTAAGGAAAGCCAAAGGATTAGTTACAGTTAACAGTACTTGTGGACTTTCAGCGCTTATCCATGGATTACCAGTTAAGGTATTAGGTAATGCTCATTATGATATAAAAGGACTAACTTTTCAAAAAGGGCTCCATTATTTCTGGAAAGAAGGGCAAAAACCTGATGCTGAATTGTTTGAACGTTATCGAACTTATTTATGTAGTAAATCCCAGATAAAGGGATCAGTTTATTATACTGATTTTGAGTTGAACATTAATTAATTTCTTTCGAAAATATTAGCGAGAAAACTAGAATGGAAAATATAAATATAATTGGTAATTATTCGGACCATAATGGAAATTTGGTTTTCGCGCCTAAAAATTTACATAATGTTACAGTGAATTTTGTTGGCGGAAACAATAAATTAATCATTGCTGATACAAGTAAAATTCGTAATATTAATTTTGATTTTCCATCACATAATGCAGTTATTATGATTGGTGAAAATGGAAACTTATCAGGGCAAATAAGAGCTGGTTATTGTTGTAATATTAACATTGGCGATAATGTAACTTGTACTAATAAAATATATATAACATCAGCAGAAAAAACGAAAATTGTAGTTGGAGATGACTGCATGTTCGCAACAGGTAATCAAATTCGTTCGGATGATGCTCATGCAATTTATGATGTTAATACAGGAGATCGAGTAAATAAATCAAAAGATATCATTATAGGTGAGCATGTATGGTTTGCTTTTAATTCTGTCGTTTTATCTGGTAGTCAAATAGGTGAAGGTTCTGTAATTGGTTTTGCCAGCGTTGTAAAAGGAAGATATCCAAACAATTGTGTAATTGTTGGATCTCCTGCTAGGACCACTAAAAAAGATATTGCTTGGGAACGGCAAAATATCATGTTAACTGAGCCCTGGATTAGAACACATGCTAGTCAAATAAAAGCGCAAAAGCATTATTGGAATAAGACAATTAAAAATAAGCCAATATATGTAGGCCAAGGAGTATTTCATAATATCTATAAACTCTCACCTATAAAAGACTCTATTGATGAAAAAAAATGTCATCATTATGTTGAATTGTATAACATTTTATTAAAAAACAATAAACTCTATTTAACAGGTATCGCTGCTATTATTGGCATCCCTTGCCCTGATTATACTCCTTGTATAAAAAACTTCTTATTATTTAGTAAAGAGAATTCATGTTATCAAAAACAGTTAGCAAAATTTTCAGATCCAAATATTAGTCGGAAATTATTTAATGGAGATTATATTAGTTATGATAAAGCTGGAATGTTTACATTTAAAAATGAAGGTTTATTAATTGATGATATTCCTGATGGTATTTATAAATTAGGGGTGAAGTCAACCTTTAACGAATTGGAATATTACAGTGATCTAAAAATTGAAAATTTGAAAGAGTCAGTTTTTCAAGATTCAGAAATTATTTTAAAGTTATATTGTGTTAAACACTCTGTTTATTTTGAGAAAGTAAGTAAAAAATTAAAATAAGTTTTGTATTATGAGTAAATGTTAATTTGATAGTATGAGTAAATTCAATAAATTTGTAAGAAATCCAGGTATTTTTCTTAGGGACTATTTTATAAATAAATATCCTTTATCATTTGATGAACAAGGTCACAATGTTATTAATGAAAATATATTAATCACGGATGATTTTAGGTTATATAACATTTATGAAAATCAATGTTCAGAAACTATTGATGTGGTTATTACATGGGTTAATAATAATGATCCCAATTGGATTAAAAAGCTAAATTATTATAAAGCTCATAGTAAAAGTGATATTAATCATTTATCGATTGATAATTCAAGATTTGAAAATCATGGTGAACTATACTATGTAATAAAAAGTATTGAATCTCACATACCTTGGGTAAACTCAATATATTTAGTTACAGATGAACAAATTCCAGAATTTCCTTTGTCCAATAAAGTTAAAATAATTGATCACAAGCAAATAATAAATCATAAATATCTTCCCACATTTAACTCTCATGTTATTGAAGCACATTTACATAATATTCCTAGATTGTCTGAAAATTTTATTTACTTTAATGATGATGTGTTTATTGCCAGAAAACTACCTAAAACACATTTTTTAAGTGGCAATAATTTGTCATCTTTGTTTTTAAATAAAAAAAATTTGGATCAAATGATTCAGAAAGGTATTAATACTCCAACTTTATCTGCTAGTTTAAATTGTCGTAATTTACTATTAAAAAAATATAATAAAAAAATAAATAATCCATTAGCTCATACTTATGTTCCATTAAAGAAATCATATTTCGAGTTAGCTTGGACATTGTTTACAAATGAAATTAATGGATTTCTTCCCAATCGATTTAGATATGAAAATGATCTCAATTTAGCGACATTCCTAGTTCCTTGGATGATGTATTTAGAAGGTAAATCCAAATTGTCACGTGATATTTGTTACTATTTCAATGTACGTTCATCAACAGCTAAAACTAATTATACTTTCCTTAGTAATAGATATGAGTCATTGCCTCATTCTTTTTGTGCAAATGATTTTTCAGCAAAAAATATTAATGAAAAAAACTACAAAGATAATTTAATAAAGTTTTTGAGTAGATTTTATATTTAAATAAATAATAACAGATTAAAATTATTTCTTTAATCGGCTAACTTCATGAATTATAGGGTCTTAAAAGATTATGTCAATAATAAAAAAATGGAATAAATTAAAAAAGAATCCTAAGCTTTTTTTCTCAGATATGTATGTAAAAAGGCAAAATTATATTTTAAAGCATGCCCCATCAATAAAATACAAAACAGGACAAGAATTCTCTGTAGTATCAGCAGTTTATGGCGTAGAGAGATATTTAAATGATTATTTTGAAAGTTTAGTCAATCAAACTATTGGATTTGAGGATCATATTCATTTAATTTTAGTCGATGATGATTCTAAAGATAATTCTGCACAGCTCATTAAAAAATGGATAAAAAAATATCCAAATAATATTACTTATATTCATAAAGAAAATGGTGGGCAAGCATCTGCACGTAATTTCGGTATGGATTATGTAAAAACTAAATGGGTAAGTTTCATGGATCCTGATGACTTTGTCAGTTTAGATTATTTTGAAGAAATTGCAAAAGTGTTGGATAAAAATCCTGAAGATATAGGAATGGTTAGTTGCAATTTCATTTTTTATAATGAAAATGTTGATCAATACAGTGATACACATCCACTAAAATATCGTTTTGCAAATGGAGTAAAATATAACTCTAATTTTGAGTTTGGAAAAAATATCGTGATGTCCGTTAATTCAGGAGTATTTCTTACACAAGTAATTCTTGAAAACGATTTATTTTTTGACACTAGATTGAAACCTTCATTTGAAGATGCACGTTTTGCTTCAGAATACATATACTATGTTAAAGCACTAAAAGTAGCTTTTTTACCTTCCGCTAAATATTATTATAGAAAAAGAGATGACAATTCTTCAACCTTAGATACATCTTGGAATGATAAACGTAAATTTTTAGATGCTTTAGAACGCGGTCCAATATTTGTTTTGGAATTTTATAAGGAAAGATTAGAACAAATACCAGAATTTATTCAACGACAAGCTTTATATGATTTCGCTTGGATTTGTAAACGTTTAATCAATAATCCAAATCCTTTAAATATCCTCAGTGAAGATGAAAAAATTAGGTTTTATGAAAATGCCAAAAAGGTTTTATCTTATATAGATAAAGAAGTAATTTTGAGTTTTGATTTAGCAGGTATTTGGTTCTTATTCAAAGTAGGAATACTAGGATTTTTTAAAGGTATAACGGATATAAGTCAGATCGCCTATATAGAAAGATATGATCAAGCTAAAAAAGAAATACTAATCTCGTATCATAGTTATAATGATAGTAATATTGCAATACTGTTTGATAATAATGATACAATTCCAAAGTATCAAAAAAAGAAAAAACACACATTTGGTGATAGATATTTTGTAACAACATATAAACTATGGGTTCAGTTACCAGAAAACTTCAATAAATTTGAAATTAAATTTAATGGTGTTCATTCAAAAATTTTCATCAAAGGAACTTTTTTTTATACTGGGGTTTCTTATGAAAAAATGATAGAAAATTTAGCAAAGTTCGTTCAAACAAACAGAAGAGATCATTGGATTTTAATGGACAGAGATTCTGCAGCTGACGATAATGCAGAGCACTTATATCGGTATATAAGATCTGCACATCCAGAGCGAGATATTTACTATGTATTATCTAACAAATCTCATGATTGGAATCGTTTGAAAAAAGATAATTTTAATTTATTAAACTTTGGCTCCTTTGAACATAAAAAATTATTAAGAACGGCATCAAAAGTAGTGAGTAGTCATATTGATAAATATGTTAATGATTATTTTCCTGACGGATCAATGTTAAATCAACAATTTGTATTTTTACAACACGGTGTGATTAAAGACGATTTATCAAATTGGATTAATACCAAGAAAAATGTAAGTATAATGCTTACGAGTACAGAACCGGAGTTCAATTCAATTGCATTTGACGATAAATACTTTTTAACAAATAAAGAAGTAAAATTAACAGGTTTACCAAGGCATGATGCATTATTTTTTCAAAAAGACAAATTTGCATCAGATAAAAAAACGATCTTAATAATGCCTACATGGCGTGATTCTATTTTACCTAAAGCAAAAACAGATCGTTCAGAGCGCGATAAAAATCCTGATTTTATGTTAACTGATTATGCTGTACATTGGAAAAGTTTCATACATAGCGAAGAGTTAAAAAAAATAACGAATGATGGAATAAAAGTTATTTTTGCACTACATAAAAATATAGAACCATACTTGGACGAATTTAATATACCCTCATATATAGAACAATGGCGTTCTGAAAACTGTAGCATTCAAGAATTATTTTTGAAATCAACACTTCTTATCACAGACTATTCATCTATTGCCTTTGAAATGGCATATATTGAAAAACAGATTATATACTATCAATTTGATGAACATGAATTTTTTTCAGGGAAACATACTTTTTCTAAAGGTTATTTTGATTATAGAAAACATGCTTTTGGTCCTGTTGTTACGACAGAAGAAGATTTGACTAATGCTTTAAAAGAAATTGTTAAAAATGATTTTGCTATTCAAGAACCGTATTTTTCAAGAATTAAAAATGTTTACCCTTACAGAGATGGTAAATGCTGTGAAAGGACTTTTCAAGCTATTGAAGATTTAGATAAACCTAATGAAGCGCTTGAGGAAGTAAATTTTACAATACTAGCTGATTTTCTGTTAAGGGCGTATGAAGAACTTAATTGGCCAATAGCTATAGAGCGCGCTAAACGATTATTATCCTTTGATAAAACTCAAGAAGATATAGCACAACTTATTTTAGCAGAAGCATGTTACTATCAGAGAAAACCTTCAATATTTCCTGTTGATATTAATAATATTAAAAATGATAAAGTGAAGGCATTTCTTTTTATGGGATTAGAACAATGGGAGAATGCTTATGTTAGTTGGAGTAAAGTAAAGGAAAATTCAAGCTCTAAATTCTTTTATCAGTTAATTTGTTGTCAGTATTTAACTAATAATGATTATGTTGTTAAAGTTCAAAATGAATTTTTGCAACACTCAAAATATGATAAAGAAACGTCATTATTAATTAATGCATTAATATCAGCATCTAATGAAAATTGGAATGATGCTATAGAACAATTAAATATTCTACTTAAAAGTAATGTAAAAGATAATTTTTTGAAAAGATTTTTTCCTGAATTAATTCTGGCAGATGTATATAGGAAAAATAATGAACCTGATAAATGTCAAACACAGTTAGTTAATTTTGAAAAACACAAAACGGACAATTTTGAATTCGAATTACAGAAAATTAAATTATCTCTAATGAAAGAAGATTATTCTAATGTGCTCTCTCATTTAAAGAAAACATTTAATAATAACTATATGATAATTCCTGTTTCAGCTTTGAATCTTTACATTAAAGCACTAGATATGTCTGCAAATTGGGATGAAATCATAGCTTGCTCTAAAGTTTTATTGAAGAAAGAAGGATATTGGAAAATTCTTGCACAACAAATGTTAGCAGAGGCTGGTTATCGAAAATATCAAATATCTCTGTTTTTTAATAATGTAAAAGTCCGGATTGAAGATATTAAAGATAATAAAACCAAAGCATTTATTTTAATGACTCAAGAAAAATGGGAAGAAGCGTTTCAATATTGGGAAAAAATCAATGATAAAAAAGTGATAGATCTTTTTTATCAATTAACGTGTTGCTACTATATCCCCAATTCGCTGCATACAGCTAAAATTAATTTTGATTTTTTAGAAAAAGGATTATTTGAACAAAATGAATTAGATATATTAAATGGGCTCGTGAAAATGACACAACAAAATTGGGGTGGGGCTATTATGCAGCTTAATCCTTTAATAAATTCTAGTACATCTGTATATTTTTTGAAAAAATATATACCACAATTAATTTTAGCTGATATTTTTCGTAACATAGGGCAATTTGAAAAATCAAATGAGTTATTAGACGATTTCGAAAAACACACTCCTAATAATGTAGAATGCCATATACAAATGGCAAAAGTGTCCCTTGCTCAGAAAAATTATCAAAAAGTAGTTAATTTATTAAATAAGATATTTGATAATAAGTACCAGTTGATGCCGCCGTCAGTTTTATCTTGTTACATTAAAGGATTAACAATGTTTGTAAGTAATGAAATGGCAAATTTAGATAAAATTATTAAATTTTCTGAGAAAAAATGATATTTTATTCAATTGACAACCTTTTTATCAATATAGAGGTTGTCAATAAATAACAAGATAACTTATCCGTTAATTAAAGTTTTTTAATGAGTTAACTTTTTCATTAAAGCATCGAACAACATGCATTTCCATTCCTACAAGTTGTTTGACTGTTAATGGTTTTTCCATGCAGAAAATCTCAAATCCCTCTATTTTGGATGCATAATCAAGCCATAAATTTCTATATAAATATATATGACTTCCGTTATTAAAAATAGACCATTTGATTATATTTTTTTCAAGTTTTTTCCAAGGTTTAAATTTTGTAATAAAATGGATATTTTTAGTATCAAACTCAAAATTATCATCACTTTCTCGTGTGGATAGAACTCGATGATTATAAGTTTCTGGAATTTTCTTGAATTTTCCTTTTGTACTTTCAATGACTAATGCAAAAGCAATTTGTTCTAATAATTTTGCATTAGGAGACTCTCTTTTAAGTAATTGGTAAACTTCAGATAGTTTTTCGAAAAAATTTTGTTCAGTATAAATTTTATTATTAAAACCAAGAAATCCTACATTCATGTAATCAATACTTTGTCCTGAAATTATATTTTCATCTATGAGTTTTTTAATAGTTTCTTTTTCAATATTTTCTTTTTCTAAATCTACTTTATTAGACCACCCGGAAAAAAAAACATCACAAGGTTCTATTTCATCTAATATATATTTACCAACACAAAGAATATCATAATCAACTTTATAGGAATAAGTATAACCTAATTCACCAAGATAAATAGGTAATGCATAATTATAAAAAATATCAATAGGCCAATGATTTTCAATCATAGTCGAAAATTTTTCTTCAATACCAAATTTGCTTAATTCCTTAGTATCAACAAAATTTATCGAATATTTATTTAATGTTTGTTGCATAGATGGTGTCAATTTACTACCATCAAAACACATAAACAGATCAAATATACCTTCATTGTGTTCATTAATACTTTCCAAAGCAACGAGCGCGGGAAAATAAATATTCTCATCGCCCGCAATAAATACCGCCTGTTTTTTCATGTTTTTCCCTAAATAATTATTTAAAAATCCCTTAACAAGGAAAAGTCTAAAAATAGAACTACATATTATAGTATAAATTTAATTATATAAAATATTTTCACTATTAAAGTACCATAGGTTAGTATTTTAATTATTGCAATAATTAGGTCAAATTAATCTACATAACTTATATGTTTTAGATTAAATTCTCGTTTCATTTTATATACAAGTATTATCTTTTAATAAATATATTAATATTTAAACGCTTTATTAATGATGTTAGTTAACAGAGTAATGTGGAGTATCGCGAGTAAAAAAGAATTATATTTATCCTGCTGCTAATAATGTTTTCATTATAATTGCCGTTAATAAAGTGCTAGGTAACATAAATATATATAAACAGGATGTTATCTAGATAGTTATACTAAAACAAATGAATAGTATGGGTATAATTTTACTCAAACTATGCTTTCCTGAAAATTCTTGACAAGAATTACTAAATTAATTATAACATTCGATTCTTACTCGTGAGCTAATCATTTTAAGTTGTATTTTTAAAAAGAGTCATTAATGCTACATCAACAAAGCACCAATAATAAATTAGAACTTCTTAGCCCAGCCAAAAATATCGAAATTGCTAAACAAGCCATTTTACATGGTGCAGATGCTGTATATATTGGCGGACCAAATTTTGGCGCTAGACATAATGCCGGTAATTCGGTTGGCGATATTGCACAATTAGTTGAATTTGCTCATCAATATTATGCAAAAATTTTTGTTACATTAAATACTATACTTCATGATAATGAATTGGAATCAGCAAGGAATCTGATTTGGCAATTGTATGATGCTGGAATCGATGCTTTAATTGTCCAAGACATGGGCATATTGAATATGGATATTCCACCAATTGATTTACACGCTAGTACTCAAATGGATATTCGGACACCTGAAAAAGCAAAATTCCTTTCTGATGTTGGTTTTTCTCAAATTGTGTTAGCTCGAGAACTTAATTTAACTGAAATTGCTAATATTAATCAGAATACTGATGCAAACATTGAGTTTTTTATACATGGTGCACTGTGCGTAGCTTTTTCTGGCCAATGTTATATATCTCATGCTCAAACTGGACGAAGTGCTAATCGAGGAGATTGCTCACAAGCGTGTAGATTACCTTATACTTTAAAAGATGATAAAGGTCGAATTGTTGCTTATGAAAAACATTTATTATCTATGAAAGATAATAATCAATCGGACAATCTAATTGGGTTAGTTCAAGCAGGGGTAAGATCATTTAAAATAGAAGGGCGATATAAAGATCTGAGTTATGTCAAAAATATAACAGCATTTTATCGGCAAAAATTGGATAAAATTTTAGATGAATCATCTGATTTAGTTCCTGCTTCTAGCGGTCGAGTTGAACACTTTTTTACACCTGACCCTAATCGAACATTTCATAGAGGAAGTACAGATTATTTTATTCATGGTAGAAAGCCAAATATTGGTGCTTTTGATTCCCCAAAATTTATTGGTTTACAAATTGGCGAAATAACTAAAGTTACATCTAAAACTTTAGATATTAAATCCAAAAGCACATTAAATAATGGTGATGGAATTAATGTATTAATTAAACGTGATATTTTTGGATTTAGAGCGGACAAAGTCGAAAAAATATCACGAGATCATTACCGCATTTACCCTAATGAAATACCTAAACAGCTTTATTCTATTAAATTGCCACATGTTGTTAATCGAAATTTAGATCATGTATGGCAACAAAATTTACTAAAAGATTCGAGTAAACGATGCATTGGTGTTTCATTCGAACTCCGAAATAGTACTGATGGTATTAGCTTAATAGCAATAAGTGAAGAGGGTATTAGTGTTGAATTAGCACTCAAAGGAAATTTTGAACCTGCTACTCAGCCAGATAAGATTCTTAAAAATATTCAAGAAAATATATCTAAACTAGGAAATACAATCTATTATCTTTTAGATCTCAAAATAAATTTATCAGAAGTTTATTTTATTCGTAATAGCCAACTCAATCAGTTAAGACGAGAAGTTATTGATAAACTCACTATAGAAAGATTAACAAATTATAAGCGCAATATACGAAAACCAGAAATAAGCCCAACGCCAATGTATCCAGAAACACAATTGAGTTTTTTAGCTAATGTTTATAACCAAAAAGCTCGAGAATTCTATAGTCTACACGGTGTTGAATTAATTGAAAGTGCTTATGAAGCCCACGAAGTCAAAGATGACGCTCCATTAATGATAACTAAACATTGCTTAAGATTTGCTTTTAATTTATGTCCAAAGCAAGCTAAAGGTATACAAGGTGTTAAAACTAAAGTAACACCCATGAAATTAGTGCAAAATAATAATGAAGAATTATTACTGAAGTTTAATTGCAAAGCTTGTGAAATGCAAATTTGGGGAAAAATAAAAAAACATATATTAAAAATGCCATTACCTGGTAGTGATATTATTTTAATGGTCAAAAGTTAAAATTCTATTATAAAAAGAGAATTTTTAATATAAGGCTCATTATTTAATGAGCCTTATATTATACAGATTATAATTAATAGTGACTTATAAAAGTCAAGAATAACAATTAAGTTCAAAATAAAAGAAGAGAAGAAAAGAGGACTAAATGATATTGGCCGGTACTTAAATACATTTCAATAAATTATATTTAACATAATATACATTATGCGAACCGATATAAATTTACAAGCAGAGCGCTAAATCACAATGCTAACTGAAAAATTTGTGACATCTTGTACCTGCTCGGGATTGGACAATCAGACACTTTGACTTATCGAATTTCACGAACAGTC
>NZ_JACFPX010000016.1:0-66598 GCF_016101765.1 Gilliamella sp. B14448G11 | reverse complement strand
CAGGTGATAACATCAAAATGACTGTATCATTAATTCACCCAATCGCGATGGCAGACGGTTTACGTTTCGCTATCCGTGAAGGTGGTCGTACTGTTGGTGCTGGTGTTGTTGCTAAGGTTATTAAATAGTTAAATTATTAGCTACCATAGAAAGGGTATCATTTGATGCCCTTTCTTATCTGGTCTGTTTAGCAAAATGTTTTTAGGAAAAGAGCATTTTGGAAAATAGATAATATTATAAATAACATAATCGTAGGTTTTATATGCTAGTAAGTAACGAGAGTCAAGATACAAATACTATTCTAGACAAATTCAAATGGGGTTTAGTTTTAGTATTGATTGCGTTTATTGTTTGGGGCAACTTTTATTTTGCTGGACCTAATGATATATATCAACCTAATACGATCGTTCGGATAATTGCCGTTGTTGTGATTTCTGCATTAACTTTATTTATTGCATTCACAACTGTTAAAGGCAAATCCTTTATATTATTTTTAGAAGAATCAAGAAAAGAATTAAGAAAGGTTGTATGGCCATCTCGTAAAGAAACAGTACAGACAACCTTATTAGTTGCCGCCATCACAGTGGTTGTTGGTTTAGCGCTTTGGGGAATGGATTCTTTATTCCGTTCAGTAGTCTTTTATTTAACATCAATAGGACGTTAATATGAGTGAAACACAACAAAAACGATGGTATGTTATTCAAGCTTATTCTGGTTACGAAGCGCGTGTTGCACAATCATTACGTGAATATATCAAATTACATAATATGGAAGATTCATTCGGTGAAGTACTTGTACCGACTGAAGAAGTCGTTGAGATGAAAAGTGGTCAACGTCGTAAAAGTGAACGTAAATTCTTTCCGGGTTATGTTTTAGTAGAAATGATGATGAATGATGCGACTTGGCATTTGGTTAAAAGTGTACCAAGAACTATGGGTTTCATTGGTGGTACATCCGATAGACCAGCACCTATCAGTCAGCGCGAAGTTGATGCGATAATGAATCGTTTACAACAAGTGGGTGACAAACCTCGTCCTAAAACATTATTTGAACCAGGTGAACTTGTTCGTGTTAATGAAGGACCATTTGCTGACTTTAATGGTGTAGTTGAAGAAGTTGATTATGAAAAAAGCCGTTTAAAAGTATCGGTTTCAATTTTTGGTCGTTCAACACCTGTTGAACTTGATTTTAGCCAAGTAGAAAAAAGCTAAAATTTTTATCAGAATTTATTTATTCTTTTACAAGTAAAAAAAAATCACAGAATTAATTCTGTGATTTTTTTGTTTATCAACCGAGCAATAATATAAGCATCATATTTTATCGTATTGACGCTAATTATCTTTTACTTCAAACTCTTCAAGTTGCTGCTGAACATCTAGCCATTTTAATTCAGTTTCTTCTAACTCGTTTTTCAATTGACTCTGTTTAAGGAGTAACTCAGTTAACTCTGATTTCTTATCGGCTTCATATACAATTGGATCGGCCAATTGTTGTTCAAGTGTTTGTAGTTGACTCGTTAATCGTGCAAGAATTTGTTCTTCTTTCTCAAGCTGTTTTTTCAACGGCTGCATTTGTGCACGACGTTCTGCTTCTTTACGCTTTTGTTCTTTACGATCTAAAGCTGAAACATTTTGAATAACTTCTTTCTTGATAACCTCTTTTTCGATTTTATCTTCTTGATCTATTGGTTGATTCTCTAATTTTTGTTCGTTAGAAAGCCATTTTTGATAATCATCAAGATCACCGTCAAAAGGTTCAACTTTATGATCATGCACTAAGTAGAATTCATCAGTTGTCGACCTTAATAAATGACGATCATGCGACACGACCACTAATGCTCCTTCAAATCCGATAAGCGCTTCGGTGAGTGCTTGGCGCATATCTAAATCTAAATGGTTAGTTGGTTCGTCTAATAAAAGCAGATTAGGTTTTTGCCATACAATTAAGGCCAAAACAAGCCGAGCTTTTTCACCACCAGAGAAAGTTTTTACCGGCTCTTTAACTTTATCGCCATGAAAATCAAAGCCACCTAAATAATTACGTAACAATTGTTCGGTATTTTTAGGATCAGCAATTCGAGACAGATGCCACAGTGCTGATTCATCAGGACGTAAATATTCTAATTGATGTTGGGCAAAGTAACCGAGTTGAACACCTTGAGCAAGGTTTATATGTCCCTCTTTAGGTGCAAGCTCACCAGCCAGTAATTTAATTAAGGTTGATTTCCCCGCACCATTACGACCTAATAGACCTATGCGTGAACCAGGTACTAAGTTTAGTTTAATCTGCTCCAACACAATTTTTTCGTCATAACCAGCAACAACTTTTTCCATCATTAATAGTGGACTTGGTAAAAATTCCGATTTTTTAAAGCTAAAATGGAAAGGATTATCAACATGAGCAGGAGCAATGAGTTCCATTCTTTCTAACATTTTAATACGGCTTTGAGCTTGTTTAGCTTTGGTTGCTTTAGCTCTAAACCTATCAATGTAACTTTGTAAATGTGCAACTTTAGCTTGTTGATTTTCATAAAGTGCTTGTTGTTGTGCGAGTTTAGCTGAGCGTTGGGTTTCAAACGAAGAATAATTACCGGTATATTCAAATAAACTTTGTTGTTCAATATGTATAATTTTGTTGACCAGCGGATCTAAAAAGTCTCGGTCATGAGAAATTAAAATTAAGGTTCCTTGATAATTGCTTAACCACTTTTCAAGCCATATTACAGCATCTAAATCAAGATGGTTGGTAGGTTCATCGAGTAACAATAAATCAGAACGACACATTAAAGCTTGTGCCAAGTTTAAGCGCATACGCCAACCACCAGAATAGGATTTTACTGGTAGTAATAATTGCTCATTAGAAAATCCCAAACCATGTAATAGTGTTGCAGCTCTTGGACGAATTGTCCATGCATCAATATTGTCAAATTTTTCATGAACCAGCGCAATTTGATGACCATCATCTTGTTGATTGGCTAGGTCTAACTGTTTTTCTAATTGGCGATATTCCCGATCACCATCAATAACATATTCAATAGCGGGTATATCCAATGCAGGGGTTTCTTGATTTACCCAAGCCAGTTGCCATTGGCTAGGAAAAGTCAATGTACCTGCATCCGCTTCGATTTCACCTTTAATAAGTGAAAATAAAGTAGATTTTCCGCTACCATTTTTTCCAACTAATCCGACCTTTTGTTTAGGGTTAATTGTGGCAGAAGCTTTATCTAAAAGTACATTAACACCGCGGCGAACTTGGATGGAATCAAATACTATCATGACTAAGTCACCTATGATTCAATATAAAATGTGTTATGCTAACAAAAAATGATGCTTATGCAAAATTATAATAGGAAATTTAATATGGTAATGAATTCTTATTGCCTGACCCCTAAAATTGCTCAACAGATTGTCGACAGAACCATGAAAATTATTGATTGTAATATCAATGTAATGAATGCTGACGGTTGTATTATTGGCAGTGGTGATTTAGAACGTATTGGGGAATTACATGAAGGCGCAATACTCGCAATATCGCAAAAAAGAGTTGTTTCAATAGACGGAACAATGGTTAAACGTTTGAAAGGCGTTAAACCAGGCATCAATTTACCATTAAAGCTTAATGATCGCATAGTTGGCGTTATTGGTTTAACAGGTGAGCCATCGGATATTAGACAATTTGGTGAATTGGTCTGTATGTCAGCAGAAATGATGATGGAACAAACACAATTATTACAGGAATTATCTTATGATAATCGTTTAAAAGAAGAATTAATTCTAACTCTAATTGAGAAAGAGGTTTTGCCTGAAAGTATGGTGCAATGGGTTAAGCGATTAGATATTAATTTACAGTTACCACGCGTAGTGTGCATGATTGAAGTCGATAGCGGTCAATTGGGTATTGATACTGCAATGAGTGAATTACAACATCTACAAAATCAAGTACAGCATGTGAGCAAGCATAATTTAGTTGCGATTAAATCTATTACTGAATTAGTTATTTTAATTCCGGCCTTAAATCGTTATGGTCGATGGGATCTATCGGAACATAAAAAGAAATTAGAGCAATTAGTCATCACCATAAAAGAATCTACTCACTTAGATATTCGAATTTCATTGGGTAACTATTTTGAACAGCACCCTTATCCGTTAGTTAAATCTTATCAAACCGCTAAAACAACAATGTTAATTGGCAAACAAAGAATGCCGAACATACGTAATTATTATTATCAAGAACTGATTCTTCCTGTTTTATTACATGGCTTAAGTTATGATTGGCAAGCCGAAGAGTTATTATTACCTTTGAAAAAATTAAGGATGGGAGACAACAACGGAGTATTACAAAAAACATTGCAAACGTGGTTTAAAAATAATGTACAAAATGGCGATACGGCCAATGAGCTATTTATTCATCGCAATACTTTAGAATATCGATTAAATAAAATTGCTAAATTAACTGGTTTAAATTTAGCCAAATTCGATGATCGCCTATTATTGTATATTGGTTTACAACTCAATAGAAACGAATAAATTCTAAATACACTTCTTTATCATTTTATGATTAAGGTGTATTTAGAATTATCTTAAATAATATCTTAATATGTATTTTTTAGTTTTTTTACGTTACTGGTGCGGGATTGAAAATAGCCAGTGGATTGTATAATTTCCAATGATCTGACCATGGTTGTTTTCGACCACTTGCTACATCCAAAATCAAATGGAAAAGTCGCCAACCTATATCCTCAATGGTTGCCTTACCTAAAGCAATATCGCCTGCGCTAATATCAATGAGATCGAACCATTGTTCAGCTACAATATTACGGCTAGACATTTTTATGACAGGTACCATTGCTAATCCATACGGGGTTCCACGGCCAGTGGTGAATACTTGTAATGTAATACCTGATGCTACCTGTTGTGCACCACACACAAAATCACTAGCAGGTGTTGCAGCAAAGATTAATCCTTTTTTGGTTGGTCTTTGACCGGGAGATAATACTTCAACAATTGGGCTTGTTCCTGATTTTGCAATAGATCCCATTGCCTTTTCAACTATGTTATTTAAACCACCTTTCTTATTTCCTGGCGTAGTATTGGCACTACGATCAACTTTACCGGCAGCAAGATATTCATCGTACCATTGCATTTCTCGAATTAGTGCTTTACCAACTTTTTCATCGATAGCTCTTGGCGTAAGTAAATGAATTCCATCTCGGACTTCTGTTACTTCAGAAAACATAACTGTTGCACCACATCTCACTAATAAATCAGAAGCAAAGCCGACAGACGGATTTGACGTAACGCCTGAGAATGCATCACTACCACCACATTGCATTCCTACAATTAATTCTGATGCTGGCACCGTTTCTCGTTTACGTTGATTTAAACGTTGTAAATGCTTTTCAGCAACACGCAAAATATGATCAACCATTGCTTTAAAACCATGCTCATCTTGCAAAGTAATAAGGTCATCATTTTCTAATTTAATCGGAATAGTATCATGTGTACCTTTGAGCAATCTTTCTGGCTGTAACTTTTCACATCCCAAACTAATAACCATAATTTCTCCGCCAAAATTAGGATTCTTAGCTAAATTATGAATAGAACGAATTGGCACAATAGCCGCTGGAGCATCAATGGCAACACCGCAACCATATAAATGGGTCAGTGGAACTACAGCATCTACGTTGGGATATTTGGGTAACAAATCACGTTCAATGATTTTGGCAACATATTCAACAACTCCAGAAACACAATTAACACTCATGGTAATACCAAGTATATTACGAGTACCGACGGAACCATCTTTATTACGATAACCTTCAAACGTATAACCTTCTAAAGGTGGTAATGGGGTCACTTTTTTAGTTGCTATTTCTAATTCATGTAATTCAGGAGCCGTGGGCATTTGTGTCACTGCTTCATTTATCCAGCAACCTTGTTTAATATCTGTTTTGGCATAACCAATGATTTCACCATAGCGTATTATGGCTTGACCTTGGTCTATATCATTTAATGCAACCTTATGACCTTGTGGTATATCTTCAATTAACTGTAATCCATTGTCGAAAATCGTCCCTTTAGGTAATCCATTGTTATTGACAACAATCGCAACATTATCAATTTCTTTAATTTTGATAAAGAGAGGTTTGTTAATTTGCTTCTCCATTACTTAACTCCCATTATGCTAATTAACTTTTTATCAATATTTATTAATAGCAACTTAAGTTTTATAACATATTTAATAATCTATTTGTTATATCTTAAATCTTTATAAAATAAATAGCATTGTGCATATCCACAATTATTAGCATATAAATTGGCTAAATATCATAAAAATCACTATAAAAGTAGGTTTATATCACAAAATTAGGCTGTTTTATCAAAATTTTGTGAAGAACGTAACATTGATTTGTGTATTTGCATATAAATAAATGTAATTGTCATCAATATTTTGTAATTTTGCCCAATGAAATTTCATGGTGAACCCTCCATACTTATCTACCATTAGTGGATTACTTAGAAATGTAAAAAGTCTATTTATTTTCTACTTCAGCTAAATCTTTAATATTTAATTATTAACTGAGAGTTATCAGTTAGGAGCTAAACATGGAAATAAACAAAACCAAACAAAAAAGGACCAATGCCAGATGGATGACGGTCGTTTTTTTATTTATAGTCACAGCGATTAACTACGGAGATAGAGCAACATTAGGTATAGCTGGTAAATCAATGTCGGGGGAATTAGGTTTTGATGCCGCTGCAATGGGATGGGTTATGTCATCATTTGGTATTGCATACGTAATCGGGCAATTACCAGGAGGTTGGTTATTGGATAAATTTGGCTCAAAAAGGGTTTATTTTTTTAGTATTTTATTTTGGTCAATTTTTACCTTGTTACAAGGTACCGTACATTTTTTTATAGGTGCTTGGGCACTAGTTATGCTTTTTACTTTCCGATTTTTAATGGGCCTTGCTGAAGCTCCATCATTCCCAGGCAATAGTCGTATTACTGCAGCTTGGTTTCCCGCTAAAGAAAGGGCAACAGCAGTTTCCATTTTTAACTCAGCTCAATATTTTGCAACGGTTATTTTTGCTCCAATTATGGGGTGGCTGACGTATGAATATGGTTGGCAATCAGTATTTTTCTTTATGGGTGGATTGGGTATTTTTGTCAGTATTATTACTTTATTTGTTATTCGCAACCCTAAAAACCATCCTTTAGCCAATCAAGCCGAAGTTGATTATATCGCTGAAGGTGGTGCTTTAGTTGATATGGATCAGAAAAAAGAAAATGGTATGCAAGATGGTCCAAAATTAAGTTATTTATGGCAATTATTGACCAATAGAATGTTGCTTGGTGTTTATTTAGGTCAGTATTGTATCAACTGTTTAACATTTTTCTTTATTACTTGGTTCCCTATTTATTTGGCAACACAACGTGGAATGAATATTAAAGAAGTTGGGTTTGCTGCCGCTGTTCCTGCTATTTGTGGTTTTATTGGTGGAATTAGTGGTGGTGTTATTTCTGATTTCATTATGCGCAAAACAAATTCTTTATCAAAAGCACGTAAAACACCAATCATTTTAGGTATGTTATTTTCAATGACCATAATCATTTGTAATTACGTTGATTCAATTGGACTCGTTATTTTATTTATGTCAATGGCCTTTTTTGGCAAAGGTGTCGGTGCACTTGGTTGGGCTGTAATGGCTGATACAGCACCAAAAGAAATGAGCGGTCTAGCGGGTGGGTTATTTAATATGTTTGGTAATGCATCAAGTATCATTTCTCCAATTATTATTGGTTATATTGTGGCATGGACAGGTCGCTTTGAATGGGCACTAGTTTTTGTTGCCGGTCACGCATTTGTTGCTGCTTTTAGTTATTTATTTCTTGTTGGTCCAATTAAACGAATGGAATTAAAAAAAGAAGATTAAATATAACTAAATCAATTTATGAAATGGAGAATCGTAATATGAATACCCAATCCGTTCCTATTATTACTTCAATGCAAGTTATTCCTGTTGCTGGTTACGATAGCATGTTAATGAACATTGGTGGGGCACATGGTCCATACTTTACTCGCAATATTGTGATATTGACTGATAGTGCAGGTCATGTCGGTGTTGGTGAAGCTCCAGGAGGTTCAACGATTGAAAATGCATTGAAAGATGCTTGTGCTCATGTTGAGGGTAGACCTATTTCGATTCTGAATCGTATTGTAAATGATATGCATCAAGGCTACTTAGATTCTGATTATGATACTTTTGGTAAAGGTGCATGGACATTTGAACTACGAGTTAATGCCGTTGCGGCTTTAGAGTCTGCACTATTGGATTTAATGGGGCAATTTTTAAATGTACCTGTGGCTGAATTACTCGGTGGTGGAAAACAGAGAGATGAAGTAACTGTTTTGGGCTATTTATTTTATATTGGCGATGATAAGAAAACTGATCTGTCTTATGACCAGCCCATCAAAACAGGACATGAATGGTACAACGTTCGTCGTCGTCAAGCGATGACAGTACAATCGGTATTAGAATTAGCCGAAGTAGCAAAAGATCGTTATGGTTTTAAAGATTTCAAAATGAAAGGTGGTGTATTAGCGGGTGAAACAGAAATTGAAACTGTTATTGAACTAAAAAAACATTTTTCAGATGCACGAATCACCATAGATCCTAATGGCGGTTGGTTATTGGAAGACGCAATACAATTATGTAAAGGACTCAACCATGTATTGACTTATGCTGAAGATCCTTGTGGTGCTGAAAATGGTTATTCAGGACGGGAAGTAATGGCAGAGTTTCGTCGTGCTACAGGTCTATCAACAGCAACGAATATGGTTGCAACAAACTGGCGAGAAATGTGTCACTCAATTATGTTACAAGCTGTTGATATACCCTTAGCTGATCCGCACTTTTGGACTTTAACAGGCGCAAGTCGTGTTGCTCAACTATGCCATGAATGGGGCTTAACTTGGGGGTGTCATTCCAATAATCATTTTGATATCTCTTTAGCGATGTTTAGTCATGTTGGTGCATCAGCCCCCGGTAATCCAACTGCACTTGATACCCATTGGATATGGCAAGAAGGTCAGTCACGATTGACTAAAAACCCATTACAAATCACCAATGGCAAAATTAAATTGCATGATAAACCTGGACTAGGCATTGAATTAGATATGCAACAAATCATGAAAGCCCACGAATTACATAAAAAATTAGCGAATGGTGCACGTAATGATGCTATTGCTATGCAATATTTAATTCCTGGATGGCAGTTTGATCGCAAACGACCTTGTATGGTTCGTTAACACAGAATTAGAGAAATAAAAATTTAAGAGGTTAATTTTATGAGTTTATCAACACCAATTATAACGGAAATGCATGTTTATCCTGTTGCTGGATATGACAGTATGTTACTTAATTTAAGTGGAGCTCATGCGCCGTATTTTACTCGAAATATCGTTATCCTAAAAGATAACTCAGGTAACATCGGTGTCGGCGAAGTTCCATGTGTAGGAACTGTTACTAAAACATTAGAAGATGCTAAATCATTAGTCGTTGGTCAATCTATTGGGCACTATAAAAATATTATGAATCGTGTGCGTTTTCAATTTGCTGATCGTGATGTTGGTGGGCGAGGCAATCAGACATTTGATCAGCGTTCAACAATTCATGTTGTTACTGCTATTGAAGCAGCAATGTTAGATTTATTAGGTAAACATTTAGGTGTCACGGTTGCATCATTACTGGGTGATGGGCAACAACGTGATGAAGTCGAAATGTTGGGATACTTATTTTATATAGGCGATCGTAAGAAGACGGATTTACCTTATCAAAGTCAAGATGATGAAAAATGTGATTGGTATCGCCTACGACATGAAGAAGCATTAACGCCTGAAAAAATTGCGCAGTTAGCTCAAGCAACCTATGAAAAATATGGTTTTCGTGATTTCAAATTGAAAGGTGGCGTTTTATCTGCAGAAGATGAAGCAGAAGCCGTAATTGCAATAAAAAAGAGATTCCCAGAAGCTCGAGTAACACTCGATCCTAATGGTGGATGGCGATTAGATGAAGCAATTCGTATTGGTAAGTATTTAAAAGATACGTTGGCTTATGCAGAAGATCCTTGTGGTGCTGAACAAGGTTATTCAGGGCGAGAAGTCATGGCTGAATTTCGTCGTGCCACTGGTTTACCGACAGCGACTAATATGATTGCAACCGATTGGCGTCAAATGGGACACACATTATCATTACAATCCGTTGATATTCCATTAGCAGATCCTCACTTTTGGACTATGAATGGTTCTGTACGTGTTGCACAAATGTGTCATGAATTTGGTTTAACGTGGGGGTCACACTCTAATAATCATTTTGATATCTCGTTGGCGATGTTCACACACGTTGGCGCAGCTGCACCCGGTAATCCAACAGCACTTGATACCCATTGGATTTGGCAAGAAGGTAACCAACGTTTGACTAAAGAACCATTACAAATCACCAACGGTAAAATTAAAGTTCCAGAAAAACCTGGTTTAGGAATTGAAATTGATATGGATCAGGTGATGAAAGCTCATGAGCTATTTAAAACGATGGGTCTTGGCAACCGTAATGATGCAATGGCTATGCAATATTTAATTTCAGGCTGGCAGTTTGATAATAAAAAACCATGTTTGGTTAGATAATCAAACTATTATTATCAAAAAATAACGTGATAATCAAAAAGGTAAATTATGAAAAAAATAACCTGCCACAATCAATTTAAACAAGATATGTTAGAACGTAAAAAACTTATTGGTTGCTGGGCTGCTTTAGGAAATCCAATTTCAACTGAAATACTTGGTTTAGCTGGTTTTGATTGGCTATTACTCGATGGTGAACATGCCATTAATGATGTTATGACATTTGTGCCACAATTAATGGCACTAAAAGATAGTATTAGTGCACCGGTCGTTCGTCCAGCTTCGAATGATCAAGTATTAATTAAACGATTACTTGATATCGGATTTTATAACTTTTTAATTCCTTATATAGAAACGGTAGAGCAAGCTAAACAAGCTGTATCTTATACTCGTTATCCACCGGAAGGTCTACGAGGCGTTTCAGTCGCTCACCGTAGTAATGCTTTTGGAACAATTCCAGATTATTTCACTAAAATTAATCAAAATATTTGTGTAATGGTACAAATTGAGACTCAACAGGCAGTTGATAATGTTGAAGCAATCACTGCAGTTGAGGGGGTTGATGGTATTTTTGTTGGACCAAGTGATTTATCTGCTTCATTAGGACATTTTGGAAATCCTAAGCATCCTGACGTGCAAGCCACAATAAAACATGTTTTTGAGGTAGCTAAAACACAAGGTAAAGCATGTGGCATTTTAGCACCGATTGAAGCTGATGCTCATCATTATATTGCAATGGGAGCAACATTCGTAGCGGTTGGTAGTGATCTTAGTTTGTTAAGAAACTCAACTCAAACATTAGCCGATAAGTTTTTAAAGTAACTAGTACTAGTTTAATTGTAAAAAAGGAGAGTAAAATGAAAATTGGTTTTATTGGTTTAGGTATTATGGGTAAACCGATGAGCAAAAACCTGTTAAAAGCGGGTTATTCATTAGTAGTTTGTGATAAAAATCAATCATCAGTTGATGAAGTTGTTGCTGCTGGAGCACAACGTGCTGTAAATGCTAAAGAAGTTGCTCAACTCTGTGACGTTATAATTACTATGTTACCTAATTCACCACATGTAAAAGAAGTTGTTTTAGGCGAAAATGGTATAATTGATGGTGCTAAACTGGGTACTACTATCATAGATATGAGTTCAATTGCACCTTTAGCTAGTCGTGAAATTCATGATGAAGTTGTTAAAAAAGGTTTGGCGATGTTAGATGCGCCAGTTAGTGGTGGAGAACCAAAAGCAATTGATGGCACATTATCTGTTATGGTGGGGGGAGATAAAACTATTTTTGATAAACATTATGACATAATGAAAGCTATGGCAGGTTCAGTTGTTTACACAGGTGAAATTGGTGCTGGAAATGTCACTAAATTAGCAAATCAGGTAATTGTTGCTTTGAATATTGCCGCTATGTCTGAGGCATTAGTATTAGCTACTAAAGCTGGTGTAAACCCTGAATTAGTTTATCAAGCCATTCGTGGAGGATTAGCTGGAAGTACGGTATTAGATGCTAAAGCGCCAATGGTTTTAAATCGTAACTTTAAACCGGGTTTCAGAATTGATTTACATATTAAAGATTTACAAAATGCTTTAGATACTTCTCACGGTGTTGGTACGTCATTACCATTAACTGCAGCTGTAATGGAAATGATGCAAGCCCTTAAAACTGATGGTATGGGAGAATGCGATCATAGTGCGTTGGCACGTTACTATGAGAGTTTAGCAAAAATAGAAATTAAATAATAAGGTTAAAATTGAGTATGGAGACATACTCAATAACTTTGACTAATTCCATAAGGATAGATATGAAAATTGTCATCGCTCCTGATTCTTTTAAAGAAAGCCTAAGTGCTATTGAAGTTGCTAATATAATTAAAAAAGGATTTTTAAACGTTTACCCACAGGCTGAATATTTTTTAATACCAGTTGCTGATGGAGGTGAGGGGACTGTTGATGCAATGGTTGATGCATTAAATGGTAATAAAATCACAGTATCTATTACTGATCCATTAGGCGAAAAAGGTTTTGCTTTTTATGGTATTTCAGGAGATGGACAAACAGCTGTGATAGAAATGGCTTCAGCAAGTGGCCTTGAGCGTGTACCTGTGAGTAAACGAGATGCTAAAATTACTACCTCATATGGTACTGGAGAATTAATCAAAGATGCTCTTGATAAAGGTTGTAAAAAATTTATCATTGGTATAGGTGGTAGTGCAACAAATGATGGCGGTGCCGGAATGTTGCAAGCATTAGGTGTTAAACTTTTAGATAAATATGGTAATCAAATCGGTTATGGCGGTGTTTCATTAAGTGAACTTGATAAAATTGATATTAGTGAAATTGATCGACGAATTAAAGATTGTGATTTTGAAGTCGCTTGTGATGTTACTAATCCGTTAACGGGTGAAAATGGTGCTTCATTCATATTTGGACCACAAAAAGGAGCGTCACTCGCTGATGTTCATTTGCTTGATAAAAATCTTAAACATTTTGCCCAAATAATAAAAAATAGTTTTAATATTGATATTGAATCTACTCCAGGAACAGGTGCTGCTGGGGGAATGGGAGCCGCTTTATTAGCGTTTATGAATGCTAAGTTAAGGCCTGGAATTGAAATTATTACTGAAACTTTAAATTTAGATACACTTATTTCAAATGCCGATTTAGTTATTACGGGTGAAGGACGATTAGATTATCAAAGTATCAACGGTAAGGTCCCTGTAGGTGTTGCCCGAATTGCTCAAAAATATCAAAAACCAGTTATAGCAATTGTTGGGAGTTTAGGTGATAAAGCAGAAACTATTTATCCTTATGGGATTAATGCAATGTTTAGCATTTTAAGTAAAGTTGCTACTTTATCCGAGGTGTTAGAGCCTACGACAGCAAGAGCGAATCTTTTTCAGACATCAATGAATATCGCCTTAACGCTTAAATTAGGAAATACCCTTAAATAGTTTATAATACCCTTTATCTCATTCTGATAAAGGGCATCATAATAGAATTATCGTTTAAGCACTGATAATGCTCGACGAATAAATAATACACAAATAGTCACGAAAACCAAAAGTCCTAGATATTGAGGTAATACCCCTAAATCAGTTGGTATGGCAAGTGGAGCATCACTACCACCACTAGCAATGCTAATTACAATTACAACAGCTAAAATTACCCCGACTAAGCTCTCACCAACAATCAGACCTGAAGCAATTAATGCAGCTTTTCGATCGACTTTTTTATACTCTTCTTCTGGATTCAATTTAAGCGTTCTTGCTTTTGCATAAGCGTTACGTTTTATAATCCATGATAATACTGTTCCCACGAAGATAGGCATAGTAATGCTTGGCGGTAGATAAATACCTAAACCAACTGCAAGAGCAGGCAATCTAAATTTAGAGTTATTAGCAGCTAAAACTAAGTCAATAATAATAATAACAGCACCAACCACTAAGCCGATTAAGATCATGGTCCAATCAAGATTATGTGAAAAAATACCTTTAGCAATGGTCGTCATAAGAGTTGCTTGTGGCGCTGCTAACACTTGTGATTGATCCATATCTGGACGCGGAATCGCACCAGTGAAGCCATAAGCGTTGTATAAAATTTCTAAGATTGGTGCAATGACAATAGCGCCAACAATACAACCGATTAATAATGCGACTTGCTGTTTCCATGGCGTGGCTTGGACTAAATAACCGGTTTTTAGATCTTGCAGGTTATCATTAGAAATACATGCCACGGCTAAAACAGCACTGGTGGTAAATAGTGCAAGAGCTGTTGCAAAGTTGGTACCTTCGATAGAGTCCAACATGCCATTGATTTCGCCTAAACCAAGTAAGATAAGTGAAATAACAATAGCAGCCACAATCGCAATGCCTGAGATTGGGCTCGCGGAGGATCCAACTAATCCTGCCATATAACCACAAGCAGCAGCTACTAAAAAGCCCATAATAAATGCAAATAGAACCGCACATATGACTAATGACCATGCTACGCCTAATGATAATCCACTATCAGCAATAAACGCATAAAAGGTGATAAGTAGAATCATCAACATGCCTGCCATGATTAAGAATATCGTTTTAGGTGATAAGTCTTGATCTGTTGGGGCAATATCGCTCGCTGATACATCAGAGCGCATGGTTTTAAATGAAATTTTTAATCCTTCGATTACTGGTTTGATTAAAGTAAGTAGTGTCCAAATAGCTGCGATAGCAATAGTACCCGCACCAATAAAGCGAATATCTTTAGCCCAAAATCCCATAGCAATTTGTGATAAAGGTTGACTTGAATCATAATCACTAATTAGACTTAAAATTGGAATGCCAAATAGCCAAGCAATAATTGTTCCAATTAAAACCGCTATACCTGACATAATACCTATCAAGTAACCAGCACTCAAAAGCGCTAACGAAAAGCCCATCGGTAGTTGAAAAATGGATTTACCAGCAGTAAACCAATAAGCGGTGCTGTCTGACAAAATTCTAAAACCATTAGTAAATAAACTCACAATGGAGGCTACCACACCACCAAATAAAATATCTTTTAGTCCATCATTAGCGTCATTTCCTTCAGTCTTTGAGCCAGCTTTTAATATTTCGGCAGCAGCAACACCTTCTGGATAGGGTAAATTACTTTTGACTACCATAACGTGACGCAACGGGATTGAAAATAGCACTCCTAGCATTCCACCAGCGGCGCAAATTGCAAGTGTTAACCAAAATGGAAAACTTTGCCAATACCCAATCATTAATAAGCCAGGTAAAACAAATATAATTGAAGATAATGTGCCCGCAGCAGAAGCTTGGGTTTGCACCATATTATTTTCTAAGATTGTCGATCCTGAAAACAGCCTCAATATTGCCATTGAAATTACTGCGGCAGGTATAGCCGATGAGAATGTTAATCCGACTTTTAAGCCAAGATAGACATTCGATGCAGTAAAAATGACAGTTATAAAAGCACCTAAAATAGTGCCTCTTAATGTAAGTTCTCGTAAATTATTCATATTATGTCATTAGGTTAATTTGATAAGAAGCTATTATATACTTAATTCGCTTTTATCGACTAGAAGTTCTATCAATAACAGAATATTTATACTTTTTATTATAATTTTCGATAAAATTTTTACTCGTTATATTAAAAATTTGTGTTAATTCGAGTGTAAAATAATAACCGCTTTTGACTTAAAAGCTTTACAATATGCGATCATTGTTAAAATCCTAGAGGTGTCGGTATCGTGAATGGACTAAAACGCCTACAAGCTATTACTAAGCAACTTCGTGATCCTATTGATGGTTGTGAATGGGATAGAGTACAAACTTTCGCATCTTTAAAAAGTTATACTTTAGAAGAAACCTATGAAGTCTTAGATGCCATTGATCATCAAAATATGCAAGAACTAAAAAATGAATTGGGCGACTTATTATTTCAAATCATTTTTTACGCTGATTTAGCTAATGATCAAGGGGAGTTCAATTTTGATGATATTTGTAATGCGGTTGCCGATAAGTTAGTCAGTCGTCATCCCCATATCTTTACCGATAAAACGGAAAAAAAACCTAATTGGGAACGATTAAAACAACAAGAACGTGATAAACGAGCACAATATTCAATATTAGATGATATACCCAATTCTATCCCAGCTTTAATGAAAGCCGAAAAAATCCAAAAACGTTGTGCATCAGTTGGATTTGATTGGAATGAATTACAACCTGTATTAGATAAAGTAAAAGAAGAAATTGGCGAAGTAGAGCAAGAGCTCAATCGAACTGAACGCGATCATCAAAAAATTGAAGAAGAGCTTGGTGATCTGTTTTTTGCTACTGTTAATTTAGCCAGACATTTAAAGGTAAAGTCAGAACTCTGTTTACAACAAGCTAATAAAAAATTCGAACGGCGTTTTAAGCAAGTAGAATCAATACTCAAACAAAAAGATCGTGCTTTACCCGATGCAACACTTGAAGAAATGGAAGATGCATGGCAAAGTGTTAAGCAGTTAGAACAAGATAATAAACGTTTAAAGTGAATCAAAATGACTGAACAAAAAAATGAATTGTATCAAGAAATCGAAGCATGGGCACAAAATGCTATTTTACACAGTCCAACTTGGAGTATTAATCAACTCGATTACTCCGAAAAAAGCATTACCGTCGTTGAGATGATCATTGGCGAAATGGCTGATAAAAGTTTCGGTCTGCCAGAAGAACAACTGAATATGATATCGCAAGAATATGGCTGTTATCTGTTATTAACTGCGCATAAATTATATGGTGGTCAGTTCTATTGGAATGATGAACTTCAACAACCTATGTTAATTTGCTGTGAACCTGATTCAACGATAGCATTATTAACGTGGAATAAAGTTAAAGGTCGTTTATTAGGCGATAAATCGGATCACATTGCTTATTTTCTGGATGAATTTGGAAAAGCTGTTTTTCAACCAGAAAAAGGTACCAATTTAGTTTATTTATAAATAACATTTGGAATAAATATTATTTAAAAAAGTTGGTTATCGAACAAATTTTTCGATTTTAATTAATTTTGTTAAAAGGGATGTTGAATATGAATTATACACTTTATATTGGCAATAAAAACTACTCAACATGGTCTATGCGTCCTTGGGTTGTGATGAAATATTTTGATATTCCTTTTAACGAAAAGCTTGTTAAATTTGATAGTTTTAATGATGATTCTTTGTTTAAAAGGACAATGTGCTCTGTTTCAAAATACGGCACTGTACCTATCCTAATTGATGAAGATTTAGTGATAAGTGACTCTTTAGCTATTTGTGAATATTTGGCTGAAAAGCATCACGACCTAGCTTTATGGCCGGCTGACCCCAAAAAAAGAGCAATTGCTCGAAGTTTAGTCGCTAAAATGCATTCTGGATTTCAAGCTATTCGAACTTATTTGCCGATGAATATTGAAGCTGAGTTTCCTCAAATAGGGCAAATAATATTACGAGACCATTTAGAGGTAAAAAAAGAAATCATGTTTTTAGATGATTTGCTATCCTCGTTATTAACCTCGAAAAAAACAAATTGTAACTATTTGTTTGGCGATTTTAGTATAGCCGATGGCTTTTATGCCCCTTTATGCCTAAGATTAAAAAATTATCATATAGCAACCAGCCCAATTCTTAACAACTATATTGATACTATTTGTAATACCAAAGGCATTAAAGATTGGATAAATGATGCATTACAAGAACAATCTTTTGTTGCGATGGACGAACCATATCGTTTACATAGATAAGACGAATTAACATGAAAATACCATCCCATTTAACACAATACGCTATAAACATTATTGAAGATGAGTTTGACGGAGAAACATCTTTTTTTATCCAATCATCCAATAAAGAACAATGGTTTGAAATTTACTATTATGGTGAATTAGAAAATGGCTATATTACTGGTTTAGAGCCAACTTTTTCCAATATTAAAATTGTGGCAAAATCCATTAATAGTAAAGAAGAAATATTGCTATTTGATGAAACGGTGCATGGATATAACGCAATGTTTTGTGATAATCACTCTAATGAAGAGAAGAACAATAGAACACTTGAAAAACTTAATGTGCCTGCGTCAAAAATAAAATTAACATTTGGCTACAGTATTGACTATGATTCTGAGAAAGAACTTTATGACTTTGATGAAAATGGCAATGTGAACTTAATTGATGAGCGTAAAATCACGTGGTAACAGCTACTCTGCGATGGTGTTGATTGGGTATCAATTTTTTTAATTGATGAATATGGAAATGAACAACCAATAGTAGATGCAGAATTGGCTTAATTTTTTACATTATTCATTATTGGATAGACTATTGCTGAAATGAATTTATCTATAATTAAAAACCCGCTTATATAAAGCGGGTTTTATTTTTTGATAAAAAACTAGCAATTATACTTCTAAATAATCCAAGATACCTGCTGCAGCCTTACGGCCTTCGCTAATTGCCGTTACAACTAAATCAGAGCCACGAACCGCATCGCCACCCGCAAAGATTTTGGAATTGGTTGTTTGATAACCTTTTATTTCAGGTGCGATTATTCGTCCTTTATCGTCAAAATCAACACCATGCTCGGCTAGCCACGGCATTGCATGTGGTTTAAATCCAAATGCCATAACGACAGCATCGGCAGGAAGAACAAATTCAGAACCTTCGATAACCACCGGTGATCGACGACCTTTGGCATCGGGCTCACCAAGCTCAGTTCTTACCATTTTTACACCTGTCACTTGTCCTGTTTTATTGATTTCAATGCTAAGCGGTTGCACATTAAATTGGAATTGTACGCCTTCTTCTTTGGCATTTTTAACTTCACGTTTAGAGCCTGGCATATTGGCTTCATCACGACGATAAGCGCATGTTACTTCGGTTGCACCTTGACGGATAGAGGTTCGCACACAATCCATGGCGGTATCACCACCACCTAATACGACGACACGTTTATTTTTCATGTCAACATATGGTGTATCTTGTGTTTGCTCATGTTTCATAATATGCTTAGTATTAGCAATCAAAAATGGTAATGCATCATAGACACCATTTGCATCTTCATTTTCAAGCCCTGCACGCATAGATTGATATGTACCTGTGCCAATAAAGACCGCTGCAAATTCATTGAGTAAATCAGCCAGTTGTATCGTTTTGCCAACTTCGGTGTTCAATCTGAATTCAACACCCATTTCGGTAAAAATACGACGGCGGTTAATTAATACTTCTTTATCTAATTTAAAAGCAGGAATACCAAACGTTAACAACCCACCAATTTCTGGATGACGATCGAAAACAACCGGAGTAACCCCATTACGTACTAAGACATCAGCGCAAGCAAGACCTGCTGGACCAGCACCAATAATCGCCACTTTTAATCCAGTTTTTTCGACATTTGATAGATTCGGTTTCCATCCCATTTTGAATGCTTCATCAGTGATATAACGTTCAATATTACCAATGGTAACTGCACCAAATTCTGCATTAAGAGTACAAGAACCTTCACAAAGGCGGTCTTGTGGGCAAACGCGTCCACAAACTTCAGGTAAACTATTCGTTTGGTGAGATAGTTCAACCGCTTCTAAAATTTTGCCTTCGTTAACTAATTTTAGCCAATTAGGAATATAGTTATGCACAGGGCATCGCCACTCACAATATGGATTACCACATGCTAAGCAACGATCAGCTTGCGCTTGAGACTGCGAAGCTGAAAAGCCTTCATAAATTTCAACAAATTCTATTTTACGGATGTTTAGCGATTTTTTAGGCGGATCAACACGTTGTAAATCGATAAACTGATAAACATTTTGACTCATTTCGTGTTCTCCTTATTGTGCCTGAACGCGTAGTTCTGCTGATGAACGACTACGATGCCCAAGTAGTGCTTTTACATCGCTGGATTTTGGTTTAACTAATACAAATTGTTTAGCAAATTCTTGCCAATTAGCTAAGATTTCTTCCGCACGAGATGAGTTGGTCAGTTGAGCATGTTCCATGATTAAGCCACGAAGATGTTCTTCATGAATTGGGTAATCAGCAACATTTAACATTTCAACTAATTCTTTATTTATGCGTTTATCAAAATCACCATCAATATCTAAGATATAAGCAAAGCCACCCGTCATTCCTGCACCAAAGTTAACGCCGGTTTTACCTAAAACACAAACAATACCGCCAGTCATATATTCACAACCGTTATCACCAATGCCCTCAACCACACTAATGGCACCAGAATTACGTACAGCAAAACGTTCGCCAGCACGACCTGCTGCGTATAATTTACCTCCTGTTGCGCCATAGAGACAGGTATTTCCGGCAATAGTTGCTTCATGACTTAAAAACGCTGAGCCTTGAGGTGGACGAATAACAATGTGACCGCCTGCCATGCCTTTCCCAACATAGTCGTTGGCATCACCTGTTAGGGTTAAATCTACGCCACCAGCATTCCATACACCAAAACTTTGACCGGCTGTGCCATTAAAGTTTAATGAGATTGGTTCTGATACTAAACCTTGATCACCATATTTTTTGGCAATATAGCCCGATAGACTAGTGCCCACAGAACGATCTGTGTTTTGAATATCAAAGTAGAAACTTTTACTTTGGCGCGCATCAACAAACTGTTGGGTTTGTGTGATGATCTCTTTATTAAGTACACCTTTATCAAATGGTTTATTATCTTCAATGCAGTAAACAGGTTTACCTTCATGTGGTGTCGCTGTTTCGAGCAGACTTGATAAATCCAGTTTTTGTTGTTTAGCGGTAATACCGTCCAGCTCTAAAAGAAGATCCGTCCGTCCGATTAAATCAACAATACGACTTACGCCGAGCTCAGCCATAACTTCTCGGGTATTACGTGCAATAAAGCGGAAATAATTCATGGCTTTTTCCGGTAAACCATGATAATGCTCACTCCGTAATTTTTCATCTTGGGTAGCAACACCTGTTGCACAATTATTAAGATGACAAATACGCAAGTATTTACAACCTAAGGCAACCATTGGTCCTGTACCAAAACCAAAGCTTTCTGCACCTAAAATAGCGGCTTTTACAATATCTGTACCAGTTTTTAATCCACCATCAACTTGTAAACGTATTTTGTGACGTAATCCGTTTGCAACTAAAGATTGTTGGGTTTCAACAAGTCCCAGCTCCCATGGTGAACCCGCATATTTAACTGATGTTAATGGACTCGCTCCTGTTCCGCCGTCATAACCTGAAATAGTGATTAAATCGGCATAAGCTTTAGCCACACCAGTCGCAATGGTTCCTACGCCTGGCTCTGAAACCAATTTAACTGAAATCATTGCATTTGGGTTAATCTGTTTTAAATCGAAAATTAGCTGAGCTAAATCTTCAATAGAGTAAATGTCGTGATGAGGCGGTGGCGAAATTAGGGTTACGCCAGGGACTGAAAAACGTAATTTAGCAATATAAGGTGTGACTTTATCGCCCGGTAGTTGACCGCCTTCACCTGGTTTAGCGCCTTGTGCCACTTTAATTTGAATGACATCTGCACTCATTAAATAACCCGGTGTTACCCCAAAACGACCTGATGCAACTTGTTTAATTCGAGAAACTTTGATGGTGTTATAGCGCGCAGGATCTTCACCTCCCTCACCAGAATTTGAATAACCCCCTAAAGTATTCATTGCTGTTGCAAGTGATTCATGCGCTTCTGGGCTAAGTGCGCCAATTGACATTGCTGCCGAGTCGAAACGTTTAAACAATGATTCTTCAGGTTCAACTTCATCAAGTGTAATAGCCCCATTTTCAGGTGGATTAAGTTTTAATAAATCACGCAATGTAGAAACAGGTCGATTATTAACGATATCAGCATAACGTTTATAATCTTCATAGTTGCCATTATTGACAGCCAGTTGTAATGATTGTACAACATCGGGATTATAAGCATGATATTCGCCACCATAAACAAATTTAAGTAATCCGCCTTGATCTAATGGTTTACGACGTAACCAAGCACTTTTGGATAAATTAAATTGGTCTTGAGCAAAATCATCAAAATTAGCGCCACTGATACGACTAGTGACCCCTTGGAAGCAGAGATCAACCACATCTTTATGTAATCCGACTGCTTCAAATAGTTTTGAACATCGATAAGAGGCAACGGTTGAGATGCCCATTTTAGACATGATTTTATATAAACCTTTATTAATCCCATTACGATAATTCAAAATAGCTTCGCGGTAGGATTTATTAATAGTGCCATTATCAACCATTTTAGCTAAAGTTTCGTATGCTAAATAAGGATAAATGGCTGTAGCACCAAAACCAATAAGTACGGCAAATTGATGTGGGTCACGACAACTACCTGTTTCTACAATAATATTTGCATCACAACGTAAATTCTTTTCAACTAAGCGTTGCTGTACTGCACCTAATGCCATAGGTGCAGGAATAGGTAAGCGATCAGCTGCGATATTTTTATCTGATAGAATTAGCAATACTGTACCATTACGTACTTTTGCTTCAGCATCACCACATAACTGTTCAATTGCATCACGCAAACTGCCGTCAATATCATAAGTCATATCAAGTTTTTCAGATTTATAGTAGCGAGATTCTAAGGCGATTAACTGCTCAAGATCTGAATGAACTAAAACCGGATATTTAAATGCCACACGATGCGCTTGTCCTTCTGCTTCAGCAAAAACATTCATTTCACGTCCAATGCTGGTAGAAAGTGACATTACGTGCGCTTCACGCAATGGATCGATTGGAGGATTGGTGACTTGGGCAAATTTTTGTCTGAAGTAATCATAAATCAGGCGTGGTCTGCTTGATAGTACCGCAAATGGCGTATCATCTCCCATCGAGCCGGTGGCTTCTTGACCGTTTTCACCTAAGACTCGAATACATTGTTCTAGCTCTTCACTACTATAACCAAATTGCTTTTGATAGGTAGCAAGTAATACATCATCATAGGTGCGTGAACCAATATTTTCATCGGGTAAATCTTCAAGAGGAATAAGTCGTTTCACGTTTTTAGCCATCCATTCTTTATATGGATGACGTTTTTGTAGATCGTTATCAGTTTCTGATGATTGTAAAATACGGCCTTCTTCAGTATCAATTACCATCAGTTCGCCTGGACCAACGCGTCCTTTAGCGACAACTTCGTCAGGTTGATAATCCCAAATACCAATTTCTGATGCGCAGGTAATGAGTTTATCGGTGGTAATGACATAACGAGCAGGGCGCAAACCATTACGGTCTAAATTACAGGCTGCGTAACGTCCATCAGACATAACAATACCAGCTGGGCCATCCCATGGTTCCATATGCATTGAATTAAAATCAAAAAAGGCACGTAGGTCTTCGTTCATGTCAGGATTATTTTGCCATGCAGGTGGCACAAGTAGGCGCATAGCACGCACTATATCCATACCGCCCACTAAAAATAGTTCAAGCATATTATCTAATGAACTTGAATCCGAACCCGTAACATTTACGAAAGGTGCGGCATCTTGTAGATCGGGTATCAGTGGTGTTTTAAATTTATAAGAACGTGCTTTTGCCCATTGTCTATTACCTTCAATAGTATTAATTTCACCATTATGGGCTAAATGTCTAAAAGGTTGGGCAAGCGGCCAACGAGGTACCGTATTGGTTGAAAAGCGTTGATGGAATAAACAGATTGCTGTTTCCATACGCAGATCCGCTAAATCTAAATAAAATCGCGGTAAATCTTTAGGCATGCAAAGGCCTTTATAGATATTAACCTGATTTGAAAAACTGCATACATAAAAAGTATCATCTTGTACTCGTTTTTCAATACGGCGACGCACCATATATAAACGACGCTCTAAATCAATTTTAGTCCATCCAGCAGGGGCATTGACAAAAACTTGTTCAATTTGTGGTAGTGATGATAAGGCGATTTCGCCTAAAACACTTTTATCAATAGGTACTTCACGCCAACCTAAAATAGATAAAGTTTCATTAGCAAGTTCTTCTTCTACAATATCACGGCTAGCTTGTGCTTCTTTTTCGTCTTGACTTAAAAATATCATACCAACAGCATAATTGGTCGCTAAACGCCAGCCAGCTTCTTGTGCAACTAGTCTAAAAAAACGGTCGGGTTTTTGTAATAAAAGGCCACAGCCATCACCTGTTTTACCGTCTGATAGTATGGCTCCTCGGTGTTGCATTCTTGCAAGCCCGTGTATTGCAGTACGCACCACTTTATGACTTGGTTGCCCCTCAATATGAGCAATTAAACCAAATCCGCAGTTATCTTTTTCATGATGCTGGTTATATAACATATCATTGCCTCTAATTCATCGCTTTTATAATTTAAGAAAAAATAGGCTTTAATCCCATAATGACTAAGAAATTAAAGAAAAATAGTATTTTGGTCAAATAAATATTACTTATAAGTCAATCTTCTAATAACTTATATCAAAGTTATTAATGAAGCTAATATCTGATTTTAATTATCTGTTTTTATTAAAATTAAATTTTTATTAGGATAAAATCTTGGTAAACGATCGTTTTTTTCATAATCAGAATTAATATTTGATCAAAAAAAGTTTGTAAAAAGGAAATTATGAGCATCAAAATAGACAATGTTTTCACAATTTTTTCAAGATTGAGGTAGTTAGAATCGCAAGATTTATACTGCTATAATACGTCATCTTTTTCTTTGAGTAATGTATATTAAATATGCAAACGAAAATTACAATTGTAGGTGCTGGAGCAGCAGGGCTGTTTTGTGCGGGATTATTAGGACAAAGAGGCTATGATGTCACTATAATTGATAATGGTAAAAAAATTGGCCGTAAAATATTAATGTCTGGTGGTGGTAAATGTAATTTTACTAATCTCACTGTTGAAGCAAGTAATTATATTTCTCAAAATCCGCATTTTTGTAAATCTGCTTTAAAACGATTCTCCCAATGGGATTTTATTCAATTAGTTAATGAATATAAGATTGCTTATCATGAAAAAGATCATGGTCAGTTATTTTGTGATAATTCAGCTCAAGATATTGTCGATATGCTTGCACAAGAGTGTCAAAAAGGACAAGTTAAATTTATGCTACAAACACAATTAGAAGAAGTTGAGTCTGTAGATAAAGGATTTAAGTTATATACTTCACAAGGTTGTATTGAAACTGAACAATTAATTGTGGCAACGGGCGGACAGTCGATGCCAGCACTTGGCATGACCTCTATCGGATACAAAATAGCTGAAAAATTAGCTATCCCTGTTGTACCAGTAAAAGCGGGACTGGTGCCATTTACGTTACATAAACCGTTGTTAGAAGTATTATCCACGTTATCAGGAATTGCTGTTCCGGTTGAAGTATCTAATGAACGAATCCGTTTTAAAGAAAACTTATTATTCACCCATCGTGGATTATCAGGACCCGCAATTTTACAAATTTCTAGTTATTGGCAAGCCGGGGAGCCAATCATTATTAACTTATTGCCAGATGGGTCATTTGAATCAACATTTAAACCATTACTTGAACAAAATCGCAATCAAACCCTAAAAAATTGTTTATCACAGATTTTACCTAAAAGGCTGATTGAGGCATTAATACAATTGAAATTGATAACTGACATAACGGTTAAGCAACTTAACCCGAAGCAGCAACAAGACCTTTATAATACATTGACTCAATGGTATATAACGCCAAATGGTACGGAAGGATATCGAACAGCTGAAGTGACATTAGGAGGAGTCAGTACCGATGCGTTATCTTCAAAAACGATGGCGGTTAAATCACATCCGAATCTCTATTTTATTGGTGAAGTTGTTGATGTAGCTGGTTGGTTAGGCGGTTATAATTTTCAATGGGCCTGGAGCAGTGCATTTGCCTGCGCACAAGCCTTTGATTAACAGAGACTAGTTATCTATTACTCCCATTTGAATATGGTATTTTTTTACCTTATATTGTAATGTAGTCCGTGAAATATTTAATAATTTTGCAGCAGCAATAATTTTACCGTTTGCTTGATTTAATGCATCAATAATAAGTTGTTTTTCATAATTTTCAACTTGTTCGGTTAAGTTGTTATTGCTTGCAACTATGCTTGTACTTGGTTTTTCAAATTTAGTTTCAGATTGATTTTCTGGGTAAGGGCTGTGAATGTCAAATAGTTCGTCGTCAAGGATAATTTGTTGCAATTCTCCCGGTTCATTTTGTAAGACTATACTACGTACGATTGCATTTTCAAGCATTCTTACATTTCCCGGCCAAGGAGCAGACATGAGTTGTTGTAATGCGTGTTCACTAATACCTGTTATCACAACATTTACATCTGTTTTATGTTTATCAATAAAGTATCGAGCTAATACAGGAATATCTTCTTTCCTTTCCCGAAGTGCTGGGAGTTTAATTAATCCTACATTTAATCGATAAAATAGGTCACTTCGCATTTTCCCCGTTTTTAATAACTCTGCTGGCGATTCATTCATGGCGGCAACAATTCTTACATCGGCATGTTGCTCTTTATTGCCACCTAATGGCCAGTAAGTCTTTTCTTGTAAAAATCTAAGTAATTTGCTTTGCATATCAAGTGGCATAGCATTAAGTTCGTCAAGAAATAGTGTGCCCCCATTAGCCAGTTCTAAATAGCCAGGATGATTTTCAGCACCAGTAAATGCACCTTTGACTGTCCCAAATAAGGTACTTTCAATCAATGTGGTTGGTAAAGCACTACAATTTAACGAAATAAACGCGTGATTACGGCGGTGACTCGTTTGATGTATCAAATGAGCAAAAAGCTCTTTACCCGTTCCAGTTTCACCAACAATTAAAACTGGAACATCATTCGCCCCTAAAATATTTGTTTGATCAATAACCTTTTGCATTTTCTGCGATACAAAAACAATTTCAGGTAATGGTTGGTCTTTGTTTTGGTATAACTTACTATTAAGTTTGAATACTTGATCTTGTAATTGTCTAACAGTTGATAAATTTCGTCCTATTTCGATCGCACCAATAATATCTTTATGTTTATTATAAAGCGGTACGGTGGTATGCATATAATCAACAAGTTTACCTACATGATTATAGTAGCTTTGATAATTATCCTGATATTCCTTACCTTGTTGTAAAGCTTGTAACATGGTACTATCTTCTTTTCTTAAATTAGGATAAACTTTAAGCATTGGTTTACCAATGGCTTGTTCCATAGGATAACCATCAAGTTCTGCACTTTCCCGATTATAATAAATGTATTTACCTTCTTTATCGATAATAGCCATTGGCTGATGGATTAAATCAAAAAAATGTTTGAATATTTCTAATGATTGTAATAATTCAGGATCGATTGTCATGATATTAGTACCTTTTTAATTTAGCTTATTAGCTAAGTTTAGCTTACGTTAATTTAAATACCTTTCAACCATTAATAAATTTGTGACAAATTTTTGTCATAAAAACATGTTTTAAACAATATGACCAATATTGTTTTTGTAATTATTTTTATAATAAATTGATTTTTAATGATTTATAAGTTGGCATGCTGATTGCATTGCAAGTGAAAAGCCATTTTGCTTGTTTTCTTATGTACTTTTTATGTACTAATTAACTGGAGGTCTTATGTCCGACAAAATTATGTCAAATTATAACAAATTACGCTCAGATCTTATAACCAAAGATCGTCGTTTCAGTGCTCAAAACGGTAAATTATGTTTTGATGGCGTAAATTTAGAAGAATTAGCAAAGAAATATCCAACACCTTTTTACGTATTTTCTGAAAAAGAAATTGACCGTAATATTCAAGAAATCAAAGATTCGTTTAAAGCTCATCCAAATACTAAGATTTTCTATGCGTCAAAAACATGTTCTGTAATGGGTGTGCTAAAAGCAATTAAAGATGCAGGTATTTATGCTGAAGCAAATTCAATGTTTGAAGTGCGTAAATGTCTAGAGATCGGTTTTCCAGGTAGTCAAATCGTTTTCAATGGCGTGGTTAAAAAACCGGTTGATTTAGAATTTGCTATTCAAAATGATCTTTATATTATCAATGTTGATAGCTTATATGAACTCGATATCATTGATGAAATTTCACGTCGATTGAAGAAAGTAGCGAATGTTTGTGTGCGAGTTGAACCAAATGTACCATCAGCAACTCATGCGGAACTTGTTACGGCATATCATGCTAAATCAGGTATTGACTTAGAACAAGCGGAAGAAACCTGTCGTCGTATTCTTGAAATGCCTTATGTACATTTACGTGGTTTACATATGCACGTAGGGGATCAAGTACCAGAATCAGAACCATTTGCTAAAGCAACGAAAGTATTAGTCGATGAGTCACGCCGTTTAGAAGAAGTCCTTGGTATTAAATTGGATTTAATTAACGTTGGTGGCGGTATTCCAGTTCCATATAAATATGACGAAGAAAATGGTAATCCATTACAGGATAATATGTATGCTGGTATTACTGCACAAGATTTTGCTGATGCAGTGATTAGAGAAGTACATAAATGGCGTACCGATGTTGAAATCTGTATTGAACCAGGTCGTAAAGTAACAGGATCTGCTGCTGTATTATTAACCGAAGTTGCTTGTGAGAAACGTAAAACAAATTACGATTTAGACGGTAACATTGAAGAACATGTTGAGTGGAAATTTGTTGACGCAGGTTATAGCGTGTTATCTGATAGTCAGCATTTTGATTGGTTCTTCTATGTGTATGATGCGTCAAGAATTACCGAAGAGCATGATCAATACATTAAACTTGCTGGACCTTTATGTGATGGTGGTGACTATTTCCATGTAGGTGTAAAAGGTGAAGAGTTCTTATTACCAAAAGACACTCAAGTTGGGGATATCATTGCATTCCTTGATGCAGGAGCTTATACCATCGAAAGTCAAACAGTATATAACAATCGACCGCGTACTGCCGTTGTTATGATTGATAAAAAAGGTAAAGATCGATTGATTCGCCGTGAGGACACTTACGAGGATATGGTTGGATACGACGTGTATTAATCATGAGTTATCTGGGGCACTTCTCGCCCCAGATATTATAATGTGAGGTTATTATGAGTGATTCTAAAGATTCAAGTTTACTTGGTATTAAAGACATTGTATTTATGAATGTCATAGCCATACTAAGTTTACGTCAAATTCCTAATGTTGCTCCTTACGGAGCGTCAGCAATGGTGCTTTGGCTTCTTGCTGCATTTTGTTTGTTTTTCCCTTTAGCGATGGTTTGTGGTGAACTTTCTACTGGTTGGCCAAAAGATGGGGGGATTTTTGTTTGGGTAAAAGAGGCGTTTGGTAAACGAGTTGGCTGGATAGTGGTCGTTTGTTTCTTATTCTCATGCGTTCTATTCTTCCCATTAATGTTACAATTTGGATTTACTGCAATTGGTTACATGTTTAGTGCCGAGTTAGCCCAAAATCAGGTGTTTATTGGTGTTGGTTCCATGGTGGTATTTTGGATTTTAACATTAATGAATATCAAAGGTATGAAATGGACTAAAATCATAAACAGTGTTAGTGCATGGTTAGGGGTATTTATTCCTGCTGCTATCATTGTATTATTAGCAATTGTCTGGTTGATGACAGGTCACCCAATGGCAACTGACTATAGTCATGTTAGTGATTGGATTCCAGATTTAAGTAGCTGGGATACAATTGTCTTTTTATCAAGCATGATGTTTGCTTTTGCTGGACTTGAAGTTGCACCAATGATTGCTGGTCGTACTCGTGATCCACAACGTGACTTCCCTAAAGCGATGGCTGTATCTGCAATTGTTATCGTTGGTATCTATATGATTGGTACTTGGGCAATTAATACCTTATTACCTGCTGCCGATACTGATATTGTTGCCGGTGTAATGCAAGCAATGGAGGCTGCTGCTAAAGAGCTACATATGCCTTGGTTATTACCAGTAATGGCAATCTGTTTATTCTTTGGTGCATTAGGTCAAATTAACTCATGGTTAGTTGGTCCTATCTATATGTTACAAGAAGCATCTAAAGAAGATAATTTGCTTGGTGAACGCATTGGTCGTTTACATCCTGTGTATCAAACACCAGCATTTGCTTTAGTTATCCAAGCAATCATTGTGACCGTACTTTGTTTCTCAACGTTCGTATCACCAAGTATTGCTGCTGCCTATTGGATGTTAACCGCATTAACAACCATTTGTTACTTTATTCCTTATTTAGTGATGTTTATTGCGTACTATCGCTTACGTATTACTCAACCAGATGTACCACGTAGCTTTAAGATCCCTGGTAAAGTATTACCAATTGTTTTACCTGGTTTAGGCTTCTTATCTACGCTATTTGCGGTGATCTTAGTGTTTATTCCACCAGCACAAATCGATATGGGTGGTTATGTTGAGTATATCGCGAAAATTGTTGGTGGTGCAGTGCTTGCAATTGTGTTAGCTGAATGGATATATCATCGCGCACAAAAACGTAATCGCTTGCAACAGCAATAAGATATAGAGGAGTAAATTATGTACAAACCTGTATTGGAAATTGATTTAGGAAAATTAAAGGACAATGCACGTGTTGAAAAAGAGTTACTTGCTAAACACGGCATTGAAGTAATGGCAGTTAATAAAGTGTTTGATGGTTGTGTTGAAACTGCAAAAGCAGTTCTAGATGGCGGTATTGATGTTATTGCTGAATCAAGAACCTATAATTTGAAAAAATTAAAAGATGCTTTAGGGTGTAAAACCTGCCTGTTACGTAGTCCTTGTTTAAGCGAAATTAGTGAAGTAGTTAAATATGCAGATATTAGCTTAAACAGTGAAAAAACGGTGATTCAAGCACTTTCAGACGAAGCCGTCAAGCAACAAAAGGTTCACCAAGTTTTATTAATGGTTGATATGGGTGATTTACGCGAAGGTATTTGGTTTGAACATATTGATGAAATTATTGATACGGTCAAACTCATTTTATCTTTACCGGGTGTTGAGCTTTATGGGCTTGGCACCAATTTTAACTGTTACGGTACTGTGCTACCGACAGTTAAAAATGGAGTAGACTTTTTAGAAATTGCGCGTAAAGTAGAAAAAGCTTGCAATATTAAAATACAATATTTATCAGCCGGTAATTGTACTAGTTATCATTTATTAGATAAGGGTATCTGGCCTGAAGGACTAAATCACATCCGGATTGGTGGTTTACATGAGTTTGGTATTGAGTATGTAGATATGAAATATCTTGATGAATTTCATCACTCAAATAAACCTGTAGAAAAAGCTTGTAGTGATATGTATAAATTATATGCACAAATTATTGAGCTTAATAGTAAACCAACCGTTCCAGTTGGTGAGTTAGGGGTAGATGCTTTTCTAAATAGTAAAACGTTTGTCGATCATGGCGTACGTAAACGAGCGCTGCTTGCTTTTGGACGTCAAGATGTACCGGCTGAAAGCTGTGTGCCGATCGATGATAACATTACTGTACTTGGTCAAACCAGTGATCATACATTAGTCGATATTGAAGATGTGACTCAAACTCTTAAAGTCGGTGATATGATTGGATTTGAGCTTGATTACACTGCCTTGCTAATGGCTTGTCAAACTAGTGGTGTAGAAAAACGGTTTATCTATTAATTTGTGTTAACTGCTGGGTAACCAGCAGTTTTTATCAATGATTAGGCGGTTTATACATGGCAACATCAGCATCACAACAAAGCCAAAATCCCAGTAATTTAAAAAAGAATCTTAAAAATCGTCATCTGCTAATGATTTCGTTAGGGGGATCGATTGGTACCGGTTTATTTATTGGTATCGCTGCACCATTAACAACGGTAGGGCCATTGGGGACTATCATCGCTTATTTAATGGCTGGTAGCATAATGTTAGCAACAATGTTATGTTTAGGTGAGCTTTCTTGTGCATTTCCACATGCTGGCTCTTTTCAACATTATGCATTAATGTTTATTCCAAATCCGATTTGGAGTTATACCATTGGTTGGTTATATTGGCTTAGTTGGGTTCTGTCTATGGCAGCAGATTTAACAGCCGCTTCTATGATTGCCCACCAATTTTTTCCTGCTATTCCTATTTATCTTTTTAGCTTATTGATTTTAGTTGTTATAACCTCAGTTCATCTAACTTCTGTGCGTGCTTTTGGTGAAAGTGAGTATTGGTTTTCAACCATTAAAGTGCTGGCAATTATAGCCTTTATTGGTATTGGCATTTATCTTCTGTATCAGCAATATACTCAAACTCATATATTACCTACTTTTAAGACAGAACATGGCTGGTTTCCTAACGGTTTTTTATCGATTTTTGTATGTATGACCATTGTGACGTATTCGTTTCAAGGCGTTGAATTAATTGGTAGTGCAGCAGGTGAAGCTGAGTCACCCCAAACAGTATTACCTAAAATTATTACAGGTGTCGCATTTAGAATTATTCTGTTCTATGTATTAGCCATTGCGGTTTTAGCATTAGTTTATCCATATGGAACCGTACATGATGAAATTAGCCCTTTTGTTTGGGTATTTAATAAAGCGGGTATTACTTTTGCTTCTTACATGATGTTGTTTGTTATTTTTTGTGCTGCGATATCGGCGGCCAACTCAGCTATTTATGCCAGTTCACGTATGTTATGGTCAATGGCACAGGATAATTTAGCGCCTAAATATTTTTCAGATGTCAATAAACGAGGAGTCCCCACTAAAGGCATCTTATTCATTGCAATTATTGCTTTAGTTTCATTATTTTCTAAATATATTGCTGCTGAAAAGCTCTATCTCTATTTAGTTGCAGGTACAGGACAAGTAGGTTGTTTTGCGTGGATTATTATCGCTTGGTGTCAGTATCAATTTCGTAAAGGCGTTAATAGTGGTAAGTATCCTAAAGAGATGATTAAATTTAAATCACCATTATTTCCATGGTTAGCAGCGATTTCAATTATGGTTAATATTGTGATTATTGTTGGTGTATGGTTTGGTGAGTCGGGTCATTTTATTTTATTGTCAGAAGTTGTCTTAATTATCATTATTCTAGCTTCTTATTACTACAATAAAAAACGCAATTTAATTCTCAATAACTAAGATTATTTATATTCAATTAATGGATAAATACTCATAAATTAATCTTAAATAAGGTATCAAATTCAATTGTTACGCTATTTTACATAATAACGTAACAAAAATTTGTCAATAAAGGTTGGCTATTTTAGAAAAGCCGATATGCCAGTGAAAACTACTTGTGCAGCAATTGCCGATATTAGTAGTCCAGTTAGTTTTGATAAAATAGCAATACCGGTATTTTTTAATACTTTTGCAATACTTTTTGCACATAAAAGCATGGCATAAATGCCCGAAGAAGCAATAAACAATGAAACTGCACCAACCATATTGGCAGCAAAACCCACTGAACTTGTTCCCATAACAATAATTGTACCGATAGAAGCAGGACCCATGCAAAGAGGAATTGCAAGCGGTACAACACTAATATCCTCATCACTACTAATTTTATTTTTATCTGGAGAGTCATTCATCAGTGCTACTGCAGTGATAAACAGTAACGCGCCAGAACCGATACGGAATGCATCTAGGGTAAAACCGAAAACACTAAACATAGTATTACCAAAAAAGAACAACACAATGCCAATAATGAACACCGCACACGATGTTTTAAGTGCAATTTTTCGACGCTGTGGTTCATCATTTTGTTTAGTACCACTTAAGAATGCACTTAGCACTGCTGGTGGTGTCATTAATGCGAATAACTTGGTTGTAGTGGCAAGAATCGCAACAAGATAGTTATCCATAATGTTACCTTTATTTGATCTAGATATTGCTTGAATTTTGTCAACGATTGTTGGCGGGAATGAACTTTTACTACATACATAAAAACGGTCACCATAAAGGTGACCATATTTAATTGGATATATTTAATCAGTTTATTAAATATTAACCAATTTGAATTAGTTAAGGCGTTCTTTGATACGCGCTGCTTTACCACGAAGTTCGCGTAAGTAGTAAAGTTTAGCTTGACGTACTTGACCACGACGTTTCACAGTAATTGAATCAACAATTGGTGAGTGAGTTTGGAATACTCGTTCAACACCTTCGCCATTCGAAATTTTACGTACTGTAAATGCAGAATGTAAACCACGATTACGAATTGCTACAACTACACCTTCATAAGCTTGAAGACGTTTTTTGTTACCTTCAACAACCCATACTTTTACTTCAACCGTATCACCCGGACGAAAAGACGGGATGTCTTTTTTCATTTGTTCTTGTTCTAATTGCTGAATAATTGCATTTTTCATAATTTTGTCTCTTACTAGTTATACTGAAATATTAATGGCTCTGTTCATCACGATATTCACGTTGGAATTCAGTAAGTAAACATTGCTCTTCATCAGTCAGAGCTAGATTTTCAAGAAGATCTTCTCTTCTCAACCAAGTTCGTCCTAGGGATTGTTTTAATCGCCAGCGACGAATCGCTTCATGGTGACCAGACATTAATACGTCAGGCACCGCCATTCCATCTAACACCTCAGGTCGAGTATAGTGTGGACAATCAAGTAACCCGTTAGCAAAAGAGTCTTCTTCTGCTGATGATTCATGATTTAATACGCCAGGAATAAACCTTGCTAATGCATCAATCATCGTCATCGCCGGTAATTCACCGCCACTCAACACGTAATCCCCAATTGACCATTCTTCATCAATTTCAGTTTGGATAACGCGTTCATCTATACCTTCGTATCGACCACAAATCAAAATCAATTTTTGATATTGTGATAACTCGCAAACACCTTGTTGGTTTAATTTGCGCCCTTGTGGGGAAAGATAGATTACTTTTGTATCGTTACCTGCTACTGTTTTTGCTGCATGAATTGCATCGCGTAGTGGTTGTACCATCATTAACATGCCGGGACCACCGCCATAAGGCCTATCATCGACAGTCTTATGTTTATCATGCGCAAAATCGCGCGGGTTCCAATATTCTACTGTTAACAGTCCGTTTTTTACGGCTCGACCAGTCACACCATAACAGGTAATTGCTTGGAACATTTCGGGAAAAAGGCTAATAACGCCAATCCACATATTCTTACCTTACCAATTAAAAAGCGGGATCCCAATCGACCACAATTGTTTTTGCTGTTAAATCAACTTGTTTTATAAATTGATCATCAACAAACGGAATTAAACGTTCTGTTGCTCCAAATGCATCTTTTAGATTTGCTTTTACCACCAATACATCATTCGAGCCAGTTTCCATTAAGTCAGTAACCTGACCCAAATCATAACCGTTAACTGTTTTTACTCGACAGCCAATCAAATCTTTCCAATAAAAATCTCCATTGTTAAGTTCTGGAAATTTTTCAGCATCAACATACACTTCAAAATTAGTTAATGCATTGGCCTGATCACGATCATCAACGCCTTTGAGTTTTACAATCATATCCTGATTATGGGGTTTGAAGCTTTCTACGATTACCTCTTGCCATTTGCCAGCGCGCTGGATATACCAAGGTGTGTAATCGAAAATGCTATCTGAAAATTCTGTAAACGAAAAAATCCTGAGCCAACCACGAATGCCATAGCTAGAACCAAGTTTACCTACAACGATTAGATTCTCAGTATTCATCATTACAGTTACTATTTATTACTCAATTAAGCAGCTTTTCGTGCTTGTTTGATCAATGCATTCACACGATCAGAAACTGTTGCACCTAAACCTACCCAATGATTTACGCGATCAAGATCTAAACGTAATTCTTCTGCTTTACCTTGTGCAATTGGATTAAAAAAGCCAACGCGCTCAATAAAACGACCATCACGTGGGTTACGGCTATCAGTGACAACTACTTGATAAAAAGGGCGCTTTTTAGAGCCACCACGAGCTAAACGAATAGTTACCATAACATCCTCTTAAATTAAAAAATAATCTTTCTTTTGCCCAACATGGACAAAATCAAAGCCCCGAAATTATACTCTTTCTAGAAAAAAGTGCAATGTCTGTTTGTTGAAGCTAGGCGTGATATTGCTTGCTTTGAATTTATTTAGTCATAAATGGATAAAAATAATACTGACGATGTTTTATTTTCTGGTCTATTGTGTTTTCTTTTTTTTACGAATAAAAGCCCGTTTTAAAACATCAAAAAAACCTAATGACCTTACCATTTTTTGTCCCTCAATATAAACACGAATTGCTTTTAATGTTTTTTTGGGATCTTCAGAGGCAAAGGTGAAAGTACCGTCTTTTTTTGTTTGGATTGAATAACGAGGAATCCATCTGCCACCAAATAATACGGATGCAATAACATAATCTACTTCATCCCAAGGAATTTGGATATATTTACGAGGGTCGCGCCGATGATAAAATTCAAATGCTTTATCACCAATCATTATATTGCCATATTCAGATAAACCAGTAAAAGCGGTTGCTTTCACGGTCAAATCAATTTTTGTGTTCAATGATTGAACCATCTATTACCTATCCATAACTAAGGTTGAATTGATAACACTATCCTTTTCATACACACCGTGTTTTCGTCACATTGTGTGATGAAAAGGATAATGACTGTTTAACAGAAAGCATAATTTTATACTGAAACGTTATGCTTTCCTGAAACATTTTTACAAAAATAGTAGTTTATAAAAGACCAATCAAATGACCAGCGATACCTACTAAAAATAATCCAACAATGATAATGATTGGTGATACTTTTTTACGTAATAACCACATACAGAAGAATGTTAAGAGTAACGGAACAAGGCCAGGTATCAATTGATCTAAGTTATTTTGTAATGTGGTGACTTTTTCTTGAGTAAGAGATAATCCACTTTGCATTTGTTGTAATGCTTGTTGGATACCTTGAGCCCCCGCAGGTAGTGAATTCCAGTCAATAAATGCACCATTGTCTAGTTTGACTGTTGATACAATGGGCTGGAATTTTATTGATACCCACCTTTGTACTAAAGCAGCAAGTACAAACATCCCTAGTATAGATGCACCTTTAGTAATTTTTTGTAGTAAACCGCCTGATAGGTTATCTGTAATTTTCGATCCAGTACGATAACCAAATTCTTGGGTGTACCACATAAAGCCCCAACGAATAATATTCCATAATACAAAGAATAAAATAGGACCCATAATATTACCACTAAGCGCTAATGAAGCACCAAGAGCACCAAGCATTGGTCGTACCGTAAACCAAAACACTGGATCACCAACCCCAGCTAAAGGTCCCATCATCCCAACTTTTACCCCTTGAATGGCAACATCATCAACAGCGGCACCGTTGGCGCGCTCTTCTTCTAAAGCAAGCGTTACACCTAAAACAGGTGATGCTAAATATGGATGCGTATTAAAAAACTCTAAATGACGTTTTAGCGCTGCTGAGCGGTCTTCTTTCGTGGTATATAATTTTTTGATAGCAGGGATCATAGAATAAACCCAACCACCATTTTGCATACGTTCATAGTTCCAAGAACCTTGAAGGAAAGTTGAACGCCAAGCAACAGCTAAACGATCTTTTTTGCTTAATTGAATTCTATCTGTCATTTTCTTCTCCAAGTTCTTAGTAATCATTCAAAATATCATCAAGCGGATCACCTTTACTACCGCCATTTGATGAATTGCCGCGTTCTGAAAGATTGAGATATATCAGTGCTAATGCAATTCCTAACGCACCAAGGGCAATTAATGTTAATTGTGATATAGCGGCAACCACGAAGCCAATAATGAAAAATGGCCATACTTCACGGTTTGCCATCATGTTTATTACCATTGCATAACCAACTGCAACAACCATACCACCACCAATAGCCATACCGGTTGTTAACCATTCAGGCATTGCATTTAAGGCTTCTCTTACCGTTTCTGCAGGAATGAAAAGTAACGCAGCTGCTGGAATGGCAATACGTAGACCTTGCAAGCAGATACCTAAAATTTGCAACCATTCGATTTTACGAATATTACCTTCTTCTGCTGCGGCATCCATCATATGAACTAATGGAACGGCGATAGTTCGCACAATCATAGTTAAAAATAATCCAGCAACCGCAAGTGGAATAGCTACTGCAATAGCTGTTGATACGCCTGCAACGCCTTGACCACCTAAAACTAAAATAATCGATGATGCAACGGCGGCGAGTGCGGCATCAGGTGCTACGGCTGCCCCAATATTTGCCCAACCTAAAGCAATCATTTGTAACGATCCACCTAATACTACACCCGCGTCTAAATTGCCAGTCACAAGTCCAATTAATGAACATGCAACAAGTGGCTGGTGAAATTGAAATTGATCTAAAATACCTTCCATACCGGCTAGAAAGGCAATAGCTATCACTAATATGATAGCAACAATTGATAATGTCATAATATATAACCCCTTAAATAAAACTAATTTTTTTGTTCAGCTAATTCTTCTTTCGCTTTTTTCAATAAATCATCCATATTACTATTGGAATCATTTGGTACTTTGCGAACATCAAATTTAACGTTTTTGGCTTTCAATTTTTCAAATGCATCAACATCATCAGCATTCATTGAAAGTACTTTGTTAACCATGACTTTACCAACAGAATGTGCCATTGAGCCAATATTAAGAACATCAATATCGACACCACCTTCTATCGCGCGTAAAACATCTTGAGGGTTTTCAAATAAGAGCAAGGCTTTAGTATTGCCAAATCGAGGGTCGCGCGATACTTCAATAATTTTTTTAATTGGTACAACGTTTGCTTTAACTCCAGGAGGTGCGGCTTCTTGAATAAGTTTTTTTCTTAATTCATCTTTAGCGACGGAATCAGAAACCACAATTATACGATTAGGATTGGTTGATTTAGTCCAAGCAGTTGCGACTTGTCCATGTAATAATCGTGAATCAACTCGCGCTAATACAATTTTCATTTTGCCATCACCAAGTACCGTTCCTTCTGGAATTGTGTTAGATACTTGGGTTACAGGTGCATTTTGATTTGGTGCATCAACAGTTGCTTTGACCCCTTCTCTTGCTGGTTCAATAATTGCAGCAGCAATTTCTTTGGCGGTCTCCATTGAAAAACGTGAAGAGTAAGCTTCAATAAGCATTGGAAGATTTAAACCTGCAACGATCGCCCAATTACTGTGTTCGCCACACAAATTATTAGCCTGATTAAAAGGTGTGCCGCCCCATAAATCTACTAAAAATAATACTTCATCTTGATTGTCAAATGTTGCGATTGCTTCCTGCATTCGTTCTTTTAAACTTTCTGGACTGTCACTAGGATGCAAGGTAATGGCTTTAACATTTTCTTGCTCTCCAAAGATCATCGATCCTGATTGTAGAATACCTTCAGCAAACTCCCCATGAGTAGCTAGGATAATTCCTACCATATGATTTCCTCCGGATTTTTATATTATTGAATAATATAAATGTGTTATAAAATTACTCTAAAAAATTATTACTAATTCAGTTATTTGCTACAATAAAAAAATGTCACTCTTTTACCACGCAAAAAAAGCAAAGGTTTTTTAGTGTAAATCTGACTGCATATTTATTCCATCAAAGAATATATTTATTATATTATAAATTTTATTATTAAATCATTGCATTTGTTAAAAGTTGTGACATAGATAATAGATTATGTTATTAAAAAACATCTCGTTATAATCGAAAAAAATCACAATAGTCAAAAATAAATAATTTATTTTTTCCCTAAAATTAAGAATTTCTTGATGTTTGGATAATTGCTATAATTTTTTTGAAAAAATATTTAGATTATTGGTTACTCAATTTTATTTTATCGATTTGTAAACTTTTTTATGATCTTTATTAGGCACAATATATGGTTATCAAATGATAATACAGAATATATTGTGCATAAGATTACTTAACTTATTTAATCCATAATGATTTATTTTTATACCTTTGATCAAGTTCAGCACTAAACCAGCGACCGTTTAAAACTTCAGAAATGATGATATTTTTCGTTTCTTGATTAATTGATTGATCAACATCCATTTCATTAAGTACATCACTGTAGGTAAACTTTTTGCCTCCCATATACGCAATGGCTTTTACTTTATCTGCGTTCATGTATAAATAGGCATTATTTGCCTTACTATGGTCAGCGGTCCAATTATTCCAATAAACCAAATTAGTTCCATTAGGATCACCTGAATGAATAAAATTATTAAGGTATTTTTTGAATGTCATACTTAATTGTTTGGCGCCTTGAGTTTTGTACGCATTACCAATGAAACCATCATAATTTTGTGAATTAGCATCCAATAATGGTAAGAAAACTCCATGAAAAGCACCAAATAATGCCATTTGGGAACCAACACTATTGGTGTCTTGACCAAATTCTATTTCTACCCCATAAATTTTGGCTTTATAAAAGGGAGCCATTTTCTGCGCAGAATCTGCTACATTAAATAGGTCATATAAACGCCCCCCATATTTATTGGTAAAATTAAATTCTTTAAGTTTCTTGCCTGTTGGTAAACCATTGTTGAAAGCATCACTAAAATAAGAGGATGTTTGGGCGAATAATGAAAATTCGCCGGTGCCAGTTAACATGATCAATGGCACAGAATTATATTCATGAGTATTAAAACCGTCTTTAGGAATGACATATCCATCATTGTATAAATGTGGAAATACGCTCATTCTTATTCCAGCATTTCCCATAAGTGATACTAGTCGTTGTGAAGATAAACTATAAAGATAATTTCTTACATCAGAGTGATTAGTTAATAGCCAATTATAAGCTTCTTCTTGGGTTGGTTTTATTTTATCTTCAACAACAAGAGGAGCGATAGCCTTAGCAAATACTTTTATGCTATCTTGTTTATCCGCAATAGTCATGCCACCACTAAAAGATATTGCCTTTTGGAATTTGTCTTTGAAAATAGGTGAGATTAACATTGCCATTACATCTCGCCCACCCGCAGAAAAACCAGATACGGTTATATTATTAGCGTCTCCACCAAAATTAGTTATATTATCTTTTATCCAATCTAAGGATTTTGCAATATCAAGTAGAGCATAATTTCCAGAATCTTCAAGTTTATCTCCAGTTTGTAAGGCTGGAAGTGGATTGAATCCCAATGGTCCTAAACGATAATTAATTGAGACAAAAATACCGTCAATGTCATTTACCATGGTATTTCCTGTCATTTCCTCCGCTCTACCATTTTGATTATTTCCGCCGTGAATATAAACCAGTACTGGTAAATTATTCGATTTATTATTAGGTCGATATATATTGAGATTTAGACTGTCATCTGAGCCAATAACTTTATTTTCTTTAATTTGAAATGCGACTTTGCTGGCTTGGGTTGCATCTAATACGCCTTCCCACGGTTCAGGATCAATGGATTTTTTCCATCGGAGTTGACCAGTTGGTGATTTGGCATAAGGTATACCCGTCCAAACAATAACGTTATTTATTTTATCAAATTGACCTTTTACCATACCATATTGGGTTTGAACCAAAGTGGCATCAGCAATTTGGTTGATATTGGCTTGATGATTATCAACGTTATGTAAATTATTTTGATTACTCGCAAATGTTGGGAGGGATAGAGTTAATAGACTAATTAAGACCGTGGCAATATTAAGTTTTAGTAATGATTTTTTCATAGATTTTCCTTTTATAAAATAAAACTTAAATAAAATTTGAATTAGTTTTTCAAAAAATCCATCAATTAATGAATATAGTTACATTTGAAATTAGAGCAAAATTATTGTTTTTATAAATGGTTATTTCAAATGCTGTGAATGAAAAATTAGACTTGAGTCACAAATTGGGTATACCAATTTGTGTTATTTAGCAATTTATGCAGGGTGGTTATTTATTGCTTTGCGAATAGAATCATTATTTTGTAACAATATTTTTTTTGCTTGTAACTCATCAATATCCGCAAGAATCATTAATATTGCTGTTTTACAATGTTTATTGCATTTATTTAATGCAGCTATTGCTGTTTCACGACTGCAATCGGTAGCTTGCATAACGATTGATATTTGTCGTTCAATGAGCTTGGCATTCGTTGCTTCAACATCAACCATTAAATTGCCGTAAACTTTGCCAATTTTGATCATGCTTGCGGTAGTTAGCATATTGAGTACTAACTTTTGTGCAGTGCCAGCTTTCATTCTTGATGAACCCGTGATCACTTCGGCTCCAACAATTGGGGTAATAGCGATGTCTGCTAATTTAATCATTGGTGCCTTAGGATTACAACATAAACTAATAACTGTTGCTCCCAGTGATTTAGCATATTGCATACCACCTATTACATAAGGTGTGCGCCCACTAGCTGCAATACCGACTAAAATATCGTTAGTGCCAAAATCAATATTGGCTAAATCATTGATAGCTTGATTAGGATTATCTTCAGCGTTTTCAACTGCTTTAAAAATAGCTGGTGTTCCGCCAGCTATTAAGCCGATGACCTGCTGCGGTGGTGAGCCATAAGTAGGTGGGCACTCACTGGCATCTAAAATACCCAATCGACCAGAGGTACCGGCACCAAGATAAATTAATCGACCTTGTTTTAAAAAAGCTTGGCTGATAGCATCAACTGCTTGAGCTATATTACAAAGTTCCTTTTCAACAGCTAACGCCACTTGTTTATCTTCATTATTGATAATGTTAAGTATCTCTAATGTTGAACAGTTATCAATATGTTCGCTATTAGGATTGCGACTTTCGGTTATCATCTCTGAAAGATTAATTTTTTGCATGTTTTTTTAATCCTAACCATAACAATAAAATTACAACAGCAAATAAACTGCCAAAACCAACACCGATTGCTATAACAGGTAAATCCATAGCAACAGCTAAAGTGTAAAGTCCTAACATTACCATCATAGCAGTGTATTCACTTAAGTTTTGTACCGAAATCACACTGCCCGCACCAACTAAATCTTTACCTATTTTTTGAATAAAAGCATTTAAAGGTACTAAAAAGAAGCCACCTAAAGCCCCAATGACAACTAACAAAATATAAGATGAAATAATATTACCTTGTAATGTAAAAGCAATTACCATAATTCCCATCATAATTCCTGCTGGAATACAACGTAATGTGTTATTTATTGAGATAAATGTACTAGCCAGTCCAGCACCAATTACAATACCAATAGCAACAATAGCATTAAGGTTGGTTGGTGTGGCATTATCGTGAATATCTAAAACGACAGGAACCCAACTGATCAACAGAAAACGTAAAGTAATACCTGCGCCCCAAAATAAACTTGTGCCTAATAATGTAAACAGTACTTGCCTGTTGGTAAATATTATTTTAACCGTATTGGCAAAATCTTTGACCATACTTAAAAATTGCCATTGAATATTTTGTCTTGCAGCAGGTAATTTAGGAATAAAAATGTTAGCAATTACAGCAAGTCCATACATAAATACACACGCAAATAACGCCGCAGTTACATTAAGATCGGCAATATGTCCGCCTGCTAATGACCCAAGCAGAATAGCAGCAATCGTTGATGCTTCAATTAATCCATTAGCTTTTACTAAATTATCACCACTGGTAAGTTCTCCCAAAATTCCATATTTTGCTGGAGAATATGCTGCAGCACCAATACCAACTAAAAAATAGCCTACAAATGGACTTAAGTTTAAACAGATACAACCGGCACCTAATAATTTTATACCGTTTGAAATCATCATAACTTTTCCTTTGGACATGCTATCAGCAAATTGACCGACAAAAGGGGAAAGTATAATAAAAGGCACAACAAAACCAATCTGTAATGCTGACTGGCTCCATTCTGGATAATGTAAATTTTTTATGAATGCCAATATGGCAAAGAAGATTGCATTATCAGCAAAAGCTGAAAAAAACTGCGCTAGCATGGTCGCAACCATGCCTTTGCTTAATAGTGACAGTTGTTTCATATGATATCCTTAAGTTATTGGTCAGCCATTTTTCTCAAGGTAATAAAATCAATTTTACCTGTACCAAGAAGTGGTAACTCTTTAACAACACGAATATCACGCGGTATAGCTAATGCTGGAATGCCCAGTTCTTGAGCTGCTTGATTAAGTTGTTCGCGATTTAACTCAGACGATGTAGTAAATAATACAATTGCTTCCCCTTTTGCTGCATCACTTTTTACTGTTGCACCGTGCATAGCTTCAGAATCGACTTTTTTAGCAAGAGCTTCAACACTTTCTAATGAAACCATTTCACCAGCAATTTTAGCAAATCGTTTTAACCGTCCTTTGATTGTTAAAAAACCTTGCTTATCAATAGAAACAATGTCGCCGGTATCATACCAACCTTTTTCGGGTTGACCTTGTTCATTGGTTGCGATTGGTTCTTCCAATTTACCTGGGTTTTCTACTCGTAAGTACCCTTTCATAACATTAGGTCCCTTAACGAGTAATTCTCCACCATCAGAAATACCTGGAATTGGAATTAATTTTGAGGTCATACCCGGTAATAATCGACCTACCGTGCCAGCTTTAAATGCCATTGGAACATTCAGTGACACAACCGGTCCGCATTCTGTAACACCATAACCCTCTAGAATACGAATACCATATTTATCTTTCCATTGCTCACGTACTGCGTCAGATAGTTTTTCCGCACCAGCGACCACATAACGTAGGCGCATGAAATCATAAGGGTGGGCATAACGAGCATAATTGGCTAAGAAAGTAGGTGTACCAAATAAAACGGTACAGTTTTGGTCATAAATTATTTCAGGCACCATACGATAATGTAAAGGATTTGGATATAAGAAAGTACGGCTACCGGAAAATATTGGTAAAAATAGCCCAGCGGTGATACCAAAAGCGTGGAATAGCGGTAATGCAGACATAAAGCGGTCAGCGGGTGTTGGGTCAATAACGGTTCGAATTTGCTCGACATTGGCAAGTAAGCTAGCATGGCTATGCACAACACCTTTAGGATTACCTTCAGAACCGGATGTAAATAATACCAACGCCTCGTCATCACTGGTTTGAGCTTGTTTAACTAAACGTGGTATAAACTGGTGAACGGCAATGTAAAGTTTGTCAGTAAATGTTAAACTACTGCGTAAATCTTCTAAGAAACACCATTTAACATCTTTGATTTCTTCAAGTAAATAGTCGAGTTTTCCTTTTTGAATAAATTTACGTGAAGTGATAATGGTTTTGATTTCAGCAGCTGTAATTGCGCAGGTTAAACCTTTTGTTCCTGCGGTATAGTTGAGCATTGCTGGAATGCGGTTTTTAACCGATAAACCAAAAATAGTAGCAACGGTAATCGTTGCATTAGGTAGTAGAACTCCAACACGTTCTTTTTTCTGAGTAAATTTAGAAAGAATGCAGCTAATACCAATAATTTGTTTAATTAAATTGCGATAAGTTGCTTCATTAGTTGTGGGATCTTGTACCATCCGTGATTTTACGCCGTAGCGTACTTGAGCTTCAAGCAGTGCTTCAAAAAGGGTTAATTTAGGACGACTTCCCATGCGAGCATTCATCATTATTTGGTGAAGTTTTTCACCGGCAATATAGCGTCTTTCACTAGCTTTAGGTGCATCCGGCATAGGAATGGATGTTGGCTCAAGCACATGAATCGTTATTTTAGGGAATAAGTGACGTTTAAATAATCCTTTCAAGCGACTGGTTATGGTAAACTCAGCGCCTTCAATCCAGACAGGTACAATGGTTGCTTGTGATCGAGCTGCGACAAAAGCAGCGCCATCATAAACTTTCATTAAGGAACCTGTTACTGTAATTCTTCCTTCTGGAAAAATAACAATTGGACGACCTTTTTCAATTTCACGAACTAAACGTTTAATGGCCATAGGACTAATTGGATCCATTGGCACAAAATCTACATAATGTTTGGCTAGGCATACTAACCAATGGTTGATATAACCTGCGTAGATAGCAAAAACAGGTCTTACTGGTAAAAAAACGCCGATTAGAATACCATCAAGAAAAGAAACGTGATTCGGTGTGATAAGCAATCTGTCTTGTTTTAAATTGTTAAGATTCCCATGAACTTTTACATGGAATAACATCTTTAAAAAAAATTTTAATATTTTAAATAACATCTGATTTCTCAAGTATCGTGTAAAATTACACCATGTAATAATAGTGAAAATAATTAAAATATACAAGAAATGTAAAAACTAAAAAATAAATAAAATAAAACAAATTGTTATATGTTAAGATAACGTTGCTTGATTTTAAAAATAGATTATAGATACTAAAAAGGTAAATAAATAGAAAAGATCAATAAGGAATCAAAATGCTAATTTTAACAGCTAAAGATATTGAAAAATTCTACACCATGCCAGAGGCAATAGCTGCAGATAAACAAGCCTTAAAAATTTATACTCAAGGAAATAGTGATGTGCCATTACGTATCAATTTCGATATGCAAAAAGGACAATGCTTGTTTATGCCTGCTCATATAAAAGGTAACGATATTGTAGGAATTAAAATAGTTTCGGTATTTCCAGATAATCCTAAATTAGGCAAACCATCTGTACCGGCTCAAGTCATGATGATAGACCCACAAACAGGTGAAGTTTGCGCCATTTTGGATGGTACTTTTGTCACTCAACTTAGAACAGGCGCAGTGCAAGGTGCTGCAACTGATCTTTTAGCTCGTAAAGATTCTAAGCGAGCCGTGTTGATAGGCACAGGTGGGCAAGCGGCTTCACAATTAGAGGCTATGTTAACCGTTCGTCCATTAACCGATGTGGCAATCTTTGGGCTGGATGCTAATAAAGGTAAGCAATTTACCGAGTTAATGAAGAAACGATTTGAACGTTTTTCTGCTAATCTGTATTTTTCTGAAAATTTTGATGAAGATATTCATCAAGCGGATATCATTACCTCTGTCACTACATCAAAAGAAGTGACTTTTAATGGTGATCTAGTTAAGCCTGGAACTCATATCAATGGAGTAGGGGCATATATGCCAGAGATGCACGAGATCCCAAGTAATATTGTAGAAAAATCCGATATTCGAGTGCTTGATACGAAAGACGGTGTATTTGCCGAAGCGGGTGATATCATTGATCCTATTGAACAAAAACTCATATCAAAAGATGATTTTTTAGAATTAGGTGATTTAGTTTTAAATCCACAGCTTTGCCGCCAAAATGAGCAGCAAATTACTTTATTTAAAACAGTTGGAACAGCAGTACTTGATGTTTATGTTGGTTATGATATTTACCTTAAAGCAAAAGAAAAAGGTATTGGCATAAATATCTAATAAAGTAACAACCTGAAATTTGTAAAAAAGTTTCAGGTTAACTATACGTTTAAGTAAAAAACTAACTTTTTAACTCTTCTTTTTGAGAACGTCCAAGCAATGCCATTGCTGCTTGTTTAGGATCTTTATGTTCATATAAAATTTTATAAATCTGTTCAGTGATAGGCATATCAACATGGTATTTTTGTGCAAGTGACCAAACTTCTTTGGTATTTTTACAACCTTCGACAACTTGGGCAATAATATCTTGAGCCTCTTGAATAGATTTATTCTGACCAAGTAATATTCCAAAGCGACGGTTACGAGATTGATTATCTGTACAAGTTAAAACTAAATCACCAAGTCCTGCCATTCCCATAAAAGTTGCAGGATCAGCACCTAATACTGCACCTAAACGCATCATTTCGGCAAGACCCCGGGTGATTAACGCTGTTCTGGCATTAGCACCAAAGCCTAAACCGTCTGACAGACCTGCACCAATAGCAATAACATTTTTTATTGCCCCGCCAAGTTGTACTCCAATAAAGTCTTTACTGCTGTAAACACGAAAACTTTTACTACAGTGAAATAGATTTTGTAATTCGGTTAAAAATTGCTCATTGGTTGATGCGACAGTTACTGCTGTTGGTGAACCAGAAGCTACCTCTTTAGCAAACGTTGGTCCAGAAATAACCGCTAATGGAATTTTATCACCTAGAATTTCTTTAGCTACATCTTGTAACAATCTGCCTGTATCAACTTCAAGCCCTTTTGTTGCCCAAACAATTTTGCTATCTTTACGTAAGAAAGGTTTAATTTGTTTTAGGATGCTGGCAAAAGCATGACTTGGTACGACAATTAGTAAAATAGGTGCAGCTAATACGGCGGTTTTTAAATTTCTTTCAATTTGTAACAGATCAGGAAAAGGTATATCTGGCAAAAACTGCTTATTTTGCCTGTCATGCTGCAAAACAGTCATTTTATCTGGGTTATGTCCCCACAATAACGTAGGATGACCATTTCGTGCTAGTAAGATAGCCAAAGACGTTCCATAAGAACCCGCTCCAATAACTGTCACAGCAGCATTTTTTTTCATAATAATCCAAAACTTTTTATTAATTCAAATAATATAACTATTGCAATGTTTCAGTAGATTCAGCTTCAGCTTGTTGCTGAATATAATTCATATACAACGCTTCAAAATTTACGGGTTCTAAATTCACTTGTGGGAATGAACCTTTATTTACTAAACTTGAAATCACTTCACGTGCGTAAGGGAACAAAATATTTGGACAATAAGAGCCAACACAATGTTGAACTTGGCTTTCATCAAATCCGATAAGTGAAAAAATACCTGCTTGAGTCACTTCACAAATATATACAATTTCTTCTTGCTGTTTTACCGTTACAGTAACACGTAGTGCAACTTCATAAACGCCTTCATTTAAGGTTTGCGAAGATGAATTTAATTCTAAATTCATATCTGGTTGCCACTGTTTAGTAAAAATTTCAGGTACATTATTAGTTTCAAATGAAACATCTTTAGTGTAAATACGTTGAATTGCGAATTGTGTTTCAGGTTGTTGGGTATTATTTTGTTCTGTCATGATAAAACCTTATTTTTGAATAATATTATTTTTTTACAAGTGGTAAATTTTCGCCATTCCAGCCAGCAATGCCATCTTTTAACACAGACACATTTAAAAAGCCTTGTTTGATAAGTGTTTCACCAATGCTAGCAGATGATAAACCATTTTCGTCAACCAAAATTATGGTGTTTTCTTTAAATTTTTCAATTAATTTTGAACTGGAATTTTTAATATCGATAGGCAAAATATTATGAGCGTCAGTGATATGCCCCTTTTTAAAACTATCTGCAGTTCTAATATCAATAATAACTGCATTTTCTCTGTTAATCATATGGATCGCTTGAGCATTATCAATAATTTTAACCTTTGATAATTTACCTTTAATCGTTAATACGATAATTGTGATAAATAGCGCAATCCAACCTAATGAAAGCAAAAGATGATTTTTTACAAAAGGTAGAATTTCGAGTGTTATAAAGTCCATACTTATATAATTACCTAATTTTTTAATAATAAGACAAGATTATAACGGTATTATGCATTGAAATACAGTGCTTAAAAGAGAAAACTTAATTTACATGCAACCATGTTAATTTAATTTTTCGATTAGAGTGATACATAATTTAAATAGGTTATTTTAATTTTATGTTTTTTATGAGGCCATTTTATTTGTGTAATTTGATCTAAAATCTAATTTCCGTATTATTTTTATAATTCATGATGTTTGGTGATTAGATGGCTATAAACTAAATAAACCAAGAAAAACGTCAATTTAAAAATCAGAAATAAATTTTGAATAATGATTAATATAGTAAAATTTTTCTATTTTAGGGCATTGAAAACGATCATTTTAGGTCGATGATTAATTTTGGTGCGTTGATTTGGTGCTTGTTGCTTTAATTTAGTGCAATTTGTATATTTATGTTACTATTATTGAAGATAAATCCACTAAAATAGTATGGTCGAAAAATGGCATCATATTTGCATAATAGAATACAACTCGGCAAGAATGCCTTTTAAACTGAACAATTATTTGTCCTCAATGGAGAAGATACATGTCTATACAAAGAGTTTTAACGCTAATTAAAGATAATGATGTGAAATTTGTTGATTTACGTTTTACTGATACTAAAGGTAAAGAACAACACGTTACTATTCCTGTTAGTCAAATTGATACTGATTTTTTTGAAGATGGTAAGATGTTTGATGGCTCATCAATTGCAGGTTGGAAAGGTATTAATGAATCAGATATGGTATTAATGCCAGATGCATCAAGCGCTGTTATTGACCCATTTTTTGAAGACACGACATTAAATATACGTTGTGATGTCTTAGAACCAGCTACATTGCAAGGCTATGATCGTGATCCTCGTTCAATAGCTAAACGTGCAGAAGACTTCTTAAAATCATCTGGTATTGCTGACACCGTTATTTTTGGACCAGAACCAGAGTTCTTTTTATTTGATGATGTACGTTTTGGTTCGCCGATGTCAGGCAGTTTTGTTCATATCGATGATATTGAAGCAGCTTGGAATTCGGGTACTAAATATGAAGAAGGTAACAAAGGGCATCGTCCTGGTGTAAAAGGTGGTTATTTTCCACTTCCACCAGTTGATTCATCACAAGATATTCGCTCTGAAATGTGCTTAATTATGGAACAACTTGGTTTAGTTGTTGAAGCTCATCACCATGAAGTAGCTACAGCTGGTCAGAACGAAATTGCTTGCCGTTTTAACACATTAACTAAAAAAGCTGATGAAGTTCAAATTTATAAATATGTAGTTCAAAATGTTGCTCATGCCTATGGTAAAACAGCAACGTTTATGCCAAAACCAATATTTGGTGATAATGGTTCAGGTATGCACTGTCACCAATCACTTGCTAAAGACGGCGTAAATCTTTTTGCGGGTGATAAATATGCGGGTCTATCTGAAATGGCACTGTTTTATATTGGTGGAATTATTAAACATGCTAAAGCGATCAATGCATTTACTAACCCAGCCACTAACTCTTATAAACGTTTAGTACCAGGTTATGAAGCGCCTGTTATGCTTGCTTATTCAGCACGTAACCGTTCTGCATCAATTCGTATTCCTGTTGTTACAAGCCCTAAAGCTCGTCGTATTGAAGTTCGTTTCCCAGATCCGGCAGCGAATCCATACTTAGCATTTGCAGCGCAGCTAATGGCTGGTTTAGATGGTATTATCAATAAAATTCACCCAGGTGATGCAATGGATAAGAACTTATATGATTTACCGCCAGAAGAATCTAAATTAATTCCACAAGTAGCAGGCTCACTTGAAGAGGCATTAGAAGCATTAAATTCAGATCGTGAATTCTTAACTCGTGGCAACGTATTTACTAATGATACTATTGATGCCTATATCGATTTAAAACGTCAAGATGTTGATCGTGTTCGCATGACGCCACATCCAGTTGAATTTGAATTGTACTATAGTCTATAAGTAAACATTTTATTCCTTAATCACCACTATTTAGTTAGTGGTGGTTTCCAAAGGGGACGGAAATCCAACGATGACATTTGATAATGAATCTGATGCTAATCTTGTTCTCGATTCGATGATCACAAGTATTTTGTTATTAGATAAAAAACTCAATATTCTTTATGCTAATACTGCTGCGCAACAATTATTGGCGCAAAGTTCCAAAAAATTATTAGAAAGTTGTTTCCCAGATTTATTGAGCTATTTTTCTTTAGATATTGAATTAATGCTGAGTGCATTAGAAAAAAATCAAGGTTTTACGGATAACGAAGTTAACTTAGTTGTTAACAATGAATTACATATCTTATCGTTAACGGCACAATTACTAACAAACGGTCATGTATTGATCGAAATGGCGCCGTTAAATAATCATAAGCGGTTAAGCCAAGAGCAATTACAACAAGCCCAACAAAGTGCAGCTCGTGAATTAGTTAGGGGGCTTGCTCATGAAATTAAAAATCCACTTGGAGGTCTTAGAGGTGCCGCTCAGTTATTATCACGCGAACTACCTAAAAATGAATTGCAAGATTATACGCAAGTAATTATTGAACAAGCAGATAGATTAAGGAATCTTGTTGATAGGTTACTTGGCCCCCAACAGCGATTGCAGCAAAAAGAACAGAATATTCATAAAGCAATTGAACGAATATATGCACTGCTTTGTCTGGAAAAGCCAATCAATGTTGTAATTTTACGTGATTATGATCCCAGTTTGCCCGAATTCATTCATGATTCAGAGCAGATTGAGCAAGTGATTTTAAATATTGCTCGTAATGCTTTACAAGCTATTGGTACTAAAAGCGGAACGATAACAATTAGAACAAGAACAGCGTTTCAAGTTACTTTACATGGGCAGCGTTATCGTCTATGCGCGCGTATAGATATTGAAGACAATGGACCAGGTGTTCCTGTTCATATACAAGATACACTGTTTTATCCAATGGTAAGTGGTTATGAAGGTGGTACTGGAATTGGACTTTCGATTGCACATAATATTGTCGATCAACATCACGGTAAAATTGAATTTAATAGTTGGCCGGGGCATACAGAATTTTCTGTCTATCTGCCAATTAAGCAGTGAGGTAAATTAAAATGAATGTTTGGATAGTTGATGATGATAGTTCTATTCGTTGGGTATTAGAAAAAGCATTAACCAATGCTCATTTTAACTGTATTACTTTTTCAAGTGGTCAAGAAGCGATAGATGCTTTAGTTACTAATCCACAAAAACCTGCAGTTTTAATCTCAGATATTAAAATGCCAGGGCTGGATGGCTTTACATTACTTCACCATGTTAAAGAACAATATCCTGACTTACCTGTTATTATTATGACAGCTCATTCAGATCTTGATGCAGCAGTGAATGCATATCAAAGAGGAGCTTATGATTATATTCCTAAACCCTTTGATGTTGATGAAGTTATTCAACTCGTAGAGCGAGCTATACTACAAACTCAAAGTAAAAAAAACAGTAGTAATACCACCGCTAAAGCGTCCACTGGTATTATTGGTGAAGCGCCTTCTATGCAAGAAGTGTTTCGTATTATTGGTCGTTTATCTAAATCATCAATAAGTGTTTTGATTAATGGAGAGTCTGGAACGGGTAAAGAACTGGTCGCCAAAGCTCTGCATACTCATAGTCCTCGATCACAATCGCCATTTATTGCACTTAATATGGCTGCTATCCCTAAAGACCTCATTGAATCAGAACTATTTGGGCATGAAAAAGGTGCCTTTACTGGGGCAGCACAAATTCGTCATGGACGATTTGAACAAGCTAATGGTGGAACGTTATTTTTAGATGAAATTGGTGATATGCCTCTTGATGTGCAAACCAGATTATTAAGAGTGTTAGCTGATGGGCAGTTTTATCGTATTGGGGGATATTCACCCGTCAAAGTCGATGTACGTATTATCGCTGCAACTCACCAAGATTTAGAAGCAAGAGTCAGAGAAGGAAAATTTAGAGATGATCTGTTTCATCGTCTAAATGTAATTCGTATTTTATTACCCCCACTACGCGATAGGGCTCAAGATATTCCAAAACTGGCAGCACATTTTTTAAATACTACAGCAAAAGAATTAGGGGTAGAAAGTAAAGTATTTAGTGTTGAAGCCTTAGATGTATTATGTCAGTTTAATTGGCCAGGTAATGTTCGCCAACTTGAGAACACTTGCCGTTGGGTTACAGTTATGTCTTCAAGTAAAGAAATACTTGTACAAGATTTACCGCCAGAGTTATTGCAATTAACTGTACCTAAAAACGTCACAAGTCAGGAAGTTAGCATTCAACAGAGTAATCAAGTACAAAAAAATATTGATTGGCAATATCAGCTCGAACATTGGGCTAAAGAAGCCTTACTTGCTGGCAAGGTTGGCATTTTAACAGAGGCAGTTACTGATGTTGAGCGTATTTTATTAAATTGTGCTTTGAATTTTACTCGTGGACATAAACAAGATGCTGCACATTTATTAGGTTGGGGACGTAATACGTTGACGAGAAAGCTTAAAGAGTTATCTGATGATAAGTAATTATTAATAATATATGCGGTTTTTATAAAAACTCATTGTTTCAACTTTAAAAATTACTGTTTTTATCAATTTTTTTGGTATTATTTTGCTGTTTGTTTAAAGTTCATTGAACACTTATTTATTTTTAGTTACAATTTGGTGCAAATGATAATTATTTTTATTTTATTTATCATTTATGTGCTTTTGAACTAAGCTAATAATTAGGAGTTACAATGTATTCATCTATCAAAGTTAAATTTTTAGTATTACTAGCCGCTTTATTTGCATTGGTTGGTTGTGACGATAAAAAAGATGCGCCAGCCGCTAATAAAACATCAATCGTTGTTGAACATTCCCAAGGTAAAACTGAGGTACCTGAAAATCCAAAAAAAGTGGTAGTATTTAATACCGCAACATTAGATATTATCGATGCATTAAATATTCCTGTCACGGCAGTTCCTCAATCAGATGTACATTTCCCAGATTTTTTATCAAAATATGCAGATAAAACGTATACTAATGTTGGTACTTTATTTGAGCCAAATTATGAAGTACTAAGCACACTTCAACCCGATGTGATTATTGCTGGTGGACGTGCAAATGATGTCTATAAAAAATTAAGTGATATTGCACCAACAATCTCACTTGATCTAGATCCTAATAATTTCTTAGCTTGCTTAACAGAGCGTACTGAACAGTTAGGTAACATTTTTGGTAAACAAGAAGAAGCAAAAAAATTACTTGCCGATTTTAACCAAAAAATTGAACAGTTAAATCCAAAAGCAAGCACAGCAGGAACCGCTTTAGTTATTATGATTAATGGTGGCAAAATGTCTGCTTATGGACCAAAATCGCGTTTTGGTTTTATTTTCGATGTACTAGGTTTTAAACCTGCAACAATATTCCAAGAAGCGGGACGTCATGGTAATGCAGTAACTTCTGAGTTTGTATTAAGCGTTAATCCTCAATGGTTATTTGTTCTAGATAGAGACAATGCAATTGGTAATAAAGAAGCTCAATCAGCCCAGCAAGTTTTAGATAATGAATTAATTCAGAAAACGGATGCATGGCAACAAAACCATATTGTTTATTTAGATTCTACATCAATGTATATTTCTGGCGGTATCCAAACTTATAGTCGTTTAATGGACCAAATAAGTGATGTTTTAGAAAAAACATCAGCAAACTAAATAAACCATGACTAAAACAGTTTATTTTATTGCAGGCATTGTTTTTTTATTAGCAATGACTGCATTAAGTTTGTTTATTGGTGCAGGGCATGTAACGTTAGTCGATCTTTGGTCTGACGGTAATATGCGACAAATCTTTTTTGTTAGCCGCGTTCCTAGAACGGTGGCTTTACTCTTAGCTGGTAGCGCGATGAGTGTTGCCGGTTTAATTATGCAACTACTTACCCAAAATCGATTTGTCGAACCGTCTCTAGTAGGTACTACTCAATCAGCTAGTTTAGGGTTATTAGTGATGATGGTACTTGCTCCGGGCGCAAGTGTTATGATGAAAATGGTGGTAGCAAGTTTATTTGCTATGGCCGGCACTGTATTATTCATGTTTATTTCTCGCAAAATTATTTTTAAATCTGCACTTATGGTACCTCTTGTTGGGATAATGCTTGGTGCAGTGATTAGTGCAATTTGTACTTTTTTTGCTATGTATTTTGATTTACTGCAATCACTTGGAGGCTGGGAATCAGGTGATTTTTCAGGTATTTTACAAGGTCGTTACGAGCTATTGTGGCTAGTTGGGGGCATTACCTTACTTGCATGTTGGAGCGCAGATCGTTTTACCGTTGCGGGATTAGGGCGTGATTTTTCTGTCAATGTCGGGCTTAATTATAACCAAGTCATGCTAACTGGACTTATTGTTATAGCTCTTATTGGTGGCATCGTCGTTGTCGTTGTTGGAGTATTGCCATTTTTAGGATTAATTGTACCTAACATTGTCAGTTTGATATTTGGTGATAACGTTCGTAAAACCATACCTTGGATATGTTTATTCGGAAGTGGATTGGTTTTATTTTGCGATATTATCGGGCGAGTTATTCGCTATCCGTTTGAAATTCCCGTTAGTGTTATTCTTGGTGTGGTAGGGGCTATTATTTTTTTAGTGTTGTTGAGTAAAAAACGTCATGCTAGTTAATCAAAAACGCCTTATTTCAAGTCGAAAAACAATATTATTATTACTAGGTATTGCCGTTTTTTGTATTGTTTTTTTTATGACATTTAATTTAAAAGGTAATATTAGTTATATTTTAAGTCATCGGGCTTGGATTGTCTTAACCATGATTTTAGTGGCTTTTTCTGCAGCAACTTCGACTCTGCTTTTCCAAACTGTTACTAATAATCGAATTTTGACACCCTCTATAATGGGATTTGAATCTTTGTTTGTATTGATTCAAACGGTGGTCGTCTTTTTTATTGATGCTCAAGGTATTCCTTATATTGGAATTATTGGTAAATTTATTTTTGAATCATTGTTATTAATTTTATTTTCTCTATTTTTGTATCGAGGATTATTTACCAAGCTCAAACAGAATCTTCATTTAGTTTTATTAATTGGGATCATTTTAGGCACGCTATTTCGTAGTTTTTCTAATTTGTTACAGAGGTTAATGACACCAACTGAATTTGCTGTATTGCAAAGCCGAATTTTTGCAACATTTACTCGAGCTGAACCTATGTTAATTATCTTTTCATTAATTATTGCCACAGTTATAGGGCTTTTTTTATGGCGGATGCGGTTTAGGTTCGATGTATTAGCGTTAGGGCGTGATAATGCCATCAATTTGGGCGTCGATTATCAAAAAAGTGTCACCATTATTTTATTACTTGTTTCGGTATTAGTTGCAATATCAACGGCACTAGTTGGTCCTTTTACTTTTCTTGGCCTGCTTATTGCCAATTTAGCTTATAGCATTAGTGGTTCAAGCCAGCATCGTTTTTTATTACCAACAGCTTTTTTATTAGGTGTAATTTTTCTTGTTGGTGGACAGATGTTTTTAGAACATGTCTTAAACATGGTAGGTGCATTATCTATTGTAATTGAATTTATTGGTGGTTCATTGTTTATCTTCTTATTATTGAAAAAGGTTCCAATGTGATAGAAATTGATAATATTAGTAAAAAATATCAAACTATACAGGTATTAAAAAATGTGAGTGCAACAATATCACAAGGTGGTATTACAGCGATTATTGGTCCAAATGGTGCAGGTAAATCAACACTATTATCAATTATTAGTCGTTTATTGCTTGCTGATGAGGGGCTAGTAAAAATTCAAAATATGGATGTTGTTAATACGCCAAGCGATAAACTTGCAACCTATCTTTCAGTATTAAGGCAAGAAAATCGTTTTACCAGCAGACTTACTGTTTTTGAGTTAGTTGGATTTGGCCGTTATCCTTATAGCAAAGGGCGATTAAATAAAGATGATTTAGTACATATTAATCGGGCTCTTGAATTTTTGAATTTGACTGAATATAAAGATCGATTTTTAGATGAGCTTTCTGGTGGGCAACGTCAACGTGCTTATGTTGCAATGGTACTTTGTCAAGACACAGAATATGTATTACTTGATGAACCATTAAATAACCTTGATATGAAGCATGCTGTTGCAATGATGAAACAGTTACGTCGAGCTGCTGATGAATTGGGTAAAACGATTGTTATTGTCATTCACGATATTAATTTTGCTTCGGTCTATTCCAACTATATTCTAGCAATGAAAAATGGAGAATTAATTTATCAAGGAAATCCAGATCAGATAATGGACTCTACTATTTTAGAAGATATTTTCGATACTCCTATTCAGATAGAAAAAGTTCATGATCAAAATATTGCAATCTATTATTAATAGATATTTAACTGTGAGTAATAAAAATATTAAATATGTTCAATCAAATAGAGAAACGATTGTTTACTATTTTCTCTGATTCATGTTAAATAAATGACAATACTTTTGCCGAGATAATAATAATGAAATTAGAGGAAATCGCACTGATAGCTGGCGTTTCAAAAACAACGGCTAGTTATGTTATAAATGGAAAAGCAAAAAAATATCGCGTTAGTGATCAAACAATTGAAAAAGTAATGTCAGTTGTTAAAGAGCATGATTATCAGCCCAATGCGGTTGCTGCAGGATTAAGAGCGGGTAAAACCCATACTATTGGCATTATTATTCCTGATTTAGAAAATATTAGTTATACTCGGATTGCCAATTATTTAGAGCAATTGATAAGAAAAGAAGGTTATCAAGTGCTACTTTCATGTTCAGAAGATGATCCCCAAATCGAAAAAGAGTGCGTTAAGCATCTTCAACAACGGCGAGTTGATGCATTAGTGATTTCCTCGTCATTTGTTTCTGTCGAGGACTATGTTTTTTATGATGATTGGCAAAACTCCAAAATTCCATTATTTGCTCTTGATAGAATTTTACCCATTTCTAAATTTAGAAATATAGTGGGTGCGGATAAACAAGATTCTAAAACCTTGGCTCAAGCATTTAATGATGTTGTTCAGGGTACTATGGTTTATCTTGGTGCCTCACCTAATTTATCAGTTAGCCAACTTCGTCTAGATGGATTTAACGAAATTAGATTTGATAGTTATCACCATGATAATAGTAATAAAGTTGATTTTTTATATGCAACTAATTATAGTCGTCATGACGCTGATATCGCTTTTAGTCAATGGTTAGAAAATCATGAATTGCCTGACGGCATTTTTACTACGTCTTTTTCTTTGCTTCAAGGGGCTATTGATGCAATCTTAAGAAAGTTCGGTCATTTACCTGAAACATTAACTATTGCTACTTTTGGTGATAATGAATTATTGGATTTTTTACCTTGTAAAGTTATATCTCTTTGTCAAGATCATAAAGAAGTTGCTAAAATGACAATAAAAATGTTATTAAATTGTTTGCAAAATGAAAGTTATCAACCAGGAATCACAGTTATTCCAAGACGACTCATTTACCGTGGTAGTTTAAGTCGGAATCGAACTTTATAAAAAACATATTGTTTTTTTAACAAAATATTTAGTTAATTTTTATACAAAAAGAAGATCCAGATCACATATTTTCTATTAATAGAGATAATTTATTTGATAATTAATATAATTCTCGTCATTATTGCTGAAACGATTCAATAACGTTATTTAAGCAAATAATATGAATTATGTTAGATGATTTAATATAGCAACCCAGAGGTATTTATTATATGTTTCATTTAGTTAAAGAAGATATCCATTTAAATGAACAAGCCCCTAACAAAACTGAGGCGATAAAAAAAGTAGCTGCTGCTTTAACCAGTGCAGGATTTGTTGAGGAAGGATATGTAGATGGAATGCTCGAACGCGAAGATCAAGCAGCAACTTATCTGGGTATTGGTCTTGCTATCCCTCATGGTACAACTAAAACTCGTCATTTAGTTAAAAAAACAGGTGTGCAAGTTTTTTGCTTTCCTAACGGAGTTGAATGGGGTGATGATGGCGAAAAGGCTTATCTAGCCATCGGTATTGCAGCTAGCTCTGATGAGCATTTGGAGTTACTTCGTCAATTAACACATGTGCTTAGCGCTGATGGTGTTGAAGAACGCATTAAAAACATTAAATCAGCAGATGAAGCAATTGCTATTTTAACTGGTAAACCAAGCGTAGAAGATAGCCAATTTAGTGTAAATGAATCTTCATTATTATTGGATATTCCAGCTGATAGTTTAGGAACATTACAAGCGTTAAATGCTTCACGTTTAAAACAACAAAATGCAGTAAATACTAATTTTATTACTTGTGTGCTGGAGAATAAACCAAACTATTTGGGTTGTGGAGTTTGGTTTAATGATAGTAAAGAAGGTAATTTAAAAAACGCGATAGCGATCAGTCGTACAATAAGTGATTTAAATGAAGATGGTAAACCAGTTAAATTGCTTATCACCATGTCGATGATTAATGATGCTATTGCCGACGTTGTAAATAATTTGGCCTCTTTAGCATTTAATAAAAAATTAGATCTTTTATTGTCAGCCAATATCGATAAAATTATTGATTTATTGGTTTCTAATCATCCATCTACAGATTCAAATCAGCCTGAGACTGAATTGTCCGCTACAAATCAAACTTCAGATACAAATAATCAAGTATTAACTCGTGAATTTATTGTTCCGAATGCAAATGGTCTACATACTCGCCCATCATCGGTATTAGTTAAATTAGTGAAAGAATTTAAAAGTAAAGTCACTGTTGCAAATCTTGATGGTAAAGCAGAGCCAGTTAGTGCGACAAGCTTAATGAAAATTGTTGCCCTTGGTGCTAAAAAAGGCAGTCGATTACAGTTTACAGCAGTCGGTGATGATGCTGCTCAAGCACTAGATGCAATTGGAAAAGCGATTGAAAGTGGCTTAGGTGAGGGAACTGAATAATGAATTATCGCGTTGCAACCATTACTTTGAATCCTGCTTATGACCTTTTAGGATTTTGTCCCAAAGTAGAGCTTGGTGATGTTAACTTAGTTCAAACTAATGCTTTACTACCTGCTGGCAAAGGAATTAATGTCGCCAAAGTATTATCAGATTTAGATGTTAAATTAACACTAGGAGGATTTTTAGGTAAAGAAAACCGTGATGGTTTTAATTTATTATTTAATTCACTTAATGTTGAAGATAAATTTCAAACTGTAGAGGGTCGTACTCGCATTAATGTTAAATTAACTGAGGAAAATAGCGAAGTAACGGATCTAAATTTTTCTGGTTTTACTATTACTGAACAAGATTGGCAACGTTTTGTTACAGATTCTCTCGAATGGTTAAAAGATTTTGATATGATCGCCATTAGTGGTAGTTTACCAGCAGGAGTGTCACTCGACAAATTCACCAAGTGGATGGAGCAAGTTAAAACAATTTGTCCAAAAGTTGTCTTTGATAGTAGTCGCGATGCATTAGTTGCAGGATTGAAAGCTAAGCCATGGTTAATAAAACCTAATGATAAAGAGCTTGAAATGTTTGTAGGACGCAAATTATCAACGTTAGCTGAAATAAAAGCGGCGGCTATGGAACTTATTAATGAAGGTATAGAAAACGTTGTCATTTCACTCGGTAGCAAAGGCGCTTTGTGGGTAACTAAACATGAAGCATGGTTAGCAAAACCACCAAAATGTCAGGTAGTAAGTACTGTTGGTGCAGGTGATTCAATGGTTGGTGGATTAATGTATGGACTTATGACCAATCAATCAATTAAAGACACTTTAGTTTTCGCCTCAAGTGTTGCTGCGTTATCTGTTGGACAAGCCGGAGTTGGTATTGCTGATCGTCAGGCTGTAACCAATATGTTGGATAAAATTGAAATCATTGCTGGATAGGAGTATTCATGAATATTTACATAATTGAGGGTAGTAATGCAGGCCCTGTTAATGGACGTTTGGCTAAAGCCGAATTGGTTTTAGCTGCTAATTCATTAAATTTAAACATAGTCGATAGTGTGGCATCTGCAGACGTAACTGTTGCTATTGGCTCAGGTGATGTCAGTGATAAAACAGTTATCGGTAAAAAGGTTTATGTTATTAGTGATCTTAATGATATTTTTGCTGATCCTAAACAAGTACTCATTGATGCACAAAGTAAAGCTTCTATTTTCGAACAATCGACACAAAGTAATACAAGCTCTGTATCAGGCAATGATGTAAAACGTATTGTTGCGGTTACCGCTTGTCCAACGGGTGTTGCTCATACATTTATGGCAGCCGAAGCGATTGAAGAAGAAGCGAAAAAACGTGGGTGGTGGTGTAAAGTTGAAACGCGTGGTTCGGTTGGTGTTGGTAATGAATTAACACCAGAAGAGGTGGCTTCTGCTGATGTAGTGATTGTAGCATGTGATATAGATGTCAATTTAAGTAAGTTTGCAGGTAAAAAGATGTACCGAACTAAAACCGGTCCAGCTCTTAAAAAGACTGCACAAGAATTAGATAGAGCTTTTGAAGAAGCTACAATCTATCAACCAACAAGTTCTGCTTCAACAGCAAAATCAAGTAATGAGAAGAAAGGTTTCTATCAGCATCTATTAACTGGTGTCTCTTACATGTTACCAATGGTTGTTGCAGGTGGATTAATTATCGCTTTATCATTTGCTTTTGGTTCATTTGAAATGGTTGATGGCGTACAAAAACTGGTAGGTGAATCTCATTTAGCAGAAATTGGTGGGCTTGCATTCTCACTGATGGTACCTTTACTTGCTGGTTATATTGCTTATTCTATTGCTGATAGACCCGGTTTAGCCCCAGGGCTTGTAGGTGGTTTACTTGCTGTTTCTACTGGTGCGGGCTTCTTAGGTGGTATTGTCATTGGTTATTTTGCTGGTTATTTAGCAATGTTAATTGCTAAGTATTTACCATTACCGAAAACACTTGAAGCATTAAAACCAATTCTTATTGTGCCATTACTTGCGACATTAGCTACAGGCTTAGTTATGCAGTTTATTGTTGGTACGCCGATCGCATGGCTAATGGGCGCTTTAACTGAGTGGTTGAAATCAATGGGAACAGCCAATGCAGTTCTGTTAGGTGCAGTTTTAGGTGGTATGATGTGCACTGATATGGGGGGACCAATCAATAAAGTTGCTTATGCATTTGGTACAGGCTTAATTTCGGCCCAAGTATACGCACCGATGGCAGCGGTTATGGCTGGCGGAATGGTTCCTCCTTTGGCTATGGGTATTGCTACATTAATTGCTCGTAAAAAATTTGCTAAAGCTGAACAAGAAAGTGGTAAGGCTTCATTAGTATTAGGTTTATGCTTTATCTCTGAAGGGGCTATTCCTTTCGCTGCTCGAGATCCATTACGTGTTATCCCTTGTTGTATTATTGGTGGGGCAATTACAGGTGGTTTAGCGTTAGCATTTGGTTCACAACTTATGACTCCACATGGTGGATTATTCGCTTTAGCTATCCCAGGCGTTGTTAAACCTGTTGGTGGTTATTTATTATCCATTTTAATTGGTTCTCTTGTGGCTGGTGTTGGTTATGCAGTTCTAAAACAGCCAGAATCAACTGCAGAAATGGCTTCTAATTAAAATCACTTATTTAAATGCAAAATGCCATCAATTGATGGCATTTTTTATTTTTGAATTATTTTTTTACCCAACGTTGCAAATCTTTAGGAATAAAATCATCCATTTTTTGTAGAATCGATTGTGGCTCATCAGACACAATTAAAGTTTTATAAAAACTGTCTCTAACAAATCCTTCATCAACAGTATGTTGTAAAAAATCCAGCATAGGTTGCCAAAATTTGGCTGGATTATACAATGCAACCGGTTTTTCATGATAACCAATTTGCATACTAGTCCAAACTTCAAAGATTTCTTCTAAAGTGCCTGTTCCTCCTGGCATAGCAATAAAGCCATCTGCTAATTCAGAAAGTCGCGCTTTACGTTGATGCATATTTTCAACAACTTCTAAACGAGTAATGTTATGGTGTGCTGTTTCGGCTTTGACTAGCCGCTCAGGAATAATTCCAATAACTTCACCACCATGATCTAAAACAGAATTAGCGATAATACCCATTAAACCTTTATTTCCACCACCATAAATTAATCGTCTATTTTGGTTCGCAATTAACATGCCTAATTGTTCTGCAGCTAGGTGATATTCTGGGCGATTACCTTCACTGGCTCCACAAAAAACACAAATATTTTTTTTCATAACTATTTTATTTACCTTAACTATATAATTTTATCTATTCTAACATGTTATGATTGAATTTGATTACAAGCTGAGCAATTAAGTTTAATTAATGTTTTTCACGTTGACATAATCGTTATAGATCGTTACTATCTTAACCCAAGTGTTCCTCCATAGTTCAGTCGGTAGAACGGCGGACTGTTAATCCGTATGTCACAGGTTCAAGTCCTGTTGGAGGAGCCAATTTTCTACTAAATTCCTTCCTTTTATCATTTAACTTTAGAATATCTTTATATAATAATATCAACTGCTATCTTTGACTTTTGTAAATATTTCGTTTTCGATATCGAGTAAAAATTCATTTAAAAATAGTTATTATATAATTATCTGCTTAATATCAATAAGTTAATAAAAAGATATAAGTGGTTTTTTTATTGATTTCTGATATTTGCTGGTTTACACTTGCTAAGTCGATTGAATGACATAAAAGTAATTTAAAAGGAAAGGAAAGGAAATAAAATATGAAAAAAACACTTGTTGCTTTGGCAACTATCGCCTGTTTTCCAGCTTTTGCTCAAACTGATACCACAGGACTTTATTTAGGCGGTCAATTAGGTGCGAGTATTTTAAAAGCAAACAGTATTAAAGATACGGTATCTTATTATAATTACTCTGAAGATTTTAAAATAGGATCTTTTAAGAAAGGCAAAATCGCAGGAGCATTAAATATTGGTTATAACTTCAAATATGATTATGACCTTCCTCTACGTGCTGAGTTATCTTATACGATGCGCGGTAATTCAAGTAAGAAATATGGTCACGGCTATAGCGATGTTGTCTTGCCTGACGATCATCTTAAAACAAGTGACAGTCACAAAGTTCGCATGCATACTTTAATGGTAAATGCATACTATGATATTGAAACTAATCGTTCAGTTACTCCTTTTGTTGGTGCAGGATTAGGTGTTGCTTTCACTAAATTGGATCAGACATATTCAGCACAATATGAAAGCGTTTATTATGATGGATCTGGTTCAGTTGGCATGTCAGATACAAAAACAAAATTTGCATGGAATTTAGCCGCTGGTGTGACTTATAATATTGATGAAAATTTAGATGTGGATTTTACTGCTCGTTATGTTAATGCTGGTAAAACTTCTATAAAAACAAATATTCAAGGTTTTAATGTAAAAGGTAGTGCTAAACTAAGTTCAATTGATTTATTAGCAGGTATTCGTTACGCTTTCTAGTATTTTATTTAAACAACAAAGGGCTTTTTTGCCCTTTTTTATTTTTTCTGTCAGTTTTTTCCAAACTTAATGCAAATTATACTACAAACTCATTATTTATATCTTTAGTAACCGATCATTATTTTTTATAATACCAGATGAATTTTCCTCCTTGAATTATAATCCTCTTTTTCATCATTATAAAAGTCAAATTATTGATTTATAATTAATATTATAAACTATAGCTGTAAACAAAATAGTTAGATTGGATGATTTATTGATTTGAAATTACTTTGCTCAACAATAAAATAATTAATAAAAAAAAGAAAAAATTATGTTAATTGTTTGTGGTAAGGTTATTTTTTGTGGCGTATAATTTAACTCTCTTTTATTTAATATTTTAATGTAAATTTAAAATGAAACGAAATATAGTAATTGCAGCACTCATGTTAACGAGTCTATCTTGTGCAGCAGATCATACTTCGCATTGGGGTTATGAAGGTCAAGAAAAACCAGAAAATTGGGGCAAATTATCACCTGAATTTTCTACATGCGAAAACGGTAAGAATCAGTCACCTATTAACATTGACAATGTTTTAAAAACTCAGCATGAGAATTTAACGTTTTCTTTTGAAAAAGGTAAACAAGAAATTGTTAACAACGGACATACTATTCAGGTTAATGTTACTGGTAATAATCAGTTAATATTAGATGAGCAGATTTTTACGTTACAACAATTTCATTTTCATACACCAAGTGAAAATACTATTAAAGGTAAACATTATCCAATGGAGGCCCACTTTGTTTACAAAAATAAAGATGGAGAACTTACTGTTGTTGCCTTAATGTTTAATAACGGCGAAGCAAATCCTGAAATTGCGAAGGCTTGGCAACAAATGCCAGCAGAAGTGAATAATAAAATAATTTTAGACAAAACTGTTGATATCAACACATTATTTCCTAAAAAATTAGATTATTACCGCTTTAGTGGTTCACTTACAACTCCACCGTGTACTGAAGGTGTTAGATGGATTGTATTAGAACAAGCAGTAACTGCTTCAGATGAACAAATTCAAAAATTCCATTCAACCATGCATCATGACAACAACCGACCTGTTCAGCCATTGAATGGTAGAGTTATTGTTGATTAATGAATGATTTTAATTGGCTTTATTTATATTGATAATAGAGCCAATTGTTGCTATTTTCGAATGATAGATCTATCACATGGCAATCAATTGAAAACAACTTGTATCTAAAAGGACTTTCCTCATAAATGGATCTTGTTTTTTGTCAATGAACAAGAAGTTTAGATAATGAGCTCAGTTCCTGATGTCAGGGAATATAATAGAATTAACAAATTATTTAATTTTATTCTAATGACTCGGCTTCAGCTTCAACCCAAATTGAATCTATCAATAAAGATGAAATAATAACAACGCTTGAATGTATTATTGCATCATTTTTCCAAAAGAATCACTAATAAATTTAAGATTAATCCATCTGGGTAAGTACTGTGATCAGCCCACATTTATTCCGCTTCTAGACAAAACTATTTTGGTTTCAAAAAATTAATTTATATTTAAAAATCTTAAATTGAAGTGACCCCATAAAGTTGGACACTTTTATTAAGCGGCTTGTAAGGCCTGATTTCGATATTCAACTGGAGTCAGGCCTTTTAATTTGGCTTTAATCCGTTTGGTGTTGTAGTATTCTATATATTCTTCTATTTTTTCAATCAATTCATCTG
>NZ_JACFPX010000066.1:0-271 GCF_016101765.1 Gilliamella sp. B14448G11 | reverse complement strand
GATAATTTATGACACGATTTAATGATAATTAAGTCGCCAAATTTGTCAAAAAGTTTCAGGTTAACCATACGTTTGAGTATAAAAAGAGAATCGAGTTATTGATTTGAAACGTTGGTTAGAACACTCAAGATTTGATGGCTAATGCATTAAATGTCATAAGCGACAAAATCTGAAACCTTTCGAATCATGATAATTTATGACACGATTTAATGATAATTAAGTCGCCAAATTTGTCAAAAAGTTTCAGGTTAACCATACGTTTGAGTATAAA
>NZ_JACFPX010000015.1:0-70628 GCF_016101765.1 Gilliamella sp. B14448G11 | reverse complement strand
TTAAAAGGCCTGACTCCGGTTGAATATCGAAATCAGGCCTTACAAGCCGCTTAATAAAAGTGTCCAACTTTATGGGGTCACTTCAGTTTGACGGGTTTTTTATTGAATGATAATTATTCAGGAATAATTTCAATAATAAGTTTAGCAAAAGCTTCGCTGTGTACTTGGAAGAACACTTCGTGTTCACCAGTTGTACGTAATACACCATTTGGTAAACGAACTTCGCTTTTTGATACTTGAACACCGCGAGCTTTAACTGCATCAGCGATATCACGAGTACCAATAGAACCAAATAAACGACCTTCGTCACCAGCTTTAGAAGCAATGGTTACTTTTTCAAGTGCGTTAATTTCGTTAACACGTTGTTCAGCGGCTTTTAATGTTTCAGCAAGTTTTGCTTCTAAATCAGCACGACGAGCTTCAAAGAATTCAATATTCTTTTTAGTTGCTGGTACTGCTTTACCTTGTGGAATTAAAAAGTTACGTGCGTAACCCGCTTTAACATTAACTTGATCACCTAAGCTGCCTAAATTAGCAACTTTATCGAGTAGAATAATTTGCATTATATGTTCCCTCTGTTGCTAATTACTGATGGTTGTCAGTATATGGTAATAATGCCAAGTAACGAGCGCGTTTGATAGCGCGAGCTAATTGACGTTGATATTTTGCGCTAGTACCAGTAATACGGCTTGGTACAATTTTACCACTTTCTGTGATATAGCTTTTTAATAAAGAAACATCTTTATAATCAATTTCTTTAACGCCTTCTGCTGTAAAACGGCAGAATTTGCGACGACGGAAATAACGTGCCATTTGGCTATTCTCCTAATAGTTTAACTTGGTCAGCATGCAAAACAAGTTGACTTGTTTGATTGCGTTTTGTGTGGGTACTTATAAAACCGCTCACTAAAACTTTGCTGCCTTTTTTTATGTAACTTAACTCTTGTTGTCCACTAACAATTACGGGCATTATGCACCATGCTTGTCTGGTAAGTTCTGCTTCAATTTGTTCAGAAACATGTTCTAAATAAAACTGACAATGCGAGATCCCACTTGGACTCATTTTTTGTATCGGTGTTTTTTTTACAATACCCGATAACACTAAACGATTATTCGTCCGAATCATCGTCCATGTTTACTTCGCTAAAATCTTCTTCAGAGTTACGACGCTCATCTTTAGCTTTTAACATAGGTGAAGTTTCAGTTACAGAATTTTTGGTACGCATAATTAAACTGCGAATTACCGCATCATTAAAACGGAAGTTATCTTCAAGCTCATTCACAGCTTCTTGAGTTGCTTCAACGTTCATTAACACATAATGTGCTTTGTGCAGTTTTTCGATAGGATAGGCTAATTGACGACGACCCCAATCTTCTAAACGATGAATTTTACCACCATCAGCGGTTAATGTACCAGTATAACGTTCAATCATACCCGGTACTTGTTCACTTTGATCTGGGTGAACCATAAATACTATTTCGTAATGACGCATTATCGCTCCCTACGGATTAATCAGCTTTCTGTCGGGGCAACCGCAACCCATTGAAAGCAAGGAACATGAAAATAAGCGGTTGAAATCGACGGGGCATTATATATCAACTTATTTTAATTGACAAATGAATATATTAAGGATGTTCCCATACCGTGTCTAAATTTATGTTAAGAAGTTAAATTTAGACTAAAATAACAATGAAACGGTATAGACTCCTGAATAATTTTTACAAAAAATATGTTATAGTTATATTTAAAAATTGTTTTGGTTAATCAATCTTGACAATAATGTTGTTGTTTTCTGATTAAACATAAATATTTTACTAAAATAGTGAGTAGGTTAGTGTTACCATTATTTTTTATATTGAAATAGATGACTGAACGCTAAAATGTAACGATATCTATACATTATTAATGTCAAAATATGTTATGCTTAACCTAATGTAAATTTTTACTTTTAGGCATACAACAAAAGGAGAACTATGATGACTCAGGAAACAATTTTTAGTAAAATTATTCGGAAAGAAATTCCTTCTGATATTGTTTTTCAAGATGATAAAGTGACTGCTTTTCGTGATATATCGCCTCAAGCACCGACGCATATTTTAATTATTCCAAATAAACTTATCCCCACCGTTAATGACGTTCAAGAAGAAGATGAAATTGTACTTGGACATATGATGATTATTGCTGCAAAAATTGCAAAGCAAGAAGGCATTGATAAAAGTGGTTATCGTTTAATTGTTAATTGTAATGAAGATGCTGGGCAAGAAGTCTTTCATATCCATATGCATTTATTGGGTGGAAAAAAATTAGGTCGATTAATAGGTTAATGTATGAAACAGATAAAACGCATAGTTGTTACTTCGGCAATAGCTTTTGTTTTAACGGGTTGTCATCTTTTAGATAATAAGGGTGACACCATGACGCCTCCTGTTATTATAAATCCAACTGATGGAGATGTAATTGAAACCCCACCTTTAATTACTAAGAAAACGGATTGGAATACAATTTTGTCACCATTTACAAATAAACTGATAAATGATTCATCTTCTCTGAATGATGAAAACAAAGTTTTGTTAATTAGTGATATTCAAAATCGCAGTGGTGATTATTTGATAAATAACCAAATTGATGAAGCGTTACATCAATTAATGAATAAACAAAATAAATTCACTATCGCTAGTAGACAATCTATCAACCAAACTAAACAAGCATTAGGCATTTCACCTGATGATAAATTGGTTTCAAGAGGTAAAATGATTGGGTTAGCCAAATCAATGAATGCTGGTTATGTACTTTTTACCACCATTTACAAAATACCAACAGAAAATAATGACGCTAATCTTTCTATGGAATTAATTTCAACCCAAACAGGTGAAATATTAAATCGAGTAACATCTAAAGATTTTTCTAAGCAAAGTACCAATGATAATCAACAAAGTGAGGCTAGTGAGTAATGGGTCCATTGTTGATTGATTTTGATGGCATAACTCTAACCGATGATGATAAGAAACTACTGCAAAATCCATTGGTTGCAGGTGTAATTCTATTTAGCCGTAATTATCAAGAACCAAAACAATTGAGCGAGTTGATAAAGCAGATCCGTGCAGCATCGAATGAGCGATTATTAATTTCGGTCGATCATGAAGGTGGGCGAGTTCAACGTTTTAAACAGGGATTTACTCTTATTCCACCAGCCCAAGCTTTTGCTGCACTTAACGATCTTGAACATGCTAAATCATTAGCATTTGATGCGGGTTGGATATTAGCTATGGAGCTGATTGCTTTTGATATCGATCTTAGTTACGCACCCGTTTTAGATTTAGGTCATGACTGTCTAGCTATTGGCACAAGATCATTTCATTATGATGCTGACATTGCCTATCAAATTGCCTCATCTATGATTGATGGTATGCATATGGCGGGAATGAAAACTACAGGTAAACATTTTCCGGGACATGGTCATGTTATTGCTGATTCACATAAAGAAACGCCTATTGATGATCGTGAAAAATCAGTGATTGAACACGATATGCAAATTTTTTCGAAACTTATCTCAGATAATAAACTAGATGCAATTATGCCAGCACATGTGATTTATCCAGTATTTGATGATAAACCAGCTAGTGGATCGTCATACTGGCTCAAAACAGTGCTTCGAGAACAGTTACATTTTAAAGGTGTGATTTTTTCTGATGATTTATCTATGGAGGGTGCATCAGTAATGGGAAATCATGCAGAGCGAGCACAGGCTGCGTTAGCTGCAGGTTGTGATCTACTCTTAGCTTGTAATAATCGACAAGGTTCATTAGCGATTTTAGAACAGCTGATGATTTTGGATAAAACTCAGCCTTTAGCAACAAATAAAGCAAAACACCTATTATCCAACACTAAAATAACCTTTGATGAATTAACTAAAAGCCTTGAGTGGCGGCATCGTCGTGATAAATTAACCAAACTAAATGAGAAATGGGCAGATTATGCAAGCAGCAATCATTGAAATCAATAATGACCAACAATTAATTAACTATAATCAACAAGCTGGTGAACTGATTTCGTCTGATTTGTTAAATTTGAATCAACCTTTTAATTATCATAATGTATTTTCGCTTGATAATTCCGTTAATTTGGATGTCCAAGATGATACGATTATTGTTTTAAATTCTCAGTATTTTTTATTGCAAAAAATTAATGAATCATTCAAAATTACATTCATTTTGCAACCAGTTGAATATCTAAAAAAACGATTATCAAAAATTAATGTCGTTGGTAATCATGCTTTTGATATTTTTGCAGACCAAAGTCAACCAATGCAAAAATTGATCGCTCAGGCTAAAGCATTTTCAATGCAACGAGAGCCATTATTGATTACAGGTGAAACAGGTACTGGTAAAGATTTGTTGGCTAGCGCATGTCATCAATATAGTCCTAGAGGTGATCAAACTTTTTTAGGTCTAAATTGCGCTGCTATGCCTGATGATGTGGTTGAAAGTGAACTTTATGGTCATGCTGTAGGCGCTTATCCTGGCGCACTAGAAAGTAAAAAAGGTTTTTTTGAACAAGCAAACGGCGGTTCTGTATTACTTGATGGCATTGATGAAATGTCATTTCAAATGCAAACCAAATTATTACGTTTTATCAATGACGGATATTTTCGAAGAGTAGGTGATGATAACGAAGTTTACGTTGACGTTAGAATTATCTGTGCGACTAAAGTTGATTTAGCTGAATTAGTGGAACAAGGAAAGTTTAGGAAAGATCTTTATTATCGCTTGAATGTGTTGTCTTTAAATTTACCTTCACTTCAAGAACGTCAAGATGACATTGCTCCACTTACACATATTTTTATTGATGAATTTGCTCATAAGCAAGGTATTATACCGCCAACAGTAAATCAGGATGTTATTCCTTATTTAACTCACTACACTTGGCCGGGTAATGTAAGACAGCTTAAAAATGTACTTTATTCCGCATTAGCTCAGTTGACGTCATCACAATTGACAGTAAAAGATATTGTTCTTCCTGCGATAACTTCGACTCAAGTTTCTTGGATTAACAATATTGAGAACAAAACACTTGATGAAATGACTAAACAATTCGAAAAAGAAGTCTTAAAAAGCTTGTATATTGAATATCCAAGCTCAAGAAAACTTGCAAAAAGATTAGGCGTATCCCATACCTCAATTGCTAATAAGCTTAGGGATTATGGAATAAGAGAGGAAGATTTTTGTTAAAATAGAAAATGTTTGGAATATATTTCATTTTTCAATTATTCTTAGTTTATAGTAGAATAGTATTGGTAAATTTCTATATGTTATTCTTTATATAGTTGATTAATCATATTGTATATATATCCATAATACATTGAGGTTAAGCAACTATATTATTCACTCAAAATCAGGGTTGTTTATAGAATAGAGTATGCTTGCGAGATTCAATTAAACATTTTCTTTTTTATACCTTATCTTTCTCTTTTATATTTTTCAGTAGTTGGCATTTAGTTTTCTACTTTATCTAGCTAGGATTAGATATGAAATTACTTTCAGTTGTTTTACCCATGTATAATTCTGAGAAATATGCTGATGTTTGTATCAAGAACATCCTTTCTCAATCATTTAAAGATTATGAGTTGATAATTATTGATGATGGAAGTTCCGATTCTACCGGTTTGATTTGTGAACAATTTAAGTATGATTCCAGAGTAAAATATTTTTATCAACCGAATGGTGGATCCCATAAAGCAAGGAATTTAGGTATCAAAAAATCAACGGGTGAATTGATTACATTTGTTGATTCAGATGACATTATTCCTAGTAATTATTTCGAAGTTTTGGTAAATTTATATAAAAATGATATAGATTGTGTATTTTGTGATATTTATCATCAAAAACATGAGGGATTGGTTAAAAATTCTTTTTTTAAAAAAGAGTTTGTATCACTAGATACAAGGAAAAAGATAACTTATATGTTAAGTGATGATTCTTTCCCTGCCCCTTATGCAAAATTGTTTAATTTAAGTAAAATAAGAAATCTTGGTCATCAGTTTCTGGAGTGTGATAATTATTTTGGTTTTGCTGAAGACTTTTATTTCAATTCAATATATTTAATTAATTCGGAAAAATTGCTTTATACAAATAGAACCTACTATATTTATAATAAACTTAACGAAAATTCTCAATGTAATAACCCATCCTTAGATGTACAAAGACGTAATAATGTCGATAGGGCTATAGTTATTTATTCAATATTGCAATATATGTTTCAAAATAAGTTAAACATAAACAAATATAATGCTATTTTCTACATGATAAGAAAACATTTGGATTGGGGGGGGAGTGTTACTAAAGATACATTGTTAAATTTACTTAGGCACTCAAATTTACCGAAATCTTATATGAAAAAAGTATTTTCTTTTTCTTTGGGTATTTATTTATTTGATTTTTTTAATAAATGACGGAGATTTTTATTAATTATGATTCCTAAAATAATACATTATTGTTGGTTCGGTAATAATCCTAAGCCAAAAAAAGTTTTAAATAATATCCAAGATTGGAAAAAGAAACTTCCTGATTATAAGTTTGTTGAGTGGAACGATAGTCATCTTAATTTAACAAATAATCAGTACGTCAAAGAGGCATATCAAGCTAGAAAATTTGCATTTGTTGCTGACTTTTTTAGGGTTTATGCTTTATTTAATGAAGGAGGAATTTATTTAGATACAGATATAACTCTGTCTAAATCTTTTGATCCTTTTCTCAATTTGGATTTTTTTTCATGTTATGAAAACTGGAGAGAAATAATCCATCCTATCTCAACAGCTACTTTAGGGGCAGCTAAAAATAATCTTTTTATTAAAGAAATATTAGATTCTTATGAAAATAATAAGTTTATTATAAATGGAGAACCAGATGTAACAACTAATGTTGAAAGAATAACCACCTTATTAAAAAATAAAAAATTAGTAGCTGAACCATATAATAAATTTGATACTTTAAATATTTCGTCAAAAGAAGTCATTTTTCCTTCCCATTATTTTTGCGAAAAAATTGAAGGTTATGATAATTATTGTGTTCATGAATTTTATGCTTCTTGGAAAGATGACAGTAACGATGAAATTATACATACAGAGCTAGAACAACCCTATAAAGTCAAATTTAAAGTAAATAAGAAAGTTGTATTTGTTAAATTAAAGCAAGAAACGATACCAAATAGAATATTGGCTTCGTTTTCATTTAAGAAAAAAAAATATGCATTTATCACTATCTAAATAGGAATATTTAATCGTGCAACCAAAACTAACTGTTGTAGTACCTGTTTATAATACAGAAAAATATTTAAGAAAATGTTTGGATAGTCTTGTTAACCAAACTTTCAAAAATATTGAAATCCTTTGTATAAATGATGGTTCAGAAGATAATTCACATATTATTTTAAATGAATATGCTAAAAAAGACCCTAGAATAAAAATCTTTAATAAAGTTAACGGTGGGCTGTCATCTGCAAGAAATATGGGTATTGAAAATGCCAGAGGTGACTATATAACTTTTCTTGACTCAGATGATTATGTTGAAAATAATGCTTACGAATTAGCGTTATCAAGATTTGTTAATGATAAAGTTGATTTAGTACATTTTTCAACAAATTTAGTAATGGAAGAAAATGGTTGTGAACGTTACAATCAAGATTATTTTCAACACAAATTTCGCGGATTAGTAAAATTAACTAGCTATGTTATTAACTATTTAGATGTTTGTGCTTGGAATAAAATATATAAACTTTCAATTATTAACAATTACGGTATAAGATTCCCTGAAGGTAAACTCTATGAAGATAATCCTTTTTTCTGGTCATATGCATTGGTGTGTGACTATGCTTATTTTATGCCAGAAAGATTGCATAACTATTTAAGTAGAAAAAATTCAATTATGAATTTAACGATGAAAGTTCAGAAAACTAAAGTTAATGAGCTATCTCATGAATATGATAGACTGTTATGCTTTGAAGAGTTTTTATCTTTTATTTTTAAATGGAATTTGTTTTATAAAGTAGCTTTAACTTTAGAAAAATATTTTGAAAAAGTTTTTAGAGATGAAATTAACCATGCATCGAAAAAAAACGTAAAAAACATTCTAGAAAAATCAACTGATATCATAAATAAGTTTTCTTTAAACAAATTATTTCCTTTAAATCGTTTTTTTAGAGCATTATCTAAACAAAAATATTATAAAATTGAGAACCTTGAGTTTATAACGAGAAAGCAGAGAGTATTTGGCTTATATCGTTCACCATATCGTACTATTTTTTGCTTATTAGGAATAAAAGTAAAAAAAAGAATAACTAAAAATAAATTAGAGGAACTTGCTATAGATACAAATAACAAATTTAATTATTTGTATGATGAGTTATCCCAATTACGACAGATTATTGTTTCAAATGTTTCAAAACAGAAAAAAGAAAGATTTCTACCTAACAAAAATAATTTAATATTTTATAACCAAATTAACCTAAATGATTTTAGATATTATTTTGAAAATTTATCAATTTTAGCAAAGTTAACAAATAACTTAGATGATTCTAATTCGGTATTTTCATTTGAGCATCAGAACGTTTCTGAAATAATGAAACTAGCAGAGGAACAAAACAAACTATTTTATTATATTTTTACAGGGTTTATAAGTAATGTAATACCACCTTATGGAACAGCAATGCCAATATTTTGCTCATGTATTTCATTTGTGGTTGATTCTCAAGGTTATTTTAATGATGGTAATGTAGCAACAGATCTTGAAAACTTATTGAATACAGTTCAACTAGATAAAAAGCAGTTATTAAGATCCAAAAATGTTATTAGTGAAATCGTTAACAAGAAACTATCAAAATATAATAATTATAATAGTAATTTCAATAATTATAGAGAAGATAATAAGAAAAATGTTCTTGTTGTCCAATCAGATTGGGAAATTTATAAAAAACACTATGAAATAAATTATAATTTTGAAGATATGTTAATTGAAGCTGTTTGCAATAATCCAAACGGGAACATAGTCATTAAATTTTCCTATAAGTGTTGTGAAAAACAACTTAGACGTTATAAAAGTATTTTGGCAAACTTAGATGGTAATTTATCTATTAAATATGTAGAAGATAATATTAACCCATTTGATTTAATCAACCAGATGGATGAAATATATGTACATAATGATATAATAGGATTAGAAGCATTGATGTGTGGTAAACCTGTTTATGTTTACGGTATACCTTTTTATGCTGGATGGGGACTAACAATTGATAAAATACCATTTTCTCGTAGAAAAAGACAATTATCTTTAGAAGAATTATTTTATATTTCTTATATTGACTATTGTTTTTATGTTAACCCAGAAAATAAGACTATCTGTGAAATTGAAGAAGCTCTAGATTATTTACTTAAAATTAAAAGCCTCTGCAAATAGGTGTCTTAAAATATTATATTTATCGGTATTTTTTTATCTTTTTAAAATATTAACAACTAAAAAGTAGAACTATTAAATGCAAGTATACTACTTTTTAGTTGTTAATTACACATAATACATTGTTATTATCATGATTATTACTTTAAGATAAATAGTATAATAAATTTGTTTTATAAGTATTTATCAATTCACTTTAAATAATTTACTATTCGTTTTCAATATTGATATAATTTATACTCATGATTCATAAAGTAAAAAATATTTCACATAAAAAATTTCAATAACAATTCACATGAATATTTCACCAATTTTATCAATAATAGTTCCAGTATATAATACAGAAAAATATCTAACAAAGTGTTTAGATAGTTTGATTAATCAAACGATTAAGAATATTGAAATTATTTGTATAAATGATGGTTCAACAGATGATTCTCAAAGTATATTAGAAATGTATCAAAAAATTGATAAACGAATCAGAATTATCAGTAAAATAAATGGTGGTTTATCTTCAGCTCGAAACATAGGAATTGAACATGCCAAAGGTCAATATATTGCATTTGTTGATTCAGATGATTTCATAGAATTAAATACTTATGAAAGATCATTATCACATTTTGACAGCCCTAAAATAGATCTTGTTTATTTTTCAACAGATCTTGTTTATGAGGTAAATGTTGATCGTATTCAAGATGAACAATATTTTGAACATAAATATCATGGTTTGGTAAGTTTATCTAATGATATTATGACAAAAATGGATGTTTGTACTTGGAATAAAATATATAAACTTTCCATTATAAAAAAATATAAAATCAGATTTCCAGATGGGCTTTGGTATGAAGATAATCCTTTTTTTTGGTCTTATGCTTTAGTAAGTGATTCTGCATTTTTTATGAATGATAAGTTTTATCATTATTTAATAAGATCGAATTCTATAATGAGTCAGTATAAAAAGAAAGGTAAAATTTATCACAGAACTTCACATGAATTAGATCCATTATTATGCTTTGAGTATTTACTTGATTTTGTTTTTAAATGGGATTTGTTGGAAAAATTTAAGCCTGTATTAATTGACTTATTTCAGGAAAAAATGTTTAAATCATTGAAGTATTTACCTAGAAATGAACGAATATTCGCTATAAATAAATCGACAGAAATTGTTCTTAAATTTAATCTAAAATCTTATTTTTCAGATGATAGCTTTATAACCTCACTTTTTAATGAAAAATATCATAATATCAGTAAAGTTAATTTATATTTTTTGAACAAAAAACAACGTTTTTTTGGAATTTGGGATGCTGATAAATATTATATTATATGTTTTCTTGGTATTAAAATAAAAATAAGAAAACCAAAATAAGAATGCTTTGGATATCAGTATTTACTTATCCTAATAAATGCCCAATAAAATTAACGAGCAACTCTTTATTTATTGTATAATAGATCTTAATTTTACCATTAGAATACTTTAAATTATGTCTGAAAAATTAAACTCGATTTCAACGTTAAAGAAACTATGGCCGTTTATAAGACCTTTTAAAAAAGCCTTGATTTTTGCCATAATAGGTCTTTTGCTGAATGCTGCCACAGATGCAACATTAATATCTTTAACAAAACCATTGCTTGATCATGGTTTAATGGACAAAAATTATTCGCTTTTAATTGCAATTGCAATTGCAATTATTGGGTTAATTTTATTAAGGGGTCTATCTAATTATTTATCAACATATTGTCTTTCTTGGTTATCAGGAAAAGTAGTGACTAAATTTAGACAAATGATTTTTAATCATTTAATTCGATGTCCTACAAGTTATCATGATAAGCAATCTGTCGGAGATCTCGTTTCCATTTTAACTTATAATACCCAAATGTTATCAAAAGCGTCTTCTGATGCATTAATTATTATCATTCGAGAAATAACATATGCTGTTGGGTTATGTATAGTTATGTTATACGGAAGCTGGAAATTAGCTTCAGTTCTTATTGTTTTAGTTCCACTCATTATTTTTATAGCTCAATTCATAGCTAAAAAATTTAGACAAACCATTGCATTAATGCAACAAGGTATGGGGCAAATAACTATTGCAAGTGATGAAATGCTAAAAGGGCATAAAGAAGTTCTAATATTTAATGCTAAAAAGTATGAAAAACGCAATTTTGATAATGTCACCGATGCTTTCCGACGAGGAATGTTAAAAATAGAGATAGTTTCTAGATTATCAACACCAATTATTCAATTAATTGCGACTCTTGGTCTAGGTTTTATTCTTTATTTAGTCGCAAGCCAAAATTTAGATATTACACCAGGATCTTTTACTGTAGTTTTTTCTGCAATGGTTGCAGTAATGCGTCCTTTGCGCGAATTAACTAGTTTACATGTCGAATTACAAAAAGGTGCAATTGCATGTGAATCTTTATTCGGTATTATGAACTCACCTTTGGAAAAGGATCATGGTACAATTGTAGCGGATAAAGTCAAAGGCGATATTGAATTTAAAAATGTGACTTATACCTATCCAACAAGAAGTACGCCAGCTCTTAATGATATTTCTTTAAAAATAACAGCAGGTCAAACTATCGCTTTGGTCGGTCGTTCAGGTGCGGGAAAATCAACAATTGCAAGTTTACTTCCTCGTTTCTATGATGTAACTCAAGGTGAAATATTATTAGATTCAATAAATATTCAACAATATACATTAAGTTCCTTAAGGAAACAGATAGGCTATGTTTCTCAAAATGTTCATTTATTTAATGGCACAATTGCTGAGAATATAGCTTATGGAGAGAAAGAACTTCATAGCAAAGAAGATATAATTAATGCAGCCAAGTTTGCTAATGCTTTAGAATTTATTGATAAATTGGAGCAGGGTATCGATACTGAAATTGGAGATAATGGTATTTTATTATCTGGAGGGCAGAGACAACGTATCGCAATAGCTCGTGTTTTATTACGTAATAATCCAATTTTAATTTTTGACGAAGCGACTTCTGCATTAGATAATGAATCTGAAAAACTTGTTCAAAATGCCATTGAGATTTTACAAAAAAATAGAACGTCAATTATAATTGCTCATCGTTTATCTACTATAGAGAAAGCCGATCGGATTTTAGTTATAGATGATGGTAAGGTTTTAGAAGATGGTAATCATCAATCACTAATCAATTTAAATGGAATTTATGCACAAATGCATAAAATGCAATTTAATTCATCACAAGATTAAAATAGAAACTAAAATATATGACTAAACAAAATAAGTCCAATTTCACAAATGATATCGATAAAGATTCATCAACATGGCGAACTTTTCTTAAATTGTGGCCATTTATTGCAGAACATAAATTTATTTTATTTATTTCTGTTATTTTACTGGTTGCTAGCGCATTTGCAGATACATCTTTAATTGCATTATTACGCCCATTACTTGACCGTGGTTTTTCTATGAATGACCAAGAGTTTTTATTAATGGCCCCTTTCTATATTTTTGGTCTAGTTTTATTGCGAGGATTTGCCAATTACGGTTATTCAGTTCTTCTTTCCTTAATTTCAGGAAAAATTGTGATGAAAATTAGACAAAAATTATTTAGTCATTTTGTTGATTCTCCAGTAAGTTATTATGATCAGAATTCAACAGGTAGATTACTCTCTCGGATAACTTATGATACTGATCAAGTTGCGTCATCTTCATCAGATGCCTTAATTACAATAATTCGTGAATCCGCATTTATTTGTGGCCTATTTTATACGATGTTTTACAATAGTTGGCAGTTATCCTTGTCCTTAATTATTATTACTCCAATAGTTATCGCCTTAATTACCTTTATTTCTGTTAGATTTAGGCGCTTAGCTAAAAACATGCAAAACTCAATGGGTAACCTTACCATGTCAATTGAGCAAATGTTAAAAGGACATCGTGAAATCATAGTATTTGGTGCTCAAGAGGAAGAGTCAAAGAATTTTGAAAAAGTTAGCAATAAATTTCGTCGCGATGGTATGCGATTAGTTTCAATATCAGCATTATCCACACCAATAGTTCAGGTGGTTATTTCTTTTGCGATAGCATTTGTATTATTAACAGCAAGTAATCCTGAATTGAATATTACTCCTGGTGAGTTTACTGTTGTTTTTTCATCATTAGTTGCTTTGATGCAACCTATAAAAAGTTTAACAAGTGTTAATGCCGGATTTCAAAAAGGTATGGCTGCATGCCAAACATTATTTGCTATATTAGAGCAACCAGTTGAGAATGATAAAGGTTCTATTGAAGTTGATAAAGTAAAAGGTGATATTGTTTTTGAAAATGTATCATTTGGTTATGAAACAAAAAATGATTTAGCCTTACAGGATATTAGTTTCTCTGTTCCTGCTGGTAAAACAGTTGCTTTAGTTGGTCGCTCTGGCTCAGGTAAGACTACTATAGCTAGTTTACTAACTCGTTTTTATGATATTTCTCAAGGAAAAATTCTAATCGATGGAATTAATATACAGGATTTTACCTTATATTGTTTAAGAAACCAAATAGGATTAGTTTCTCAACGTGTTCATCTGTTTAATGACACAATCGCTAATAATATTGCGTACGGTAAAATTGGAGAGTTTTCACAACATCAAATTGAGGAAGCAGCAAAAAAAGCCAATGCTTATGCTTTCATAAAGGAGTTTGATAAAGGTTTTGACACTTTAGTTGGTGAAAATGGTGTTTTGCTATCTGGTGGTCAGCGTCAACGTATTGCAATAGCAAGGGCTTTATTAAGAGATAATTCAATTCTTATATTAGATGAGGCTACTTCTGCTTTAGATACTGAATCCGAACGAGCTATACAAAAAGCTTTAGATGAATTGCAAAAGGGAAAAACATCTTTAATCATTGCCCATCGATTATCGACTATTGAAAATGCAGATGAGATTTTAGTTATGAGTGAAGGAAAAATTATTGAAAAGGGCAATCATTCGGAATTATTAAATATGAATGGGGTTTACACCAAATTGTATAGAAGTAATTTTAATGATTAAATAACATATTATTAATATTAATTTTTTAATGATTGCTAAAATTTATTCAATGAGGAATATTGCTCATAATTACTTTTAATGTTTAAGTTAGGATATTGCTTGGTTATAGCACATCTTAGTAAAACTTTTTTTGTTAATAATGAGCAATTATGAAGTTTGATAAATTTTAAAATATAAAAAATATTTCTTATAACATTTGGTTTGTTGTTGGTATAAATTCGGATTAATAATTTCAGCAGACCTAATTCTTGAATTAAACTATCTTTATCTTTTTTTGATTTTGGTAGATTGGATTTTAATACTGTTTCTAAATACGTTACATTCATTAATAAAACATAATTAAGTTTAGCAGACTCTGATAATTGTAATGTATTAATTTGTTGTATACATTCTTTTAATACATTCTTTAAAGTATGTACATAAATAGAATCTATATTTATATTCGATAATGACGATGAGTGTACTCGATGAAAATAAGCTTCCTTATTATTGAAATAATAAGAAAGTTTAGCTCTAGATATAATAGAGAGTGAAACAAGATGATCTTCATGATTTTTGCCAATAAAGTTTTTTGTAAATAAATCTCGTTTAAATATATATCTCCATACAACACCTGAATAATTTTTTCTTTCAAGCAAATAAGTTAATAGATCTGTACCGGATTCAAATTTTTTTTGCACTAATGGTATCAATTTGCTTGTTTTTTGTGGGGCCTTACTAACTTCAAAGGATGTATAATTAAAATAAAAAAACTCTAAGTTAGGATTGGAAGTCAATGATGATTCAAATTGATAGAGTAAATTTGTATTGATAATATCATCAGAATCAATAAATAAAATAAAATCAGCGGTTGCTATTTCAATTCCTCTATTTCTAGCTGAGCTTACACCTTGGTTATCCTGTTGAATAATTTTTATATAATTATATTTTGATGAGTATTTCTGAAGGATTAATAATGTATCATCGGTAGAACCATCATCAATACAAATTATTTCTTTGGGTAAACACTGTTGTTTAATCAAAGAATCCAGGCAAGTAGCGATATAATCCCTTACATTATAACAAGGAATAATAACAGAAACGTGTGCGTCTTTATTCATCATATAATATTCTTCTGATAATTATTTTTTCTGAAATAGCTTATACTTTAAGTAAACACCATAATAATAAATAGATTTACATTGAGCGCCTTGTTTCATCAGATATTTAGCATAGTTTCTAATTGATGAACTGTTTCCACTCAAAGGTAACGTTTCATTTTTCCATGGAGATAGCTGAAAATAATGGTCAAATATTTTTGATTGATAAACTTTAAACCAAGGTTTATTTTGTGATATGTAATGTAAAATTACTGTATATGGTCTAATATCTTTTTCTTGATGAGCATCAATTGAAATTTTTATTTTAGTATTAAATTTTACGGGCAACAAAAGAGTTCTGTTTTCTAATAAAATGTTTAAAACGTCTTGATCTGCAAATTTATATACATTTCCATCATTAATGAGTTCTAATGCTTTCTTTGTAATATTTTCTTCACACCATTTTTTAGTATTTATTAAAAGAACACCTGCATTAAAATATTTAGTTGAATCGATTTGGTACATTTTACTAATTGTTTGTTGCATATCTTTGGTGTCAGTTATTACACCTGCAATATAATTTTCAATATTGTATTGAGATAATTTTGCTAATGATTGCAAACATATTACATCACTATCAAGATAAATTAATCTATTAGTTTTTGATTCAAGTATTTCAGGCATAATAAAACGAATACAAGTAGATATAGTAGTAATATGTAAAACTAAAGTTTTGGGATTTATTTTAAAGTTATTATTCAAATAATAAAGTGTAATTGAAATATTGTTTCTTCTTAACTCTTTAAATTTTTGAATATTTTCTTCAGAAACCTTATCAATAAATAAATGGAAATTTAAATTATAATTTGGCGTGTTTTCGATAACTGATAACATCGCGACACCAGCTGGCATTGCATAATTATTATCAAAACCTAAAGCAATATCAAGTGTCTGAAATTGAGGATTGTATTCATTAAAAAGAGGTTTTATTTGATCGATAAAGTTATGAGTATTAACCATGTAAAGTAATTAAATTTTAAAAATTTAACTAATTATATATTCAATTTTTATTAAAATATAGCTCAGAAATTTAATAAATTTACACATGGATATATTTTATTTAAAATGAAGAAAAGAAACTATAAAAAATAAATGAATGGAATGGGTATTACAAATAAATATATTAGTGAATTAGAAATTTTCACACAATCAGATAAACAAAATTCAGATATGATGCACATAGCATTAGCATTTGATGATGGCTATGCGCTGCCAGCAGGTGTCACGATTTCCTCTGTTATTTATAATAACCCCAATGCTCATATATGTTTTCATTTATTTGTTGACAAAATATCTTCCGTCAACCTAGAAAAGTTTAAACAATTAGTAAATTCAACCATCACTATAAAAATATATTATTTAAATAATAATTTTCAGATTAATTCAGAGACCTTAGTACAAGGTTATTTATCAGCAATGTCGTGTGCTAGATTTATTATTGCTGATATATTAAAAGATGAAACAGAAAAATTTCTATATATCGATAGTGATATTTTATGTTTAAAACCAATTAATGCTTTATATAATATTGAATTAAATGATTACGTCGCAGGTGTTATACCTGATGATAGTGTAATGAAAAATATTATTAAGGATTTATATAACATCAATTCTGAAAATTATTTTAATTCTGGTGTTTTGCTCATTAATACAACACAATGGTTTGTTAATAATATGACAGAACAATGTATGAAAACGATAAATGATGGTAATGTTTATCGCTTTGGAGATCAGGATGTTCTAAATATTTTATTAGAAAATAAAACTATCCTTTTACCTATTAAATATAATACTAAAATTCATATCACTATCCCTTGCAATGAAGAGAAAGAAATTGCGCCATATACTGTTTTGTTACATTATGTGACAGGATATAAGCCATGGTATCAAACGTTTAATTCCCAATTATTTAAAAAATATTATCAGCTATCACCTTGGAAAAATGTAGAACGCCCATTAGCCTTAAAAAAATCTTGGTTACGGAATTATGCAAAGTACTGCTTTAAACAAAAAAAATTTATTTCGGCTATGCAATTCTATTATTTCTACTTACTAAGAAAAATAAACTAATTACTTCTTAAATAGTTTTAGTTTTAAATAATGGAAATAATATTTAGCACTTTCTATAAATTTTTTATTTTTTAAGTAAGATTTAGAATAAATCCGATAATCATTTACTCGCATTTTCGATTTATAACTTTTTAAACTGCTGTTACTCCAAGGTGTAAAGTGCTTATAAAAGCAATAAAGATTTTGGGCAATACCGGTATGCTCTTGGTACCAAATTTTTCTTGCACCCGTAAAATGCACAAAATAAGGTAATGATTGTTTATTATGGAAAAAAGATTCTTTTTCTTGGTCATTCATCCAAGTAAATAAATAATTCCATTTTACATCAATATAAGTAACTTGATTTTGTAAGACAATGTTCAGAGCATCTTGATCAGGATATGATAAATTATAATTTTGAGGCGATAATAATATTTGATTAGCTTTATTTTCAGTATCAAACTTTTTCCAATTCTCGGTATTTATGTATAAAAAACCAGAATTAAAATATTTTTCAGATGCTAAATTTAAACGTTTTTTATTTTGTAACATATTATCTGCATCTAAAGAATCGGATGTAACAGCACACACTACGGAGCCTATATTAATATTCAAAATTGAAGAAATATCGCCAAAGCATAAAATATCCGCATCTAAATAAATGAATTTATCAACATAATCAGGCAATAATCGTGGTACAGATAAGCGAATATACATCGAACGATTGATATGTTTTATTTTGTTGTTCTGGATGTCCGAGTATTTATTCAACTCATCAATAGGAATTGAATAAAGAGTAATTGAACTGCTGATTTCCTGTAATTTGTTTTTCTCTTTTTCTGATACATCATATAGAAAAACATGAAAATGAATATTATGGTGTTTATTATTAAGTATAATTGAAGTTATAGATACACCTACATGTTCAAAATAATTTGAATCAGTACAATATACAATATTAATAATACTATTATTCATTTCAAATACTCACTAATACAATTTTTTTAATATATCATAGCTATTTATTCATTACAAAATAGTTATATAAATATGAAATTGATAGTTAATTTTTTTATCATAATTGGTTATGCTACAATAAATCAAACTTTAAATTCTCGGTATTACTAGAACATGTTAGCAGAAAATCTTTTTATCAGTAAAACTACAACATTATTTAATAATGCTCTAGCATCTTTAGAAACTTTACACATAGCATTCTGTTTTGATGATAATTATGCAATGCCTGCCGGTATTGCAATGTCATCTGTGATAGTAAATAATCCAGATAAAAATCTAGTTTTCCATTTGTTTGCCAATAATGTATCAAATGAAAAAATCGAGCGATTCAATCAGTTAAATAAAGAAAATACTTCAATAATTTGTTATGAAATTAGTAATGAATTTTCGATAAATCCTGATACTTTAGTTTTACATGTTTCTGCTTCAACGTGTCTAAGATTCGTTGTTCCGCAAATCTTAAATAAAGTGACTTCTCGTGTTTTATATCTTGATTGTGATGTACTATGTACCAATAATCTTGATGAACTTGTTTCCACTGATTTAACAAATAAGTTTTCAGCCGTTGTACCTGATATCGGTAAAACACAAGAAAAGCAATGTGCGGCTTGCGATATTCCTTATGGAGAATATTTTAATGCAGGTATGATTTATATCAATACGGATATGTGGGTTGAACATAACCTAACTGAAAAAGCATTTAACATGATTAACAGCGGTAAAGTCTATAAATTTGCTGATCAAGATGTATTGAATATTTTAATGCAAGGTAAAACGGTATTTTTACCAAAACGTTTTAACACTATTACTTCGCTTACCGTTGGCGGTAATGAAGATAATCTCATTGAAGCCAATACAGCTATCATCCATTATGTAACAGGTAATAAACCTTGGTATCAACTCTATATTACACCACTTTATCAACATTATATAGCTACTTCGCCATGGGCTAATCAAAAATTATCATTGGCTAATGAAAATGCACCTTCAACCACAAGACGTTATGCAAAATTGTTAGCGAGTAAACATCAATATTTTAAAGCTTTTAAATATTACATTTTATATTTAAAACATAAAGCATTTAAAAAATAATTTATTCTAATAAATAGAAAAATGGTTTTAGTTGTATGGAAAATGATATGAACTATAGTGATAAATTTATAAAAAATACATTAGTTTTGAATAAAAAAGCACAGATAAATGAAGGCTATCATATTGCTTATTGTTTCGATGATAATTATGCAATGCCAGCTGGTTTATCTTTAACGTCAGTTATTGAAAATAACCCAAATATTGAGATTAATTTTCATTTATTTACTAATAATCTTTCGAAAAAAAATTTATCTAATTTTGAAACAATAGCCAAACAACTTGATTGCTCCATAACTTGTTACGAAATAGATAATAATTTTTCAGTAAATTCTGACACATTAGTTTTAGGAATATCAATTGCAACATGTTTGAGATTTATTGTTCCTGAAGTTTTACAAAAAATAACAAGCAGAGTTTTATATTTAGATTGTGATACCTTATGTGTTGGTAGCTTGGATGAGCTTTTCAATATTGATTTAAATAATAAAATAGCAGCGGTAGTACCTGATGCGGAGTATATGCAAAATGGCCAAGGTAAAAAGTATGGTATTCCTAATGGTGAATATTTTAATGCTGGCGTAATTTATTTTAATACATCATTGTGGAATGAAAATAAATTAACAGAAAAAACTTTTGAACTTATTAATGATGGAAATGTATATACATTTGCTGATCAAGATGTTTTAAACATTGTTATGAAAGAAAATACATTACTACTGCCTTCTGATTTTAATAATCTAACGGCTTTGACTGTAAATGGTAATGAGGATGCAAAAGTTGATAAAACGACTAAAATAATACACTATATAACTAAAAATAAACCTTGGCATCAACCTTATCGAACTGATTTTTTTGATCATTATTTTGCTAATTCACCTTGGAAAGGTATGTTATTACCTTTGTATAATGATAACAAAACCTCTTCAATTCGAGCTTATTCAAAGCTAATGTTTAAGCAGAAAAAATATTTATCAGGAATAAAGCACTATATGATTTATTTAAAAACTAAATTAAAAAAATTATAGTGGTTGAATAATCCTAATTTTTTGAGCTTATTTGGTTTATTGATTTGAAAAATTAATCTATTTCTAACTAAGCTTTTTCTTTACCATGAATATTCTAGTATATATTTTTGCTTTCGTTATTGTTATAGTATAGATAGTTATTATGATAGTTAATTGTTCAATCACATGACAATAATTTCATCTCAAATATATAATTATTTTATTTTTTCAAACATTAACTTATTTCTTAAATAAATTTTCCAGTGTTAAATACAAATTGGGCTTATCTATTAATTTGGTGCATTTTAAGTGATTGATGATTTTGCAGAAAATGGTTTGCTTGCGACGGCTATAGATGGTTTTATTGCAAGAGAGCCACAAAGACGTATGGCAAATAAAGTCACTGAAGCAATCAATGCGCAACATTCTCTGGTGGTGGAAGCGGGAACCGGAACAGGCAAAACATTTGCTTATTTAGTGCCAGCCTTGCGTAGTGATAAAAAAGTAATTCTTTCAACGGGGTCGAAAAATTTACAAGAGCAACTCTTTAGTAAAGATCTACCTATAATAAAAAAAGCCCTTAATTACACAGGTAAAATATCACTCCTTAAGGGGCGAGCTAATTATCTTTGTCTAGAGCGGTTGTATCATCAATATGCAGGCGCAGGCGATCTTGATAAAGATTTACGCATCGATCTTGTTCGAGTTAAAAATTGGTCAATTAAAACTAAAGATGGTGATATTAGTAAATGTACAACTGTAACTGAAGACAATCCTGTTTGGTCAATTTTAACCAGTACTAACGATAATTGTTTAGGGAGTGACTGCGAACATTATAATGATTGCTATGTTGTCAAAGCGCGTAAGCGAGCATTAAACGCAGATGTTGTCGTGGTGAATCATCATCTATTTTTAGCTGATGTAGTAGTAAAAGATACGGGGTTTGGGGAACTTATCCCTAAAGCGGATGTTATGATTTTTGATGAAGCACATCAGCTACCCGATCTAGCTTGTCACTACTTTGGGCAACAGTTAACTAGCCGGCAACTGTTCGATCTGGCTAAGGAAATAAATCTTACATATCGCACTGAAGTGAAAGATATGGCACAGTTACAGCAGTGTGCGGATAAACTTCAAAAATGCACACAAGATCTACGATTAGTCATCAACCAACATTCGCCAAAAGGAAACTTACGCTATTTATTCAATCAAGAAGCAGTAAAAAATGAGTTATCTTATTTGGTTGATGCTTTAAATTTTTGTCATGAAGTTTTATTACTAGCTGTGGGACGGTCGTCAACTTTAGATAATTGTTTTGAAAGAATAAAGCAATATCATGCTCTTTTGAGTCGATTACAGCAGACAAATATAACAGGCTTTAGTTATTGGTATGAATGCACTAATAACTATTTTATTTTTGCTTTGACTCCATTATCGGTGGCAGACAAATTCACTCAATTAATTGCTGAACGTGATGGAAGTTGGATTTTTACTTCTGCAACACTATCGGTTGATAATCGATTGGACTATTTTACCAAACGTTTAGGCTTAGATAATGCAGAGTCGCTCATTCTAGAAAGTCCATTTGATTATGCAAATCAAACTATTATGTGTGTTCCACGCTATATTCCTTCACCAAATGAACAAGGGAATGCACAGAAATTAATCGATATTCTTTTGCCTGTTATTGAAGCTAATCAAGGGCGTTGTTTCTTTTTATGCACTTCCTATGCAATGATGAATGCACTAGCCAAACAATTTCGAGAATTAACCACTTTGCCGGTATTGGTTCAGGGCGAAATCAGTAAAGTTAAATTGTTGGAGCAATTTATCCATAAAGGTAATGCACTACTGATTGCAACCAGTAGCTTTTGGGAGGGTATTGATGTTAGGGGAGACACCCTCTCATGTGTTATCATAGATAAATTACCTTTTACTTCGCCAGATGATCCTCTAATTAAAGCCCGTATGGAAGATTGTCAAATGCAAGGGGGCGATGCATTTAATGAAGTTCAATTACCTGAAGCTGTAATTACATTAAAACAAGGTGTTGGGCGATTAATACGCCACCATAACGATCGAGGTGCAATTATCATTTGTGATAATCGATTAGTGATGCGAGCTTATGGTGCAACATTTATTAATAGCTTGCCACCTTCGCCAAGAACACGTGATATAAATAAGGTGATAAATTTTTTATTAGCTAAAAGTTAATTACAAAAATAAATTATTTTGGGAAAAAAATGAGTACTATTTTAGCCATTGATACCGCTACAGAAGCTTGCTCTGTTGCATTACTCTATTGTAATGAAATCACATTCGATTTTAAAATTTCTGCCCGTGATCACACTAAGCAGATCTTACCTATGATTGACAATCTTTTAAAACAATCGGATTGTTCACTTTCTCAGGTAGATGCTGTAGCCTTTGGGGCAGGTCCTGGTAGTTTTACTGGTGTTAGAATTGGTATAGGTGTAGCGCAAGGATTAGCACTCGGTATTGATAAACCAATGATAGGGGTTTCAACCTTAATGACATTAGCTCAGGGGGTGTATCGTACCAGACAGATAACAAATGTTATTCCTGCGATAGATGCCAGAATGAATGAAGTCTATCTAGGTCAATATCAATACATTGATGACCATTGGCAAGCAATTATTCCAGAGTGTGTCATTGCGCCAGAAAAAGTAATAGATAAAGTTCAACATATTTATAATGATAGTTATAGTGCTGGTACTGGATGGCAAACTTATCCAGATATGCTGGAAAATATTCACACAAGCGATATTTTATTACCACATGCTCAGGATTTAATTGTCATAGCCGATAAGAAGTGGCAAAAAGATGAATGGGTTAGTGTTGAAAATGCTGAGCCAACCTATTTGCGTAATGAAGTTACATGGCAAAAACTGCCTGGCCGTTAAAAACAAAAAGCCACCTAATGGTGGCTAAATGAATATCAAAAAACTATGTTCGCTTACTCGCTAAATAGTCCCAAATGCTCTTTAGCATAAGCTTCAAAATCAGTGCAACCACCAATTGGCTTTTCATCAATAAAAATTTGAGGAACTGTTTCTACTGGTTTGCCAACACTTTTAGAAAGATCTTCTTTAGTAATGCCTTCAGCATTAATATCGATATAACGATAAGAAAAATCATCACGTTCTTTAGACAGTTTTTCAGCTAACTCTTTAGCTCGAACACAATATGGACAACCTTGACGACCAAAAATTACAGTATACATTTTTCACCTCTGATAAATTATTTTTTGAATATATAAATACTATACTTTACTTTTTGAGAAAAAAAAGCAGTTAAATATAGTTGTTTTAATAGATTATATCTATTGATACTATGAGTTCATTATAAAGATCGTCTGTAAAAGAGATAACTTTAATATGTTTCTTTTATTCGTAGTATTTATTGGGTTAATTTATTATAACATTCAGGAACCTGAAATTTTTCATATCCTGTTATTAGACTTTTATAAAAATGAAATAGTACATAACCTATTAGTTAAAAATAATTATTGAAACGGAACAACTAAAATAAAACTAATGAGTGGAGTTGAATCTTCAAAAAATTTTTAATTGTTGTAAAAAAGTTTCAGGTTAACTATACGTTTCAGTATAAATTAGATATATATGCTTGGCAACTTCATTCATCAACTGTATTGGGTTGGTCTGGTAAGAGAGATTGCAACGCACACGCTATGACGATCTAAAAAATATCTTTAAAAATGGTTAAATAAAAAATGCTTTAGATAAGTAATTTAAGCAACCTTGATAAGAATAGATGAATAATATCTTTTATTAATAAGTTTATTGTTACTTATACTTAAAAAACGCTCTAATAAATTCCAGATAAACTGGAATGACATAATAAAGATTTTTTATTATATTAATTGAGAATCAACCGCTATAATTTATTCTAATAAAAAAACTGGATATATATATGTTAAAGAAATTATTATTGATGGTAATCATTTTTCCTGCCACATTATTTGCCGCTCAAAAAGAGTGTCCAGTTAAACCAAGCTATAACATCGTAATAAACAAAGAAAGTGTTCATATTTTCAATAAAAAAAATGATTTAATGATCAAATCTAACGGAAAAGTTGTATTTAATGAAAAAACCGTTTTACTGCAACCTCCACTCGAAAAACAAACCCAAAAATTCCAGACAGATTTGCGACAGCAATTACCAAAATTAGAACAAGAAGCATTAAGCCTTTTATCAGAAGTTAAAATAACATTTGAAAATGCGATAAAAAATAAATTAGGTAACGATAATGAACTGCATCGTGAATTAAATAAATTATATAAAAGATTAGTGAAATTACTCCATAAATCTATAACATCAGAAAGTGGTAATACTCAATTTTATTACCAAAATTTTAATAATTTAAAAAAAGATGGTGAGGATATAGGTACGCATATTTTTTATAATGTAGTAGGGGGTAGCATTATAAATTTTGATTTTTTTAAAAATTATGGCGCAATAAAACAGATCTCGAAAAATGAATGGAAAGCTCAGAAGCCTAAACTAAAAGCTTTTGATGCTCATATTTGTTCCGTTATCACTGATATTGATGGTCAATATCAACAAATATTAACTCAACTTAACCAATCAACTTATAAGTGAATAGACATTAATAAAAACTTTTGCGAAAATATCCCACTATTATCAATCCAGTTGAAGATACACAAGTTTATGACAGCCAATATTATTGATGGAAAATTTTTAGCGAAGCAAATCAGAGATGATATTGCTAATAAGGTAAAACAACGAATTGAAAAAGGGTTATCTGTTCCAGGGCTTGCTGTAGTGCAGGTGGGATCAGACCCAGCTTCAAAAATTTATGTTAGAAATAAGCAAAAGGCCTGTGATGATGTCGGATTTGCTTCTTTTTCTTATGATTTTCCCACTTCCACAACAGAAGAGTTATTAACTCTTATTGATAAACTTAATCAACGTGATGATGTCCATGGTATTTTAGTTCAGCTTCCTTTACCAGATAATATTGATAAAACTAAAGTCCTTGAACGTATACATCCTAGTAAAGATGTTGATGGTTTTCATCCCTATAATATTGGTCATTTACTACAACGAGATCCGCTTTTACGTCCATGTACCCCTTATGGTGTGGTTAAAATGTTAGAATCAACGGGTATTAATTTAGCTGGATTAAATGCCACCGTTGTGGGAGCTTCAAGTATTGTTGGTCGCCCTATGGCACTTGAGCTTTTATTACTAGGTTGCACAACTACGATTACTCATAGTCGTACCGTGGATTTAGCTAAACATGTCAGCAATGCAGATATTGTTGTTGCAGGTGTTGGTATTGCCAATTATGTTAAAGGTGAATGGATCAAACCAGGAGCAATTGTGATTGATGTCGGTATCAATCGATTACCCGACGGTAAACTCGCTGGGGATGTTGAATTTGAAACCGCCGTTGAACGTGCGGGTTGGATAACTCCAGTTCCTGGTGGTGTTGGTCCAATGACTGTTGCAATGTTAATGAGTAACACGCTTGAAGCATGTGAAAAATTTGGCAAATAAATAGAGAATCATTCTTTTAGTTTTTGATTTGTAAATGTAAGTTAAAAAATGAAAATAATAAGGAACATTTTATGATTATATTTCACACTTCTTTAGGTGATATAAAAATTGATACTTTTGACGATAAAGCGCCAGAAACAGTTAAAAATTTTGTTGAATATTGCCAAGAAGGTTTCTACAACAATACTATCTTCCACCGAGTCATTAATAATTTTATGATTCAAGGCGGTGGTTTTGAACCTGGTATGAAGCAGAAAAAAACCAAGTCTCCGATCAAAAACGAAGCGGATAATGGCTTGAAAAATAATCGTGGCACTTTAGCTATGGCTCGCACATCCGATCCTCATTCTGCTACTGCGCAATTTTTTATTAATGTCGTTGATAATGATTATTTAAATTATCGTTCATCAGACATTAATGGTTATGGCTATTGTGTTTTTGCGCAAGTGGTTGATGGTATGGACGTGGTTGATAAAATTAAAGGAGTAAAAACAGGGCGCAGTGGTATGCATTCTGATGTGCCTGTTGAAGATGTAATCATTAAGAGTGTAACGGTTGAATAATCCAATTCGTTATTTTATTGCAGATATTCATCTAACGGATAATGAGCCTGCTTCGGGTTATTTTGATATAACCGCAGGCTTTTTATCTTTCTTAGAGAGCCTACCTGATTGCTGTGAACTCTATATTCTTGGTGATTTATTTGACTACTGGATAGGTGATGATGTTGATTCAAAGTTACATCAACAAATTTCACTTGCATTGCGATCACTAACAAAACGGCAAATTAAAACCTATTTTATTCATGGTAATCGTGATTTCCTATTAGGCGAAAGATATGCTAAATCATGTAATATGACGATTTTAGCGGATATTAACTGTTTACCTAATGCATATAGTAATATCCTCTTTTTACATGGTGACTTATTATGCACGGATGATCCACAGTATCAAAAATTTCGTAAGATCATGCATAAAAAATGGTTACAAAAACTTTTCTTGAAACTTCCGCTGTTTATTCGTTTAAAGATTGCAGGCAAATTGCGACAAAAGAGCAGTTTACACAATCAAATTAAATCAGAAAGTATTATGGATGTGAATCAACAAGCTGTTGAAAAGATGATGAGTAAATATAATGCCAATATTATGGTACATGGTCATACACATAAGCCAGCGACACATGAATTTTTAATTGATGGTAAACCTGCTAGTCGATTGGTGTTAGGCGCTTGGCATGATGGCGTATCTTACATTAAACAAGACAGTAATTGTGATACATTGCAGCTTTATAACCACTCTTTTAAATAATCACTTTGTAAAATGTTTTGAGTTTTCCCATGAGACAGTAATTTTCCCTGTTCTAAAATAACTACATAGTTCGCTATACGTTTAACTTCATTAATGTTATGAGTGACATAAATGATCGGCACTTTTAACTCGTTAACTAATATATCAATATAGCTTAATAACTCTTTTTTTCTTGGCATATCTAATGCCGATAATGGCTCATCCATTAATAATAATTGGGGATTGGTTAATAACGCCCGACCAATTGCTACTCGTTGTTTTTCACCACCAGACAACATCGTCGGGTAGCGTTTTAATAAGTGGTTAATGTTGAGTACTTCAATAATTTCATCGAATTTTTGTTGATTAATCTTCTTTGCGCCATAAGTAAGATTCTTTAATACTTTCAAGTGAGGGAAAAGTAAAGCATCTTGAAAAACGGTACCAATATTCCTTTGTTCAGGGGGAACAAAAATATTTTGTTGAGTCGAAACCAACGTCACATCATTAAGTAAAATTTTACCCTTATCAGGTTTAATCAAACCATTTATTAAGTTTATTAATGTTGATTTGCCCGCACCTGAAACACCTAAAATAGCTGTCACACCTTGACAGGGAATGGTTTGCTTAAATTCAAAGGAAAAAGTGGTCAATTGTTTAATAATATCTATATTTATCATCATTTATTGTCCCAATAATTTCCTTTTATGCCAGCGGTTTAACATTTCTGATAAAAATAGCGCAACCAACGATAGCGCAATTGAAATAATGCATAGCCTTAAAGCGGCATTTTCTCCATTAGGCATTTGCAATAATGTATACATTGCTAGGGGAAGGGTTCTCGTTTCACCTTGAATATTCGATACAAATGTAATAGTAGCACCAAATTCGCCAAGACAACGTGCGAAACCTAGCACTGTGCCCATTAAAATACCAGGAAAAGCTAAAGGTAGTGTGATTGTCATAAATACTCGTAAACGATTTGCACCTAATGTGCGTGCGACATTTTCTAAACGTGAATCAATTGATTCTATCGCTAAACGAATTGAGCGAACCAATAATGGAAATGCCACCACAGCAGAAGCTAAAGCAGCACCTTGCCAGTTAAAACTAAAGCTAATATCTAAATAGTGATTTAACCAACTGCCGATGATACCGTTGCGTCCCATCGTTAATAGTAATAAATAACCAAGTACTACCGGCGGTAAAACTAAAGGCAAATGTATAATGCTATCAAAAAGCGATTTCCCATAAAATTGACATCTAGCTAAAATCCAAGCGGTCAAAATACCAATAGGCAAACTAAATAGAATTGCTACTCCAGCTATTTTTAGACTAAGTAGCAATGTTTGCCATTCAAATACGGTCAATATCATAATAATTCGTTACTATTTAGTTACAAATCCGTATTTTTCAAAAATCGTTTTAGCTTGTGGTGATTTTAAATATTGGTAAAAATCGTTTGCTTCAGGTTTTAATAAAGTAACGGGATATTCAATAGATGTAAAAGTTTCAGCAGGAAAGATACCAACAATTTTTACTTTATCACTTACTTTTGCATCAGTACTATAAACAATACCCAGTGCTGCTTCATTGCGTTCAACCAACATCAATGCATCACGAACATTACTCGCAGGGGCAAATTGTGGTGCAAGTTTGTCAAATACACCTAAATGAGTTAATGACTCTTTAGCATAAAGCCCTGCTGGAACATGATCGGGATCACCTATTGCTATCCTTTCTCCTTTAGGAAGGATCTCATTCCAATTGGTATTCATGTGAATGTCAACTTTATTTAATTTTGATTGTGCCGGTGCAATCAAAACTAATGCATTTTTAAGTAAATCTTCTTTATCTTTAATTAATTTATTTTCAATAAGGTAGGTCATCCATTTTTGGTCGGCTGACATAAAAATATCGGCAGGAGCACCTTGTTGAATTTGCTTGGCTAAAACCGAAGATGAGGCAAATGAAAAAACGACTTCAACATTTTTATGATCTGATTTATATTCTGAAGCGATATCTTGCATCGCATTCGTTAATGACGCAGCTGCAAATACCGTAACTTTTTCAAGTGCCTGTGCTGTAAAAGTGAATATTAAAGTCGTTAAAGCAAAAATTAATATAGAGATTTTTTTCATTCTATTCCTCACTACCAAAGATAATTGATCGTAATTAGTTAATAATGTACGTTATGATTATTTTACTAATGCTCAATGTTTTTTATTTAGAAAATATGAGAACTGAATCATAGTGTAAAACATAGTAACATTTCGTTATATAAAATAAAACATATCGATGTAATCGAGCGTATTGATAATAAACAAATACATTAGCAAAAATCTAATTTTGTATCACTTAGGTAATAAGGTTGTTAGGATAGAATTTATCTAATTGATTTATCAATTTTCTTTGCCAAAGAAAGAATTATTTCTCACAAATTTTGTAGGAAGCAATAAAAGGGTCTACAATACCTAAATTGTTTTTTAATAGAGCTATTTTAAAGTTTATCAAGGTATACAAATGATCCTCTCGCCCGATATTTTGTTAACACTCAATTTGAACCAACAACTCTTTATTGATCCAAGGCGTATTGCTTTACTCAAAGCCATTGAAAAAACAGGTTCATTAAGCCAAGCTGCCAAACAAATAGGGTTGAGTTATAAAACGGCTTGGGATGCAATAAGTGAAATTAATAGGCTGACAACCAAACCTTTTTTAATTACCACAACTGGTGGTAAAAATGGTGGTGGTACTAAATTAAGTTCCTACGCAGTAAGATTTATTCAACTTTACGATCTTTTAACCCACTTACAACATAATGCTTTTAATATATTAAATGATGATAATGTACCGCTAGATGATATTTTAAAAGCTACCGCAAGATTATCATTACAAACCAGTGCTCGAAATCAATTGTATGGTAGTGTTAAACACATTGAAACAAACCATGTTGCCGGATATGTTACGGTTAAATTAAGCGATAACCAAACAGAATTAAAAGGTTACATCACTCAACAAAGTATTGAAAGATTAAAGCTAAGTGTGGATAAAACGGTACTTCTGCTAATCAAAGCCCCCTTAATTGAGTTAAATGATGCCAATGAAAATAGTTTATCAGTTAAGGTTGAAACCATAAAAACCGATGGTGAATGGACTGAAATTGAATTTACATTGCCATCGGGTATGAAACTTTATGCAAGTAAATTAACCCAAGAAGTCAAGCAGTATGATTTATACAAAGATAAACCGCTAACAATATCAATTCATCCTCAGCATATTATTGTTGCCACATTAGTTTAGTAAAACGAGGTCATTATGTTAACCATTGAAAATGCTCACTACAAGATTAGTGACTATAAAGTTTTCACCATTGAATCACTCACTATCAGTCCAGGACAAAGTATTGCTTTTGTTGGCCGTAATGGCAGTGGAAAGTCTGTACTAGCTAAAGCACTTGCGGGCGAACAAAAATTATTATCGGGTCGAGTGATTAATCAATTTGAATCCGTAGCCTATATTTCGTTTGAACAGTTACAAAAGTTAATTGAAGAGGAATGGCAACGCAATAATACCGATATGCTTAGTGAAGGTGAAAATGATACAGGATTAACCACTCAACAAATTATTCAAGAAAATAATAAAGACGAAAAACTTTGTCTCAAACTTGCAGAACAATTTGGAATAAGTCATCTGTTAAATCGGCGATTTAAATATCTTTCCACAGGTGAAACGCGTAAAACACTCATCTGTCGAATGTTAATGTTAAATCCTCAATTATTAATATTAGACGAACCGTTTGATGGTTTAGATATCTTATCGCGGGAAAATTTAGCAGAAAAACTGGGTCAATTAGCCAAACAAGGCATTTCAATAGTATTGGTTTTGAATAGATTTAATGAAATTCCAACCTTTATTGAAAATATTGGTCTTCTTGTAGATTGTCAGCTATTGAAATTTGGAACTAAAGCAACCATATTAAACGATGAAATAGTTAAGCAACTAGCAGATTTAGAAAACCTGCCCAATATGCCGTTACCCGAAGCAGACGAACCACCAATTCAATTAGCCGATCAATTAGAACGTGTAAGCTTAAATAATGTTTATATTCAATACGATGATAAATTTATCATTAATGGATTAACATGGCAGGTAAAAGCCAATGAGAATTGGCAAATTGTCGGGCCGAATGGTGCAGGAAAATCCACGCTATTGAGCTTAATAACAGGGGATCATCCACAAGGTTATTGTAATGATCTTACTTTATTTGGTCGCAGACGTGGTTCCGGAGAAACCATTTGGGATATTAAACGGCACATTGGTTATGTAAGCAGCAGTTTGCATCTCGATTATCGTGTAAGTTCCAGCGTTAAAGCTGTGTTAATTTCTGGATATTTTGATTCGATTGGGGTCTATCAGGCCGCTAGTGATAGGCAAGCGAAATTAGCTGATGAATGGTTACATTTACTGGGTCTGAAAGATCATGCTGATAAGCCTTTTCAATCATTATCATGGGGACAGCAAAGATTAATATTAATAGCAAGAGCGTTGGTTAAACATCCAACACTACTTATTTTAGATGAACCTTTACAAGGGTTAGATCATCTTAATCGAGAGTTAGTAAAATGTTGGATAGATCGCTTAATAGAGGAAGGGCACACACAACTGTTATTTGTATCTCATCATGTGGAAGATGCTCCAAAATGCATCACTCATCGATTAATATTTGTGCCTAACTTCGATCATAGCTATCAATATAAATTTGAAGTACTGAATTAGTTATTAGTTTTTAACTATTAAAATCGATTTAAAAAATAGGAATAACCTTAAAAAAAAAGGTGTTTTTATTAAGGATTTTTTGCTTGATCTTTGAAAAAAGTTTATAGCAATTATACTTAGAGAGTTATCCCCGTTGCCTGTGGATAACTCTGTGAGTAGTTTATTGAAAACAGCTCAGAAGCCAATAGCTATCAGGTTTTAAGTTGGTTTGGTCACATGTTAGTCATGATTTATATTATTGTTATTTATCAATGCGTTATATTAAATCAAGCTGTTGTTTTCGAACTAATCTGATAAGCGTTTTTGTTAACTGAACAAAAAATATAAGATTTTAAAAGGTCAAGCCTTTTTGGGGATAATTTTTATTAATAGGTAAAATATTAGGTTACGATGTAATGAAAAAATTTAAATTGTGTTCCGAATTCAAACCTGCTGGGGATCAACCAGAAGCAATAAAAAGGATTAATCAAAATCTTGATGATGGAATTGCACATCAAACATTATTAGGTGTAACTGGATCGGGTAAAACGTTCACTATGGCAAACGTTATTGCCCATCATAATCGCCCAACAATTATTCTTGCGCCAAACAAAACATTGGCAGCTCAATTATACGGTGAAATGAAAGCTTTTTTCCCTGAGAACGCTGTTGAGTATTTTGTTTCTTATTATGACTATTATCAGCCAGAGTCTTATGTGCCTTCAACTGATACATTTATTGAAAAAGATGCATCGATTAATGAACACATTGAACAAATGCGTTTGTCAGCAACCAAATCATTACTTGAACGTCGTGATGTCGTGATCGTTGCCTCCGTGTCCGCTATCTATGGATTAGGTGCGCCTGAGACCTATATGTCAATGATATTGCATTTAACTAAAGGTACGATAACCGATCAACGAGCAATCCTAACACGTCTTGCTGAACTACAATATACGCGTAATGAAATTGGTTTTAGCCGAGGTACGTTTCGGGTTCGTGGCGATGTGATCGATATTTTTCCTGCTGACTCAGATGAACTTGCTGTGCGCGTTGAACTGTTTGATGATGAAGTTGATCGGATTGTGATGTTCGACCCTTTAACGGGGAGTGCTGTGAATGAAGTATCACGTATTACCATCTATCCAAAAACTCACTACGTGACACCTAGAAATATTATGGACAATGCGATAGCACAAATTAAGCAGGAACTAAAAGAGCGTCAAAAGGTACTTCTTGATAATAATCGCCTTTTAGAAGAGCAACGATTAACGCAACGTACACTCTTTGATATTGAGATGATGACAGAACTTGGTTATTGTTCGGGGATAGAAAATTATTCGCGTTTTCTATCACAGCGTAATCCAGGTGATCCACCTGCAACGTTATTTGATTATTTACCAGCAGATGGGTTACTGTTTATTGACGAATCGCATGTGGCCATTCCACAGCTTGGAGCCATGTACAATGGTGACCGATCACGTAAACTGAATCTGGTTGAGTATGGATTTCGTTTACCATCGGCGTTAGATAATAGACCTTTAAAGTTTTCTGAATTCGAAAATATTATGCCACAAACGATATACGTATCGGCAACACCCGCGACCTATGAAATTGAAAAATCTGGGGGCGAAATCATTGAACAAGTCGTGAGACCAACAGGTTTATTGGATCCAATTATCGAAGTTAGACCTGTTGCAACACAAGTGGATGATCTCTTATCAGAAATTAAACTCCGAATTAATAATGATGAGCGAGTGTTAGTTACTACATTGACCAAACGAATGTCAGAAAACTTAACGGATTATTTATCAGAGCATAATGTGAATGTTAAATATCTACATTCAGATATCAATACCGTTGAACGAATGGAAATAATTCGTGACTTACGTCTTGGTAAAGTCGATGTATTAGTGGGCATTAACTTATTGCGTGAAGGATTAGATATTCCTGAAGTCTCACTGGTTGCCATTTTAGATGCTGATCGGGAAGGCTTTTTGCGTTCTGAGAGTTCATTGATTCAAACCGTTGGTCGAGCAGCGCGTAATGTGAATGGGAAAGCAATTTTATATGCTGATAAGATTACCCCTGCAATGCAGAAAACGATTGACGAAACGGCTCGACGCCGTAAAAAGCAGCAGGATTTTAATACTAATCACGGTATAACACCAAAATCAGTACGCAAAGAAATTAAAGATATTTTGGACGCAGGATTGAGCACTAAAAAAGCAACAGCTAAAATACAGGCGTTTGAACCAAATAAACCGTATAATTATGTGTCGGTTAAAGACGTACAAGCAAGAGTTAAAGAGCTTGAAGCAATGATGTACGAAGCTGCGCAAAATCTGGAATTTGAAAAAGCGGGTGTATTACGTGACGAGATCAAAAAATTACGTGCAGATTTTATTAAAGTATCTTAGTTAATCATCGAACAAGGAAATCATGATGACAATTATTCGAATTGACCCACAAGATCGTTGGTCAGAAGCAGTGATTCACAATAATGTTATATATTACACTAGTGTGCCAAGCAATTTAATCCATGACGCTTATGAGCAGACTAAAAGTGCCCTAGCGGAAATTGATAAAATTTTAGTCAGTGCCGACAGTGACAAAAGTCATATTTTAGATGTGACGATATTTTTAGTAAATAAAAGTGATTTTGAAGCGATGAATAAAGCTTGGGATGAGTGGGTTGCTAAAGGATCCGCGCCTGTGCGGTGTACCGTACAGGCTGGCTTAATGAACCCTGATTACTTAGTCGAAATAAAAATCATTGCTGCTATAAAAAAATAAAGTTCTACAATTCCGCCATTAAAGATGGCGGATCCCTTTTAAACGATCTGTTTACCTACTTAAATCTTCAGAAATAAAATCTCTTTCTATTAGTAAAATGATCGAATTTTTTAACTTTGATATTTCAAATCATGGTTATTCTTATCCCCATAAGATAAAATTTGGTGTATACTTCAACAACATAATAATTTATATACACATATAATTTTATATGCATATTCAACCTAAAATTGCCATTGTAATGGGCTCCAAAAGTGATTGGGCAACCATGCAACATGCTGCTGATATTCTTGACGCTTTAGCTATCAATTATCATGTCGAAATTGTTTCCGCTCATCGAACTCCTGATAAATTATTTCAATTTGCACAAGAAGCCAAACAACGAGGTTTTGATGTCATCATTGCCGGAGCAGGCGGTGCGGCGCATTTGCCTGGTATGTTAGCGGCAAAAACCTTAGTACCAGTATTAGGTGTACCTGTTCAAAGTGCAGCCTTAAATGGTGTTGATAGCCTCTATTCTATTGTACAGATGCCAAAAGGTATACCTGTAGGAACACTGGCTATTGGTAAAGCAGGTGCAGCCAACGCGGCACTATTAGCAGCTCAAATTCTTGCTTTACATAACCAAGACCTCTATCAACGTTTAACCACTTGGCGATTAAGCCAAACAGATGAAGTATTAAATAACCCCGATCCAAGAGTAGATGCTTAAAATGACGATTAAATCAGTTTGTGTTTTAGGGAATGGTCAATTAGGCCGAATGTTAAAACAAGCAGGTGAACCATTAGGCGTTCATGTATTCCCTGTTGGCTTAGATGTTGATCCAACAACTATCCCATACCAACAATCGGTCATTACTGCCGAGATTGAACGCTGGCCAGATACCCCTTTTACTCAAATTTTAGCTAATCATTCTCATTTTATTAATCGAGATATTTTTCCGATTATTGCTGATCGACTAACCCAAAAACAGCTATTTGATGAACTAGGTTTACCTACCGCTAAATGGTCATTATTAGAAGATCCGCAAAATTGGACAAAATTATTTGCAGAGCTTGGTGAATTGTTAATTGTCAAACGTCGAACTGGAGGATACGATGGTCGAGGACAATGGCGTATCACTAATCAAAGCGATATAACCGTACCTGATGATATATACCATAATGCGATTGTAGAACAGGCTATCGCTTTTGAAAAAGAGATCTCCTTAGTCGGAGCACGTAACGGAAAAGGTGAAACTGTTTTTTATCCGCTGACGAATAATTTGCATCAAGACGGTATTTTAAAAATGAGTGTCGCTATCCCTAACCAATATCCAATATTACAAGCTAAAGCAGAAAAAATGCTAAAAGCTATTATGGATAAACTTAATTATATTGGTGTAATGGCAATGGAATGTTTTGTCATGGGCGATAACTTATTGATTAATGAATTAGCGCCAAGGGTACATAACAGTGGACATTGGACACAAAATGGAGCTTCTATTAGTCAATTTGAGTTACATTTGCGGGCGATATTGGCATTACCACTCCCACAACCGAATGTATTTGCGCCATCGGTTATGATCAACCTTGTTGGGACTCAATTAAACCTAAATTGGTTGTCTGTTGATTTAGTTCATCTACATTGGTATGAAAAAGAAGTTAGAGCAGGTCGTAAAGTTGGGCATCTAAATTTAACTCACAATCAACCAGAGAAATTGAAACACTCTTTATCTCTTTTAACACCACTTTTACCGGATGAGTATCAATCATCGATTGAATGGGCAAAAAAACAATTGTTGTAGTTTAAATACAAAGGATTGAATATGGTAGACTTTTCAAAAAAAATCAATTATCAACGTGATGCAAGTAAAGCATACGAGGTTTTAACTGATCCCTATTCAATCGTTCGCCAGTTTGAGAGTGATCGAGGAAGAATAATCAATTCCGCTGCGATAAGACGTTTGCAACAAAAAACACAAGTCTTTCCTCTAGAAAGAAACTCTGTTGTTAGAACTCGTCTTACTCACTCAATGGAAGTTCAACAAGTCGGTCGATATATTGTTAAAGAAATCATCCATCGACTAAGCAAATCAAAAAAACTTAAAACCTATGGGTTTGATAATATTATTACCTCGATTGAAAGTTTAGTTGAAATGGCTTGCTTAATGCATGATATTGGCAATCCGCCATTTGGCCATTTTGGTGAAAAAGCAATAAATCACTGGTTTGTTAAACAGTTAGGTGTGGATGTTCAACCAAAATATTCCGTACTTCAACCCCAAGAGTCGGATGATGAGACGATTAAAGAACTAAAAATTAAAATTCGTCGTGATTTATCCAACTTTGAAGGTAATGCTCAAGCCATAAGGTTAGTACATAGTATCCAAAGATTAAATCTCACTTATTCACAAGTCGCCTCAATATTAAAATACACTAAACCTGCTTATTTGCCTAAAGAAGATATACCTACAGAGTTTTCTTATTTAATGAAAAAACCTGGTTATTATTTGTCTGAAGAACCATTTATAAAAAAATTATCTAACCAACTGGAAATTCAGCCATTTCATCGTTATCCACTCACTTATATTATGGAAGCTGCGGACGATATCTCTTACTGTATAGCGGATCTTGAAGATGCAGTAGAAAAGAAACTCTTTACGGTTCAACAACTCTATCACTATTTAGAAAAAGCTTGGGGGAATATTAAAGAGGGTGATTTATTTGACAAAGTAGTAAAACGTCCATACGTTAATCTGGAGCAAAAAAAATTTAACTCAATTGCTATTGGGCAATTTTTTATGTATCTACGAGTGAATACCATTAGTAAACTTGTTTACCATGCTGCTGAACGCTTTGTTGAAAATATTGAAGACATCTATCATGGTTCGTTTAATCATGCATTATTGGAAGATCATGGCGCCGAATATCAATTATTAAAAATATTTAAAAGAGTGGGTGTCGAACATGTTTTTAATCATGAATCGGTAGAAAATATAGAATTGCAAGGTTATCGTATTATCAGTGGATTATTAGATATTTACAGTCCGTTGCTAAACATGCCGACTAATGAATTTTTTAAACTTGCTGAAGAAAACAATCATCATCAATACCCAATTGAAACCAGACTTTATCATAAACTCTCTGCTAAACATTGTGATGCTTATCTACAGGCAACGAACTTGATTGGAAAAAAAGATCCCAAATTTGCCTATTGGGAATTTTATTACCGTTGTCGATTGTTGCAAGATTACATTAGCGGTATGACTGATCACTTTGCTTATGATGAATACCGTAAATTGATGGTAACTTTTTAATCCTATTATCATTTTATCGGACAGAGCACCAAATAGAAGCATAAGCACTATCGTTGTGCATAATAAAATAATATATCTATTTCTGTTAATTAGAATTTTAAAAGAGAGTAAATTAACACATTAACATTGGTATATTAATAATAACTCCAGCTCAATTAATATCAATTCGGATAATTTTCAACACAATACTACTGATAAATTGCTTACTACATTAAATATTTCGTAGGTTAATTAAGTTGTATTTTAATTACCCAGTATTTTACTTAAATAGCATTGAAATTAAAGCGTCCTTTATTGCATAAAACTTCGAATAAAAGAACATTTGTAACTTATTGTAATTCTATTCAATGACAGCAAAAACAAATCGACTTTGCAGTTTTAATAATTTTTATTTGTATTTTATAGGTACGATACATCTGTAGCGTAAGTATAGTTTTGTGGCACAGAGTTTGCATATTTCATCATATACCATATTCGTGAGGAAAAATTAATGAAATTAGTCACAGTAATTATTAAGCCTTTCAAGTTAGAAGAAGTCAGAGAGTCATTATCAAATATAGGGATCACTGGATTAACCGTTACTGAAGTTAAAGGTTTCGGGCGACAAAAAGGGCACGCAGAACTCTACCGCGGAGCAGAATACAACGTTAATTTTTTACCAAAAGTGAAAATAGATTTAGCCATCAATGATGAACAACTTGATGAAGTTATTAGTACTATTTCTAAAGCTGCTTATACTGGCAAAATTGGTGATGGTAAGATTTTTGTAACTTCACTTGAGCATGTCGTTCGTATTCGTACCGGTGAAACGGATGAATCAGCTTTGTAATCATAATTAAGGATATTATTATGTTGAAGAAATGTATTTTACCATTGTGTCTTATTTTTCCTTCGTACGCCTTTGCAGATGTTGTTCTAGAATACGCGGATAATGCGGATAATGGTTTTATGATGATTTGTACTGCATTAGTACTATTTATGTCTATTCCTGGTATTGCATTATTCTATGGTGGTTTATTACGATCTAAAAACGTATTATCTATGTTATCACAAGTATTAGTTACTTTTTCACTGATTTCTGTGTTATGGATCGTTTATGGTTATACGCTTACTTTTGGTGAGGGAAATTGGTTTTTTGGTGATTTCGAACATTTGCTTTTAGTTGGTATTGATATAACGGATGTTAATGGCTCCATTTATGAACTCATTTGGGTTGCGTTTCAAGGATCCTTTGCTTGTATTACATGTTGTTTAATACTTGGTGCTTTTGCTGAAAGAATACGCTTTTCTGCTGTACTCATCTTTATGGTGTTATGGTTTACGTTCTCATACATACCAATGGCCCATATGGTATGGGGTGGTGGTATTTTAGGTGATGAAGGTGCTTTAGATTTTGCTGGTGGCACGGTTGTTCATATTAACGCTGCGGTTGCTGGTTTGATGGGTGCTTATCTACTTAAAAATCGAATCGGTTATAATCGTGAGCCATTAAAACCATTTAATCTTCCTTATGTTTATCTTGGCGCGGCAATTCTTTACATTGGTTGGTTTGGATTTAATGCAGGCTCTTCAACCCATGCTGATGAAATTGCTGGATTAGCGTTTATTAACACTGTTGCAGCAACAGCAGCAGCGGTTTTATCTTGGTCATTTGCCGAATGGGTTTTACGAGGAAAACCGTCATGTTTAGGGGCCGCATCAGGTGTAATAGCTGGATTAGTTGGAATCACACCTGCAGCAGGATTTGTCGGGGTAGGGGGCGCAATGCTAATTGGTCTTATTTGTGGTTTTGCGGGTGTTTGGGGCGTCTCTTCACTAAAAAGAATCTTAAAAATTGATGATACTTGTGACGTATTTGGAGTACATGGGGTCTGTGGTATCGTTGGTTGCTTATTGACGGGTATCTTTGCTTCAAAATCATTAGGTGGAGTAGGCTATGCCGATGGAATAGGCATGACGACTCAAGTTGGAATCCAACTAATGAGTGTGATTACCTGTGTTATTTGGACATCTGTTATCGCTTTTGTGGCTTATAAAATTGCGGATATTTGTGTTGGTTTACGCGTTAGTGAAGAACATGAACGAGAAGGCCTTGATATTAACAGTCATGGTGAAAGTGCTTTCAACAGTTGAGTTAAACTATCGAAATAGTTTATAGAAATAAAATCTCTTTATTAAAAAGTTTACCGACAAAATGCGGTAAACTTTTGATTTATATTTGTTAGAATGCTTGTCTGCTTTATTTGTCTTCTTAGAACTGACCTTTTATCTTCATAAATAATACTTCTTTTGTTTACTTATCCTTAGGGTTAATGTGGATAAAAAAGTTGAACATATAAAATTATTGATTAGATTAACAAAACGATATAAATAAAATCTACAGCATAACCGCTGTAGATTTTTTTATATTATTTAAGATTAACTGATTAATCATCCCAAAGCATAATGGCATTATCATCCGTTAATATGAGTGGCGGAGCAAAAAGGTGTTCTTTGATTTTTGTCGGTATCACATTAATATTATTTAGATCGATCTCAACACAAGGGTAAATTTTTGCCATTTGTTTTAAACGACTACCAAGTAATTGTTTGACTTTATTTGATTCTTTAGCTAATGCTAATTCATCTTTTAAAATACCAATTTGTTTTTTATGATGTTCTGATTCAAAATTTTCACCAAATATAAAACGAAATTCTTTATTGCTATCATTATGGTGTTTACAGTTGAATTCCTTATCTTTATATTCACCATGATGTAATTTAAGCTCTTTAATGCGCAATGCAATAATTTCATTAATACTATCAGGATAATTTAATTTAGAGTCTAGAAAACTTAATGTATTTGTTTCAGGTATTGATTCACTGCTCTGTACTAGGGTAAATAATGGTTTTTTATGTGTCTTCATTCTATAACTTCCTTTTTATTCAGGACAATAATATAACAATGTATAGGACAATTAAAAAAACGATTGTTACTATGTTGTAAAGATGTCAATGTAATGTTTTAGTATAAAAATAAACTAAAACTGCCAAGTTCTAATTCCAATTCCTTATTAACTTTCATGATGTTCTAATTTTGAAAAAATAAATCACCATAAAATTGACCATTTATAATATTAATGCATTTTATATTTTTGATAGGCTAAGATATTTTCCCATTTCCTCCTTTGGAACCATGCCACCACCTGTTGCCCAGACTAAGTGTGTCGCATTTGTTAAAATTTCTGATGAAACATTAATTCTTTCTAAATATGTTGAATTTTTTTCAACATGTAATAAACCAAGCATTCCCGCTAAAGCTGAGGGTTCTAATTGAATTTGTTGTTGTTGATTTAATAAACCGAGTAAATCGTACATCTCTTGATCATTAATGGTGTAATAACCATCAATTAATCTTTCCATTGCTCGTCCTACAAATCCAGAAGGTCTGCCTACGGCTAAACCGTCAGCAGCGGTGATATTATCAAGACCAATATCTTGAACAGAAATATGGTCATGTAATCCAGTGTAAACACCTAAAAACATACAAGGTGAATGAGTTGGTTCTGCGAAAATACAGTGTACATCATCACCAAACGCAAGTTTTAATCCAAAAGCAACACCTCCCGGTCCACCACCCACTCCGCAAGGAAGGTAAACAAACAATGGATGTTGTTTATCCACTTTTATGTTCATTTCAGTAAACTGTTTTTTAAGGCGTTCGCCAGCCACTGCATAACCTAAAAATAAGGTTTTTGAGTTTTCATCATCGATAAAAAAGCAATTAGGATCAGACGCCGCAGCTTTGCGACCTTTTTCAACGGCAACACTATAGTCTTGTTGGTATTCGATAACATTTACACCGTGTGAACGTAATTTCTGTTTTTTCCATTCGCGAGCATCACTAGACATGTGAACATTAACTTTAAAACCTAATTTGGCACTCATAATACCAATAGATAGGCCTAAGTTACCTGTTGAACCTACTGCAATACTATATCGACTAAAAAATTGGGTGAATCTGTCAGAAAATATTTTGGTGTAGTCATCCTTTTCGGTTAATAAGCCATTTTCAATAGCTAGCTTTTCTGCGTGGGTCAGTACTTCATACACACCACCGCGAGCTTTTATGGAACCGGAAATTGGTAAATGGCTATCTTTCTTGAGGAACAGACTTCCTGTGAACTTGTGTTGATAACGGTTTTCAAGAACCGCTTTCATATTGGGAATCGCAACAACCTCGGACTCAATTATTCCTTTCGTTACTGCTGTTTCGGGAAATGCTTTACATAAGTAAGGCGCAAATCTTGCTAATCGATTACTTGCATCCTTAACATCTTGCTTAGTCAGTGTTACATAAGATAATCCATCTGTCAAGCTCGTTATATTTGGGTTAAACCAAGCTGTTTCTTTTAGTTGTATTAAATTAGCGACTAAAGGATATTTTTGTATTAACTTTTCAACATCTTTAGGGATCATAATTTATTCCTGTAATATATTTTAAATAATATAAGATAGTAAAAAAGTACCTGCTAATGCGACTAATGATGCAATAAAGGTGGCTGATGTATAGTAGTTAAATATTTCATTTAATGTTGCGCCACAATATTGCTTAACTAACCAAAATAAAGAATCGGTAACAATTGTGCATCCAATAGCTCCCGAACCGATGGCTAATGTGATGATTTCTGGACTTACGTCAGGGTAACGAGGTAACATTGGTGAAACGATAGCTGTTGCACCCATCATTGCGACTGTTGCCGATCCTACCGCTGCATGTAAAATGATTGCCACTAACCATGCCAATAAAATTGGATGCATATCTAAATGGGAAAAAATGCCAGCTAAACCATCACTTAATCCACTATTTTTTAAAATACCGTTAAATGCTCCACCTGCACCAATGATTAATAAAATATTTGCAATGGAGGAAAAGCACTCCTCTGTCTTAAATAACAGAATGGACATAACCATATTGCGTCGAATGCCCAACATATAGTAAGCAACAAACGCTCCAATAAACATTGCTGTAATAGGATTACCGAAAAATTCTAACATTGAGTAACTAAAACTATTTTTATCCATAGCAAAGACGGCTACTGTTTTTATTAGCATCAAAACAATCGGCAGTAATATTGTGAATAATGTGGTACCTAAAGAAGGAAGTTCTTCTTCCGTTCTCACTTTCATATCTGAAAACTCTTCAGGTACGGTCTTAAAAGGGATTTTATTGTTAATGCATTTTAAAAAGATAGGTCCACCAATTAATGATGCTAATAATCCGATACCTAATCCGTAAACGATTACAGTTCCCACATCAGCACCCAACGCATTTGTTACAAACAGTGCAGCAGGATGAGGTGGAACAATACAATGAACGGCCATTAGTGCCGTACAGAGCGGAATAGCTAGCATTAAAAGAGAAGTTTGAGTTTTTTTAGCAATTGAAAAAGCTAATGGAATTAATAAAACAACACCTACTTCGACAAATAGGGTAATACCACAAATCAGACCTACTAGCACCATAATAACTTGTGGTGATAACCATCGACATTTTTGTAATGTCAGCCCTATGCGTTCGGCAGCACCTGAAATTTCCATCATTTTGCCAAGAATAGTGCCTAAACCAATTACCGCAGCTAAAAAACCTAATGTACTACCAATACCGTCTTCGATCGCTGCAATCATTTTTAGTGGTGGCATTTTCATTAACGCACCCACATAAAAGCTGGCAAGTAATAACGCTAAAAAAGGATGAAGTTTAAATTTTATGATCGAGATTACTATAAGGATAATACTGGTGATTAACACACTAATAATCCACAACTGCGAATCCATATTACCCTCCATTCTTTTTCATTAATTGCTAGCTTTATTAGAAGTTTTTGGTGATAATTTGACAAATGATCAATAATGGTTTTAACTTGAATTAAATTCATCTATAAGTGTGATTAAAATCAAAAAATGCTAATATTTCAATAAATTTCGTGTAAATAATTATTTAGAAGCGTAAGCTTTGAAATGTTTGCACATGAAATAGTATAGTAATGAGTTAGTAAAGGAGAATTATTATGTATGATGAAAATAGATTTTTAAATAAAAATCATGTTATTAATTGTTATCAGCTCTCGAAGCTGCACACATTTGAGTCAGTCGCTCGCTTGTCATTTATCATTTGCATTAGCAGCTGAAGAACTTTACATTAGTCCAAGTGCAGTAAGTCATCAAATTAATAAACTGGAAGATGAACTTTCATTTAAATTATTTCAGCGCTATCATCGACGAATAGCCTTGACTCATGAAGGTATGAACTTATTTAAAGTAGTCAAAAAGTCTCTAAATATTTTAAATCAAGAAATATTGGAAATTAAAAATCAAGAAGCTTTTGGCACTTTGACTATCTTTTCAAGACCTTCTTTTGCTCAAAATTGGTTAATTCCAAAATTATCACTATTTGCAAGGCACTATCCTTATATATCGTTAAACATTGTTTCGGGTAACGAAATTATCAATTTCAGTCGCCATCGGGTTGATCTAGCCATTTATTATGATGATCTGACTTATGATGATTTAACCTGTGAACATTTATTAAATGAAACCATTATTCCCGTTTGTAGTCCTTATTATGCACAACAAAATGATTTATGTAACAAAATTGAGAATTTATCGAAATGCTTCATACTGCATGACACTCAAGCATGGGGATATGATTCAAGTTTTGATGAATGGGAAAGTTGGGCAAAACATTTTTCCTTATCTTATGATTTTAACGAAATGCAAAATATATGTTTTGATCGTTCCGATTTGGCTGCAATAGCTGCAATAAATCATGCTGGTATTGCGATAGGAAGAAAGCAAGTCATTAAAAATTACCTCGAATCAGGCTTACTAATTACTCCATTTGAGGGAATGGAAGTAAAGTGCTCTCAACATTATTATATCTGTACACCAAAAGAGCGATATAATCCTAAAGCTGATTTATTTATTAAATGGTTAAAAAGTTATATGTAAGACTTTTTTATCAAAACATTAGATTAATTAATATACTCACCTTTACTAAAGGTGCGGAAGTTAACCGCACTCATTCATAAATTCCTATTATTTTTTTAAATGTTTTAAATTTGATAGTGCAATGGCCAATAGAATAATTATGACGCCCATCCATTGGTTAAAAAACACTAACTCTTTTAGATAAAGATAAGAACAGGTAACCGCTACGGGTAATTCTGCTGCTGATAGTATTGCACTTAATGAAATCCCTATTTTAGGCATGCCCACTGCAAATAAAAATGGTGGCAAAACGGTACCGAACAAAGCTAATAAAAAGCCTAACTCATAAAGTTTATCACTGATATCGAGTTTAAAGAAAAACATAGGCGGAAAAATTAAAAATGTCACAATGCAAGCGCCTGTTATCATCAATGCACTTTTTTCTAATTTCGGTAAATCATTACCAATATTACTACTGGTTGTGATGAATAATGAGTACATCAATGCGGCTAAAAAACCAAACAGACAGCCAGTTAAATTCAATTTAATGTCTTCATTAAAAATACCCGCAGCCAAACAGCTACCAAAAATAATTGCTACTACGGTTAAAATTTGAATGTTAGTTGGTTTATTTTTAAAGATAACATAATCAATAATGATACTAATCCAAAGATATTGCATCAATAAGATAATAGCAATTGAAGCGGGAACTAATTGTACACATTGATAATAACAAATGCCCACTAACCCTGGAAAAATACCAACGGCACACACTTTCCATTTTTTAGTTAATTGAGGTTTTGGGGTTAAATCAGGTTTAGATTTATTTAGTGTTTTAACCAGAAAATGAATCAACCACAACATTAGCATACCTAAAAAGCATTGAACACCCGTCACTTCACCAAGTGTGTAGCCATCTTTATAAGCGGTTTTTACAATAGATGAGAGCACTCCAAAGCTACATGCTCCTAAAAAAACTAATAAACCACCCAAAAATTTTTCTTTCATATTTAAATCTCATTACTCTAACAAAATATTTTATTTAACACACACAATTAGAGCTCACAGGGGATATCCCCTGTGACTCTTAAATTATTTAATAATTAGTATAAAGAATACTAAACGAATCAGAACTGAATGAACGTTATTAGGTTTAGCTCATTAGTTTGACCAGTAATTTTGACCAGTAAATTATTGCACAACAGGCTCTAACTTACTGTGGCGGTAGTTAAATGTAAAATAAAAAACTACTCCTAATACCAGTGCATAAGATGCAAAAATGATCCAAATTGTTTGCCAATCTTTAACACCGTCATGCGTGCACATGTCAACAACAAAACCACTCAATATTGACCCTAAATAAGCACCAATGCCATTCACCATGGTCATATATAATCCTTGTGCACTCGCTCGAATATTCGGGCTTACTTCTTTTTCGATAAAAATAGAACCCGAAATATTGAAGAAGTCAAAGGCACAGCCATACACAATCATCGACAGCATTAACAATACAAAACCAAATGGTGTTGGATCACCAAAAGCAAACAGACCGAATCTGAGTGTCCAAGCAATTAAGCTTATCATAATGACTTTTTTGATGCCAAATTTCTTAAGAAAGAATGGAATGGTCAAAATAAATGCCACTTCTGCCATTTGTGAAACAGATAACAAAATTGCTGGATACTGTACAATTAAGCTATTTTTAAACTCTGGAATTTTACCAAAATCATGTAAAAATGCACCACCAAATGTATTAGTGATTTGCAAGATTGCGCCAAGTAACATCGCAAATAGAAAAAAAACAACCATAGTGGGATTCTTAAATAGCACAAATGCATCTAAGCCTAAACGGGAACTCCAAGACTGTTGCTGTGATTTATTCATGTTAATGTTAGGTAACGTCGTGCTATACACCGCTAGCAAAACTGATGCCGTGCTCGCTACATAAAGCTGAGCGTTGCTCAATTCAAATTTCAGTAAGCTAATCATCCACATTGCAACAATAAAACCAATAGTACCAAATACCCTAATTTTAGGAAAAACAGCGACGGTATCTAATTTTTCCTCATCCAGACAGTGGTAACTGATTGAATTTGATAATGCAATGGTTGGCATAAAAGCAAATGCATTACATAACATCACCCAAAATAGCATTATCGAATTATTGACTGATGCAGCATAAAACAGAGCAATAGCACAAATGCAATGGCAAAGCATATACAAATATTTAGGTTGTAAAAATTTGTCTGCAATAATGCCAATAATACATGGCATTATTAATGCGGCTAAACCTTTTGTACTAAAAATCATTCCTACTTCGGCGCCTGAAAAGTGCAACGTGTTGAACAGATAACCGCCGAAAGTCACTAACCAGCTTCCCCAAATAAAATATTGGGAAAACATCATTATTTTCAATCTATTTTTAATGTTCATTATTTATCCCTAAAATAATGTGAACTTTTTATATCAAATAATAAATAATAAAAAGTATTGATTAAAAACGCGCTATTGTTTTAGTGATTAGCTGTAAAAATGTTGATTTAACACGCTCTGCTGTTTCAATTACTTCTTCGTGACCTAAAGGTTGATCTAATATGCCGCATGCCATGTTAGTTAAACAAGAGATACCAATGGTTTTAATACCTGAATGATGAGCAATGATTGCTTCCGGTACTGTTGACATACCCACTGCATCCGCCCCTAAAACTCGAATCATTCTCACCTCGGCCGGAGTTTCATAGGTTGGTCCTGTCCACCATGCATAAACACCTTGTTGTAGTGTAATATTTAGTTCGTTTGCTACATCAGACACGATTGTACGTAATTGTTTATTATAAACCTCGCTTACATCTAAAAAGCGAACGCCAAGTTCTGGATTATTTGGTCCAATTAATGGGTTATTAGCTGTTAGATTAATATGATCGGTGATGAGCATCAAATCGCCTGGTTTAAAACTCGTATTTACAGCACCACAAGCATTAGTAATAATCAGTTTTTCAACGCCGAGCATTTTCATTACACGAACAGGAAAAGTAACCTGATCTAATGTAAAACCTTCATAATAGTGAAAACGGCCTTTCATCGCGATTACAGTTTTATCTCCACTTTTACCAATGACTAATTCGTTAGCATGTCCAACTGCGGCAGATTTCGCAAAATGAGGAATTGTGTCATAAGGAATGTGAACCGCATCTTCAAGCGTATCGGCAAAAGGGCCTAAACCTGAACCAAGAATAATCCCAATCGTTGGTTTTTTATCGGTATGTTGTTGAATAAAATTAACTGTTTGCTGTATATCAGATGTTTGATGCATGACTGTACCCTTTCAAATTATCGAAAAAAACGAAAAAAATTGGTGATTAAACATAATCACAAAAAACTTAGATGTCTCAAAACTAACAATTATTGTTAGTTTTGAGAAACAGAGTTATAAATATCATACTATTCAATAATAGAGAATAATCGATATAAATAACCCTATTTTTCATTTACAGAGAAAGATCACCTAAAAATCTACAAGAAAAACAAAGTATTTGTTATTCATAGTTGTATATTATGCTGATCTTCATGCAATAAAGAAAGATGCTTATTAATTTATCTTTCATTTAATTATGGGATAAAAATAGTTTTATTATTTTTTAATGTGCTATTTTGGAATGCATCACATTGATAATATGTAAAAAATACTTTTTCAGTATCGTATGGTTATTTGATAACGCTTAGTTCAGATTAAATTTAATCTCATCCCAAAATACGCCCGCAATCGGAATAAATAACCCCTTTATCACCTCGAAAAAAACCAATCAACGTTAAGTTATTTTGTTTGGCGTTATCAATGGCCATAGATGTTGCGGCAGAAACAGCCAAAAGAATTTCAATTCCACAGATAGCTGTTTTTTGAACCATTTCGTAGCTGGCGCGGCTAGAAACTAGAATAACGCCTTTCTGTTCTCGATTACTCAATTGTTGCTGTTTTGCTCGATAACCGAGTAATTTATCTAATGCAACATGCCTACCGATATCTTCAAAGCCAGCTAAAAATTGCCCATTCAAATCAAGCCAAACAGCAGCATGGGTACAGCCAGTTTGTTTGCCAACCAATTGAACTTGAGTTAAGTATGAAAGAGAGTCTCTAAAATTGGAAAATTCTATTGTATCGTTTATTTGAAGCGGTGAAATACTTTGACAAACTTGCTCAATTTGCTCAGTACCACAAATTCCGCATCCTGTTCTGCCAGTTAAATTACGACGTTTTTCTTTTAATTGAGCAAAACGTCTTGATGATAATTCAATATTAACTTCAATTCCTTGCGATCTTTCAACGATATCAATGCCATAAATATCATTAACTGATTCAATTATGTTTTCAGTTAATGAAAAACCAATAGCAAAATAGTCAAGATCTTTAGGTGTTGCCATCATAACAACATGGGAAATTCCGTTATAAACTAAGGCAACGGGTTTTTCGATAGCTACTTTGTCCGCTTGTGGGTTTTGTAATGTACTGTTACTGAATTTGGTTACTTCTAATGAAGTGGTTCCGATCGTCATAATTGAACTCTGGCTATTTTAGTTGTTAACAAATAGGTTTTTTATGATCAGCTTATCAATGTTAATAATGAGTAAATCAATATACTTATTATTTTAAAAGCAGCCAATAATTAATACGCTCAAATCCTATACGTTTAATATTATGGTAAAATAAAAAACTATTATCAATTGCTAATTTATCAAGTCAAACTATGTCATTACAAGAAATTACACACATAATAATGCAATTTATTCAGACACATCAAATGTGGGCATTGCCAATTATATTTTTACTGGCTTTTGGTGAATCAATGGCTGTTATTTCGTTACTTGTGCCAGCAACTGCCATATTATTGGGGGCTGGCGCCTTAGTTGGCGGTGGTGCGATATCGTTTTTTCCTGTGATGATTGCTGCTTCAGCCGGAGCAGTTTTAGGGGATTGGGTATCTTATTGGTTAGGTAAGCACTACCATCAACAAGTGATTGCCTCATGGCCATTAAACAAACACCCAAAACTTATTTTTCGAGCCGAACAATTCTTTCAACGTTATGGTACGTTAGGCGTCTTTATCGGTCGGTTTTTTGGTCCATTACGAGCATTTGTACCCCTCATTGCTGGCACGATGCATATGCCAGCAAGTAAATTTAATTTAGCTAATATCGCTTCAGCACCAATTTGGGCATTTGTGCTTTTGGCTCCCGGTGCATTTGGTGTACCTTGGTTAGAAACCCTATTTGGTTAAATCGTACCAACATTATAACTACGACGCCCACTTTTGCGACCAAGCGCTTCCAAATTGGTTTGTAAAGGTGGGAATGGTAATTTTAAATTGTGTTCACGGTAAGCTTCTAATATCAGTTTATGAATTGCACTGCGTAGCCGCATACGGTGTCCCATTTCTGCTGCAAATACGCGTATTTCAAACAACTGAATACCTTCTTGAATATCCACTAAAAACACTTGTGGTTCAGGATCTTTAAGTACATATTCACACTCTTCACAAGCCTGCTGTAGCAATTTGATCACCAGATCGCTATCCTCATCAATGGTTGCTGGAATGGTTAATACAATTCGGGTTATTGAATCTGATAATGACCAATTGACTAGTTGCTCGGTAATAAACGCTTTATTGGGCATAACAATTTCTTTACGGTCCCAATCGACAATAGTAATGGCACGCGTATTGATTTTGGTGATATTTCCCGTTAAATCCCGAATGGTAACGGTATCGCCAATCCGCACAGGTTTTTCAAACAAGATGATTAAACCTGAAATAAAGTTTGCAAATATCTCTTGTAAACCAAATCCTAAACCGACACCTAGTGCCGCAATAAGCCACTGAATTTTTGCCCAATCAATACCGATAAACGAAAACGCAATCATACTGCCTATCATCAAAACGATATATTTTGATACGGTTGAGATGGCATACCCCGTGCCTGGGGCTAAATCTAAATGTTGAAGAATACCTAATTCAAGTAGTGCTGGCAGATTTTTTACTATTTGAACGGTAATGGTCATAACTAAAATGGCAATACAAACAGCGCCTAAAGTAATGTACTGTTCAACTTCGGTTCCATTTATTATTACACTCGTGCCCCAGAGTTTAATATTGTTCATAAAGGCAAAAGCTGAGTGCAATTCTGACCAAAGTAATATCATACTGATTAATGCTATCAGCATAATAATCGATCTAACTAACTGTAACGATTGAGCACTAATTGCATCTAAATCTATGACAGGTTCATCCATATTGTCATTAATTGTTAGTTCTTCCTCATGACCTCTAGCGCGTTGCATACGTTCTAGTCGGCGCTGTTTTGCTCGTTCAAATTCGATGCGACGTTTTTGGATCCACATCCAACGACGAATCATAAAATAGATAACTAATAAACCGAACCAAATAAAAACAGAAGCTTCAAGGCGACCTAATAGAACTTGAGCCGTTGATAAATATCCTAAAAAGGCGGCAATAATGGCTAACCACGGAGCACTCAATAAGATAAACCATAAAATATGGCTTAAGAGATTATCACCAGAGCCTTTTTTATCTATATACAATGGAACACCCGCTCGGTGAATTGAGTTGCTCATAAATACTAATGCAAAACACAAAATAATAAAAGCACTACGACCAATAGTAGCAGCAAATTGGCGGTTACTAAACTGATCAAAACTCATCACAATCATTACAAGGGGGATCACTAACCAAACTGAAAGTTTATAATATTTCATTGCTTCACGGACGTTAGCTTTTGACCAGCCAAAATGGGTAATAAAGAGTCCTGATTCTTCCGCAAAATGAGCCGTGATTATAAAGACCCATAAAATCGGTGCTGCAGCATTAACACCATAGCCTAGAGCTATAGCTACCGGATAATCCCAATTAATTTGTTGTAATGCATAACCAAACACAGCCCATAAAATGGGTACAGGTAACGCCATGATTAACGAGTAGACAACCACTTTTAACGTTAATGAATAACTGTCTTGCGTTACTTTACCCACACGCGCAGCGGATTTGTTTAAAAATGCATAATATTTAGCTCGCATTTTGAAATGTGCGAAAACAAATATCATAGATAATGTTAATAAGAATAGTAATTTAGGTGAAGATAATATTTCACAACTGGCATTATACAGTTGAGTTAGCGTATCAATAGAAAAAAGAACATACACCACATCTTTAGCTAAATTTACTGGATATTCCAACGAAATTGGATTTACATCGGCAACCCAGAAAAAATAACGATGTGCCGCATCATTAACTTCATCGATGGCATTGGTTAATTGTGTATTGGATATTTTTAATTTTGTTAACTCCAAAATAGTGGTATCTGTACCTGAAATTAACGTTTTAAGCAATTCGCTTTGTTCTCGAATTGATCGGCGATACTGGCTGGCAAGTTTTGAACTATTAAGTGGGTTTGATAATGTAGGATAGTTCTCTAATGCCTTTAAATGAGTACTGTAATTTAATTGTTGAACTTTTGCTTCCGCTATTTCTGCATCAAGTGGTTGTGATTTTGGTTTTTCTGGTAGATTTAACAACTGTTGGCGAAGTGTTTCGCCAAGTGCTGTTGAAAAGCTTAACCATTCCCCTTGTTCAGCAAGGGTTGATAATGTATTTTGTACATGTGATATTTGCGTAGTAATATTATTTTGTTCATTAGTAATGCTGGTTAAATGTGTTTTTTGAAGTTCTAAATTTTGACGGAGTTCATCATTTTTATCACTTAATTGATTGACTGTTTGTGATAGTTCTTCTTCATTATCAATGGTAATGGCTGTTTGTTCAGCTAATGTTATTGATGTAAACAGCAATAAAGCACAACATAAAATACTACGCATCCACATAAAGCTATATCCTTTCAGCTAATTTTTGACCAACACGTGTTGTATTACCAACTTTTAAGTGGCTATCAAATTCAATTGTGTTAGATGCAAACAAGGTAATGACGGTTGAACCGAGTTTAAAACATCCCATATCTTGTCCTTTAACTAATTTTACTTCACCTGAATAGACCCAACGTTTCATTATGCCTTCACGTGGTGGAGTAATACAGCCTTCCCATTGTACTTCAATACTGCCAACGATGGTTGCACCAACTAAAATCTGTGCCATTGGTCCGAAATCGGTTTCAAATAAACAGATTACCCGTTCATTGCGAGCAAAAATATTTGGTATACATTCAGTAGTTGCTTGACTCACAGAAAAGAGTGAACCCGGTACATAAATCATTTCACGTAAAACCCCATCACAAGGCATGTGAAAACGGTGATAATTTTTTGGTGAAAGGTAGGTGGTTGCATAAGAGCCATTTTTAAAGAATTTAATCATATCGGAATGGCAAGCAAGGAGTGATTCTAAAGAATAATAATGTCCTTTTGCTTGTAATAATAAATTATCTTGAATCGTACCAAATTGGCTAATAGTCCCATCAGCAGGCATAACTATAGAGTTAACCGCGCTATCAATTGGGCGTGCATCTTCTTTTAGTTTACGTGCAAAAAAATCATTGAAAGTTTTATAGTCTTCGGCATTTTCTAATTCTGCTTCACTCAGATCTATTTTATACAGTTTCATAAAGCCCTGAATTATCCAAGTAGTAACTTTACCTAATTGCTTTTTAGCCAGCCAACCAAATAACGAGGTTAATAACTGTTTAGGAAGAAGATACTGAATAATTGCTTTTAACTGATTTGACATGGATTACTCTCAAATTTTGTCTAAAAGAATTATTATACCAATAATTTATTGGAATGTATAAAACCCATAAAATCGGCAATTTGTGTGATAGATCACACTTAGTTTAAAAATTTTGCCAATATCCATTAAACAATGGCAATCAATTAAAAGTCTCCATATTTACTTCTATCTAAACTATCACCATTAATAAAACTAAGGGCAGTGTTAATGGAAGATAGATATATTGTAGCAATAGACTTAGGGGCATCTAGTGGTCGGGTAATGCTGTCATGCTATCAACAGCAAAATCAAAAAATAACGCTTGAAGAGATTCACCGATTTAATAATGAATTTAAAGCGATAGGTAATCATTTTTGTTGGGATTTAGTTTATCTGGAACAACAAATATTAATCGGTCTAAATAAAATTATTCAGCAAAATATCAAAATTGATAGTATTGGTATTGATACTTGGGGGGTTGATTATGTATTGCTTGATAAAAATGGACAAGTAGTTGGCCCCACTTACGCTTATCGTGATCACCGAACAGATAATATCATGTCACTTGTGCAATCAGATCTGGGCAAAGAAACGATTTATCAAAAAACAGGTATCCAATTTCTTACTTTTAATACGCTTTATCAACTCAAAGCGATGATGATTGAACATCCCACTTGGTTATCACAAGTAACCGATTTAGTGATGATCCCGGATTATCTTATTTATAGGTTAACTGGCCAATTAAATCGCGAATACACTAACGCCTCTACCACTCAATTAGTTAATGTTGCTACTCATGACTGGGATGATGACTTGCTCAACTATTTGGGTGTTCCGCGTAAATGGCTTGGTGAAATTACTCAACCTGGGAATCAAGTTGGAATGTGGCGAGCACCAACAGGCGATCAAATTCCTGTCATAGCCATTGCTAGTCATGATACGGCTAGTGCAGTTATTGCCACTCCCATTACCGATAAAAATAGTGCTTATTTATGTTCTGGTACGTGGTCATTAATGGGGATTGAATCAAAACAATCGTTTACTGGGCAACAAGCATTAAACGCCAATATTACCAACGAAGGTGGTGTTGATGGGCATTATCGGGTATTAAAAAACATAATGGGACTTTGGTTATTCCAACGAATCTGCGCTGAATACGAAGTTAAGGATATCACCTCATTAATTCAATTAGCACAACAAGAATCCCCATTTGCCTACATTATCAACCCAAATGATTCTCGTTTTTTAAATCCTCAATCAATGACAGAAACCATTAAACAAGTTTGTTTTGAAAATTACGGTCATGCACCTGAACGTTTATCGGAGTTAGTACGATGTGTTTTTGACAGTTTGGCTCATTTATATCGTGATGTAATTAAAGAATTGGCAACGATCACAAATGAAGAAATCAATACGTTACATATCGTTGGAGGTGGCTGCCAAAACACTTTTTTAAATCAGTTATGTGCCAATCTTTGTCAAATCAATGTTACGGCTGGGCCAATTGAATCTTCAGCACTCGGGAACGTGGGTTATCAATTGATTTCGTTAGGCGCTATTAAAAATGTCAAAACTTTGCGTCAGATCATCGCTCAAAATTTTGATACCAAATACTACTATCCAAACAATAGTTAATTAATAAAAAAAATTATATATTTTATAAAGGAGTATTCCATGAATGTAGTTGAAAATGCATATCAAATTGCCAAATCAAGATTTGCTGAAATAGGTGTAGACACGGATGCTGCCATTGCCGCTATGGCTCGCTTGCCAATTTCAGTACATTGCTGGCAAGGTGATGATGTGGCTGGTTTTGAAAAGCAAGAGGGCGAATTAACCGGAGGTATTCAAGCAACTGGAAATTATCCTGGCAAAGCTCGTAGTGCTGATGAACTCCGCTTAGATTTAGATAAAGCATTTAGTTTAATTCCTGGACCTAAACGTCTGAACTTACATGCCTGTTACCTAGAAGCCGATCACAAAGTTGATCGTAATGAGATCAAACCCGAACATTTTGCCAATTGGGTTAAATGGGCGAAAAAACAACAAATTGGTTTAGACTTCAATCCTACTTACTTTTCGCATCCATTGAGTAATGACGGGACTTTAACTCACACTAACGACCAAATCCGTCAATTTTGGATCGATCATGGCAAAGCGTGTCGTAAAGTATCAGAATACTTTGGTAAAGAGTTAGGTACGCCATCAATTATGAATATCTGGTTACCAGATGGCATGAAAGATATCACCGTTGACAAATTTGGACCAAGACAACGTCTAGTCGAATCTATTGATGAGATTATTAGTGAAAAAATCGATCCAAAATATCACATTGATGCAGTCGAAAGTAAATTATTTGGTATTGGTTTAGAATCCTATACTGCTGGCTCTAACGAATTTTATTTAGCTTATGCCACCTCTCGTAAAACGGCATTATGTTTAGATGCTGGCCATTTCCATCCAACAGAAGTTATTTCAGATAAGATTTCGGCTGTTATGCCATTTGTTGAACATCTTTTACTACACGTCAGCCGTCCGGTACGTTGGGACAGCGATCATGTCGTGTTATTTGATGATGAAACTCAAAATATTGCTAGTGAGATCATTCGTAATAAATTGTTCGATCGTGTTCATATCGGCTTAGACTTTTTTGATGCCTCCATCAACCGAATTGCTGCTTGGGTAATTGGTACTCGCAATATGAAAAAATGTCTATTAAAAGCTCTATTAGAACCGACAGATAAACTCAAACAATATGAACATAACCGTGATTTTACTTCCCGTTTAGCATTATTAGAAGAACAAAAATCACTGCCTTGGCAAGCAGTTTGGGACAAATATTGTCAACTTAATGATGTCCCAGTAGGGCAAGCATGGTTAGACGAAGTTCGTCAGTATGAACAACAAGTATTAAGTCAACGATAATAAAGGTGATAACTATGCAACAAATACAATCTTCATGGTTTGTTCAAGGCATGATTAAAGCGACCTATGACATGTGGTTAAAAGGTTGGGATGAACGTAATGGCGGTAATGTAAGTCTGCGATTATTGGAAAGCGATATCATATCTTTCAAAAACGATTTTTATCAAAACCCACGTCATGTAACGCTTACTCAAGATGTAAGTAAATTGGCCAATCAATACTTTATAGTTACAGGTTCGGGTAAATTCTTTCGTAATGTGATTTTAGATCCTGCTGATACTTTAGCGGTTGTAAAAATTGACGAACAAGGCAAAGGCTATTACATCATGTGGGGGTTGATTAATGGTGGATTGCCAACTTCAGAATTGGCAGCACATTTGCAATCACATATTGTCCGAATTGAGAAAAGTCAGGGTAAAGATCGTGTCATTATGCACTGCCATGCGACCAATTTAATTGCGTTAACCTATGTGCTTGAACTTGATACTGCGGTCATTACCCGCTTGTTATGGGAAATGAGTACCGAATGCTTGGTAGTCTTTCCTGACGGTGTTGGAGTGGTGCCTTGGATGGTACCGGGCAAAGATGAAATTGGTTATGCAACCGCGCAAGAAATGGCAAAACACACTTTAGTACTTTGGGCATTTCATGGTGTTTTTGGCACAGGGCAAACCTTAGATGAAGCCTTTGGCTTAATTGATACGGCAGAAAAATCAGCGGAAGTATTAGTTAAAGTATTATCAATGGGAGGCAAGAGACAAACCATTACGACTGAGCAATTTAGGCTACTTGCTCAACGGTTTGATGTTACTCCTTTAGAGGATGCTTTAAAACAATAAATAAGCTTAGTAAAAATAGCCTAATTAATATTGTTTAGATATAAGGATACAAATATGGGTAGTTCGATTTTTCTAGGCATTTTTTGGCACTTTGTGGGTGCCACTTCTGCTGCTTGTTTTTATGCACCATTAAAAAAAGTGAAAAACTGGTCATGGGAAACGATGTGGTCAATAGCCGGTCTGTTTTCTTGGATTATTTTACCATGGTCTATTAGCTACTTTTTATTACCCGATTTTTGGGCTTATTATGGTTCATTTGGTTCACAAATATTGATACCCGTTTTTCTATTTGGCGCAATGTGGGGAGTGGGTAATGTCGGCTATGGCCTTACCATGCGTTATTTGGGTATGTCGATGGGAATCGGTATTGCAATTGGTATTACCTTAATTGTTGGTACTTTGATGACGCCGATTTTACAAGGAAAATTTGGGGAGCTGGTTGCTTCGACTGGCGGTAAGATGACATTATTAGGCGTTGCTGTCGCAGTTGTTGGGGTTGGTATTGTTACTTATGCTGGACTTTTAAAAGAGAAAACCCTTGGAGTACAAGTCGTCGATTTTAACCTTAAAAAAGGGTTATTGCTGGCTATTATGTGTGGTATTTTTTCAGCCGGTATGTCATTTGCCATGAGTGCAGCTGTACCTATGCACACAAAAGCGGCTGAATTAGGAGTTGATAACCTTTATGTTGCACTACCAAGTTATGTTGTCATTATGGGTGGTGGAGCGATTGTTAATCTTGGTTTCTGTATTACACGCCTCTGTATTAAAAAAGATCTGTCATTCAAACAAGATATTTCTGTTGCAAAATCGTTACTCATCAGTAATGTACTTTTTGCCATATTGGGTGGTGCAATGTGGTATTTCCAATTCTTCTTTTATGCATGGGGACATGCCAATATCCCAGCCGAATATGGTTTTATGAGTTGGATGTTACATATGAGTTTTTATGTATTATGTGGTGGCATCGTTGGATTAGTATTAAAAGAGTGGCTTGGTACTGGTACAAAACCAGTAAGAGTTCTTTGCATTGGTTGTTTGGTGATTATTGTTGCTGCCAATATTGTTGGTTTAGGCATGGCAAATTAATTTGAAGGAAAAAATTATGTCTTATCGTATGATTCTAAATGAAACGTCATATTTTGGCGCAGGTTCAATTGTTCACATTGTGGATGAAGTTAAAAAACGAGGTTTTAAAAAAGCTTTAGTTGTAACGGACAAAGATCTTATTAAATTCAATGTTGCGACCAAAGTTACAAAATTATTGGATGACAATGGTTTGAGTTATCAAATTTTTGATGATGTCATACCTAATCCTACGATTGGTGTAGTGCAAAAGGGCGTTGAAATTTTCAAACAATCGGGTGCTGATTATCTAATCGCGATTGGTGGCGGTTCACCACAAGATACGGCTAAAGCAATTGGCATCATTATTAATAATCCTGAATATTCCGATGTTCGCAGTTTAGAAGGCGTTGCACCAACTAAAAAACCAGCGGTTCCAACCATCGCCATACCAACTACAGCCGGAACCGCAGCTGAAGTAACGATCAATTACGTTATCACAGATGAAGAGAAAAAACGTAAATTTGTTTGTGTTGATCCGCATGACATTCCGGCTGTTGCCATTATTGATTCCGATATGATGGCAAGCATGCCTGCAAGTTTAAAAGCAGCAACGGGGGTTGATGCGTTAACTCATGCTATCGAAGGGTATATTACTAAAGGTGCATGGGAACTCTCTGACATGTTCCATCTAAAAGCGATTGAAATCATTTCACGTTCACTGCGTGATTCGGTTAAAGGCGTCGAAAAAGGGGGGGAAGAGATGGCACTTGGGCAATATATTGCTGGCATGGGCTTTTCAAACGTTGGTTTAGGCCTTGTCCATGGTATGGCTCATCCTCTAGGCGCATTTTATAGTACACCACATGGTGTGGCAAATGCAGTTTTGCTCCCTCATATCATGGCTTACAATGCTGATTTTACTGCTGATAAATTCCGTGATATTGCTAAGGCAATGGGGGTTGTTGGCACTGAAAGTATGAGCATTGAGAAAGCCAGACAAGCCGCTATTGATGCCGTAAAACAACTTAATCAAGATGTGGGTATTCCAGCTAATTTGAAAGCAATTGGTGTGAAACGTGAAGACATCCCTGCACTTGCAAAAGCTGCTTTTGATGATGTATGCACGGGCGGTAATCCTCGTGATACAAATGTTAGTGAAATTGAACAACTTTATCATGCTATATATGAATAAAACATTCATCCGTTAATAACTTCGAGATAGGTTAGATGATATTTATTTAATCTATCTTGTTATTTATAAATAAGATTAAAAGGAGTGATCATGTTAAGAAAAGCGACAATCATGCAAGTACATCCAGATAAACATGCGGAATATAAAAAAAGACACGATGAAATATTTCCGGAGTTGGTCACAGAACTCAAAGCTCACGGTGCGCACAACTATTCGATCTTTTTGGATACTAAACGCAGTTTACTTTTCGCATATGTAGAAATTGAATCCCAAGAGCGTTGGGATGCGGTTGCTAAAACTCAAGCTTGTCAAAAATGGTGGGCATTTATGCAAGATATTATGCCAAGTAATGTCGATAATAGCCCAATAAGTGAAGAGTTATTACCCGTATTTTACCTCAATTAATGTGTTGCTCTCTTTTACTGATTTAAAAGAGAGTTGACTTTAACAATCTATTTTAATTCTATAAATTTATATTTTTATTAATCTTATCTTTGAATTTTGCTCGATATTGGGATGGTGTTTGTTGCGTCTCTTTTTTAAAAACTACAGAAAAATAGTTACTATCATCATAACCACATTCTGATGAAATCATACTGATCGAGTATTGAGTATTTCGCAGTAATGACATCGCATTACATAAACGACGTTTTTGCAGATACTCATTAATGGTCATGCCAGTTTGGCTTTTAAATAAACGACTAATCGAACGTTTAGCAATATGATTTTGTTTGCAAAACATCTCTAAATTAAATGAACTGCCAATATTGTTATGCAGTGTTGTAAAGAGCAGATCCAACTGATGAGTTGCTGTAGGGGATTGTTCATTAGGAACTTGCTTGATTCTATCTAACAAAATCACTAACTGTAAAAATAACGCTTCGGACAAATGCACTGAAGCTAAATTATTTTTTTTTGATTCTAAGGTTAATTGATCAACTAACGGCGAGAGCTGCTTAATAAATGAAGGATTAATACGCCAAACGCGTTCCGTATGTTTAGCATTATGTTTAGGAAGATATTTTTCAATTATTGTTGATAAAAAAAGCGTTTCTCGCAAATATAATATATTAAACAATTTAAGATTATTTACTGATTCATAACCATGAAGATCTTTAGGATTAATATATAAAATATCGCCACTGGTAATAGGATAAATATAATCATTCCAATGATGCAAACCATTACCCGAACAGACAATGACAATTTCATGGAAATCATGATTATGCAAAGGAAAAGGCTGTTGATCATCTCTTTTTTCGACAGTAACAGTATTTATTTCTGAAATAAAATAGTCCTGTTTATATAAACGTAAATGTTTATTCATAACCTGTTCCTGACGTCCGTGTATAGCCATTAATGATAACGTTTTTCTGGATCATTACGTAATATTTGTGGACCAACTTTAAACTCTTGTTTAAAACATGTTGAAAAGTAGGCGCTATCATTAAATCCACATTCCTGAGCAATTTCGGTAATTGATTTACTAGTATATATTAATTGGCTATAGGCCTCTGCTAAACGTAATTTTATTAAATATTTTTGAGGAGTAATACCTAATTGGTTTTTCATGTGGCGATGAAAAGAGCGCAGTGACAATGAAAATTGTTGAGTGATCTTATCCCAATCAATGGTTTCTTTAAAATGAATTTGTAGCCAGTGTAATAACTGTTTAACTCGAGTATCTGTCGAACCTGATCCTTGATTCACATACTGATTTTGTTTAAATAACAAAAGTAGCTGTAAAAAAAGGCTTTCCTGAATAGGATTTGGCTGTTCATTAACTTGATTGAGTTGATTCAAAATGGTTTGCACATGTTGGTTACATTTTTTGTCTACAAAATAGTGCGATTGGCTAGAATTTTGAGTAGGTATTAATTCGCCAATACCATTGATGAAATTGAATTTATCGGGCTGTCTATATAAGATATTTGTTAAATGTAGATTATTAACGTTTTCGTATAAATGGCAATCACTTGCATGAATATAAAACATCATGCCTGGATAAAGGTCAAAAAGCTGACCATTTAAAATATGTTTACCCGACCCCTTTGTAACAATAACAATTTCATTAAAATTATGAGTATGTTCAGGATATACGGGTTGTGGTGCTCGAGGTTCAAGGGTGATGTTTTGCTCACTAGAAACAAAAAAATCCTTATCAAGCAGCTTCTGAATCATAGATGACCTCATCGTTTTACTAATCATTATATCTATATTCTAAGAGTAAAATCTTATCTGACCTTTAATATCTGGACATGGAAAATCTTTTTTTGGCTGTAATTTATAGGAAGTTTGGACTTTTTATCAAATTTGTGCGAAGACTCACACTTTTGACAACCTATTAAACTTACAAGCTGAGCTATTAATTATTCGCTTAATCTACTGAATTTTGCTTACCGATTTTCCTTTCTTCACTTGGTGTAATACCAAATGTTTTTTTATATAGCGTTGTAAAATGAGTACTATTGATAAAACCGCAAAGTAAAGATATTTCAGTAATGGTCATATCACTTTCACGAATTTTTGAGCGTGCAGATAATAATCGTAGTCGTTTGATGTAGTTTTCTGGTGTTAAACCTGTTGCTTGTTTAATATGCCTGAACATTGTTCTAAGCGTTAAATGAAAATGTTGAGCAATAGTATGCCAATCATATTCATCAAAGCAGTTTTCTTGTAAATGATTAAGCAGAAGGTGAAGCTTATAACGTGTGTTATTTTTTTGTGCCTGCCGTTTTGATTGATCAATAATGGTAATTAATTTAAAAAATAAAAATTCACGATACTCTAATGAGTTTTGCAAATCGAACATTTGATCGATAACTGCATTACACTCTTTTCTTAGGCTAGGTGCTAACCAAACATAAGAATTTAAATCACTTGCGGAAATTCGATTCAATAATATTTCTATCTTATTTAAAAACATAAATTTTCGACGAGGATTAATCAAGATATTTGTCAGTTTTAAAGTGCCTAGATCATCATAGAAATGATAATCATGGCAACGTACTAAAAACACATCACCTTGTTGAATAAATAAAGGTTTACCATTAATAACGTGCAGTCCATGGCCTTGCTCTACAATGACCAGCTCATCAAACTCATGGTTATGCTCAAAACTATTACCTTCCGGATCACTTTTATACAGTGCTAATTTATCTAATTCAGAATTAAAATAAGTAATGATTTTTAAATGGTTCATAATGCTTACCTAACTTCTTTTAATTAATTCTAGTTATGCTGAGTGAAAATGCTGAGTTAAAAAAAGTGTAGCTGTAATGATTGTTAAAATTATTTTCACTTTCACTCCTCATACAATAATGTAATTAACTTTCCGTTTAAAAATAATAATTCTAAAAATGTGAACTGACTCTTAATGATCTTTTTGCTACTGCCATTTATACCGCTAATCTGGCAGTGTCAAAGTAGCTGCCTTAAGCACCGCATAGCTATACTCCTAAAAATAGATATTTTAAAGGAGAAGACTATGTCACAAGCGATGCAAAAAAATGATGATCTTGTTATGATTCGAGACATAACGTTTATTTCTAAAGCCGAAAATTTATTACCCACAATTCATCAAACAATAATCAAAGCGCAAAATATCATCACATTAGTCAATGATCCTAAAGCGGTTCATGGATGGTCGGCTAAGGTCATTAGCCCTGCGACAGTTTATTTCAATCAAAGCTTTCAAACTGGCGAAAGTTTTATTATTGATTTTGGACAACATGGTGTTGGCTATTTATCTTTTTTGTGTGATGCGATAGGCAGTCCTCCCGATGCACCTGCACATATCAAGTTCACCTTTGCGGAAACTTTAGGTGAACTTGCAGAGCCATTTAGTCAATATCAAGGATGGTTAAGTAAAAGTTGGTTACAAGAACACGACGAATACATTGATGTGCTACCTGCACAAATAACCTTATCCAGACGTTACTGTTTTCGCTATTTGAAAATAGAGATTGTTTCACTATCGCCTAAATACAATTTGACGTTTAAAGATATCGAGTTTAAAACGGTAAGTTCAGCGCCTAAATACTGTATTGGGTGTCAAACACAAGATCCTCAGCTCGCTAAAATAGATCAAGTATCAGTGCACACATTGCGAAATTGTATGCAAGAAGTGTTTGAAGATGGCCCTAAACGAGATAGACGATTGTGGTTAGGAGACCTACGACTTCAAGCTTTAGTCAACAATGTTACATTTAAACAACATGACCTTGTTCGCCGTTGCTTATATTTGTTTGCAAGCCATAGGCGAGAAGATGGAATGGTTTCGGCTAATATTTTTGTCAAACCACAAATTATTGCTGATGATACGTTCTTATTTGATTATTCGCTGTTTTACATTGATGTCTTATATGACTATTTCATGGCAACAAGTGATCATAATACGGTCAAAGAGTTATGGCCTATAGCCTTACAACAGATCGACATTGCACTTAAACGTTGTGATGAATATGGGCTGGTAGTTGATAGTGATGACTGGTGGTCATTTATTGATTGGCATGAAAAACTCAATAAACAAGGTGCTTCACAAGGTGTTTTAATCTATTGTTTAGACAAAGCGATAAAGCTATCCCAAACCTTTCAACCAGAAATATCCTCAAATTTACAACAAAAATTGGATTTTGTTAAACACGCTGCCGACCAACTATGGGATGACAAATCAGGATTTTACATAAGTGGGGCGCAACGTCAAGTTAGCTATGCAACGCAAATTTGGATGATTCTTGCTGATGTAGGGGATCGTAACCATCAGCAAAAATTGATGAATAAGTTACTATTAACTCCTCCTGATATTGGTATGAATACACCTTACTTACGTCATCACTATATTTTAGCTTTATTAAAAGTTGGTATGAAAAAACAGGCGATAGACGAAATTAAAGCCTATTGGGGAAAAATGGTTGAATATGGCGCTGACACTTTTTGGGAACTTTTTGATCCCAACGATCTCAATTATTCACCTTACGGAAACAAAATAATTAACAGTTACTGCCATGCATGGAGCTGTACACCTGCTTGGTTTATTCGTCAACACTCTCTTTAACCAATCAATATTATTAAAGGATCTTAAAATGATGCATTCAATATTTAAACTTTGGCAACAACGAATTGGTTATGGGATTGCTGATTTATCCTGTAACTTAGTATGGCAATTAATTTCGTTGTATCTTATGTATTTTTATACCGATGTAATGGAACTTCCTGCTTACTATGTTGGTATTATGTTTTTAGTTACGCGATTGGTTGATGGTGTCGCTGATGTATTAATGGGACTTATCATTGATAATACATCAACCCGTTGGGGACGGTGTCGTCCATGGTTATTAATCGGCGCAATTCCTTTTGGTATACTATGTGTGTTGGTATTTTATGTGCCCGATTTTGGTACCACAGGAAAACTTATCTATGCATTTGTAACCTACTTGTGTCTGTCATTTATCTACACCATTGTTAATATCCCTTTTAGTGCAATGTTACCGTTTTTAACGGCCGATTCTTTAGAACGTACAACCTTATCCTCAGTAAGAATTTTATTAGGATCGTTAGGATCAACCATTGTTGCCGTGGCAACATTACCTTTAGTTGCAACGCTAGGTAATGGTAATCAAAATCATGGTTTTTTATATACTGCAATCATTTTTGGTGGCATTGCAACTTTCTTTTTAATCGTCAGTTTTAAAAATGTTGAAGAAAAAATCTCAATAACCCAAGATAAAATGACGCTAACACGAGCATGGCAAGGTCTAAGAAATAATACCCCTTGGAAAGTATTTGCTTTCAATATCTTTCTCATGTGGGGAGCATTCTTTTTACAAACGGGCACGTTAGTTTATTTTTTCAATTATTATGTCCAAAGCACTGAATTAACCGCCATTATTGCAGGTATATCAACTTTTGTACCATTACTTGGAACGCTCACCGTTCCTTTCTTAGCTAATCGTCTTAAAAAACGCCATATTTACCTATTCGCTAGCACCATTAATTTAGTCGGAATGGGGATTATGATGCTATCAGGCATTAATCATCTTGGCTTAATAATTGGTGCGGTGATTTTATCGATTGGAGCGGGTCAACGTTTAGCGATCTATTTTTCAATGCAAGCCGATCCTGTTGATTATGGCGTCTGGAAAACAGGCATTAATACTGCCGGTATCTTAACCTCTATTAACGGTTTTTTAGGTAAGGTTGCGATGGCAGGTGCGGGTGCAATTACAGGCTTTTTACTCTCTTCTGGTGGTTATATCGCTAATGCAGAACAAGTACCAAGTGCACTTTTTGCCATCAAGCTTTGCTACCTCTATCTACCTGTAATTTTAATCATAGCTTCTATGGTTTGGATTGGTAAATTTTACAAACTTGATGACATTTATGCGTCCATCTGTGCAGAACTTGATGCCAAACGATTAAATGAAAGTGAATAAGAAGATAAGTAAGCGTACTAAAGGGTATTTTGATAATTTAAAAGGAGAGATCTATGTAGCTAAAAATTGTCGTTGTAGGCTGATGTTTATATTTGCTTCCAACACCTGCATCATTTGAATTGTAGACAGAACAAGGTGCACTTAAGTTAAAGCGTGAGGGTGAATTCAATATTGATGCTACAAATGAAAAACATCAACCCTCCATAAAACGACAGCAAAAACGATTTAGATATCAAAGATGGCGATCGGTGGAGAGTGAATAGTTGAATCTCAATTAGTTTAGACGGTAAATGTGAGTTAGCCAATCACTCTTATGCCACTTTTTCAATACAACCACTGGTCGATCTCAGTGGTTAAGTGAATTTAGATAATGCTAGCTTTTATTTTAGTTAAAAAGATGATTGGCAAACTTAATTTAGAACAGCACAAAAAAGATTAAATTATCTATTATAAATACAGGAATCAAAATACCAATTGACCATTTCATATAACCAAAAAAGCTAGGCATAATGATTTTGCTTTGGGTTGCAATACTTTTAACCATAAAGTTAGGTGCATTACCGATATAGCTAAGTGCTCCCATAAAAACAGACCCCATTGAAATTGCAAGTAAAGTTTTTTCAAGTGTGGTCATTAAAAGTTTGGCATCGCCAGAGGCTAAATTAAAAAAGACTAAATAAGTCGGCGCATTATCTAAAAAACCTGACAACAAACCTGAAAGCCAAAAATACATACTATTAATTGGGTCATTTTGTGAATCACTTACCAAAGCAACAACGGGCGCCAAAGCACCGTCATGCCCCTCTCTTAAAATAGCTAGAACAGGAACGATAGTGATAAAAATTCCTAAAAATAGCTTGGCAACCTCAATAATTGGATCCCAATTAAATTCATTTCCTGCTCTTACTTGCTTCGGGGTAATGAGCACTGATGTAATGGTGATTATCACAAAAATGATGTCGCGCACTAAATTAGGTAATGCAATATGAACTTCTAAAAATTCAAAACTAACCGATGATTGCCAAATGCCCGACATAAGCACACTAGCAATAATTGCTATCAATAAAAATACATTCTTAATCCCATAGATTTTAATTGATTTGCTATGTGAAAAGGTGGATGCCGTTACGGGCAATTTACCATATTGTAGACTAAAATATTTGTGATCAATCACATAAAAAATAGCCAATAACAAGCTCGACGTCAGCAAAACAGGCAACAGCATATGTTGAACTGTCCAACCAAAATTGACACCTTTTAAAAAACCAATAAACAAAGGAGGATCACCCAGCGGTGTAAGACCGCCTCCAATATTGGCGACTAAAAAGATGAAAAAAATAACAATATGTACGGCATGTTGACGATCACGATTAGCTCTAATTAAAGGTCGAATCATTAGCATGGCTGCACCTGTTGTACCCATTACTGATGCAAGCAGAGTTCCTATTGCCAGCAAACCAACATTTAATTTTGGGGTACTTACTACATCACTTTTAATTAAAATCCCACCCGAAACTGTAAACAGTGCCAGCAGTAATAAAATAAAAGGGATAAACTCAGCAATAATGGCGTGCGCTGTTAAATTTAACGTTGTTTGCCAGCCAAACGTTACCAATGCAAACAATAAAAATATCAGCGTCCAGCCTAATGTGACTTCACCATAATGATGATGCCAAAGCCGTGCTAAAAACAGCGGCATTAACGCAATTGAAAGTAAAATTCCAAGAAAGGGAATACCCCAATAAATTGACAAATCATGACCACTAAAATCCGCTGCATAGATATCAAACGGCATTAATATTAATAAAATAGATGATAGTAATGATAAATTAAAGTGGGTTTTCATATGCTATTACAGGCGTTAAAGCAAAGAATTATAGCCGAAATGTTCAACGTTTACCAATCAAACTATTAATGAAACTTTAGGCAAAAACTGGTTAAACATTGAAATAAAAAGTTAGAAAGATTTGTATGCTAAATTGGATCTTAGGGTAATGATCCCTTAGTGAATGTTTTATCGACAAAATAATGAAAAATACTCTTTCAGCATTTGTAAAAAATATTCAGGAGTCTATACCGTTTCAATTTTTTATATGAATTTAATATTTAAAAACGGATCAAACTAATACAAGGCTTAACCTTTTTACTAATATCCTTTGAGCTTATCTCTTATAAACTGTGTTTTTAATAACGAAATGGTATAGACTCCTGAATATTTTTTACAGAATAAATTGTAACATTCTAATATAATTATATTTTTATGTTCATTTAAATCTAATCATTCAAAATTATCTAAATTCTATTCATTATCTTAGTAATACTTTTAAAAAGTATTTTTTACCATTGTGCTGTCAGTTACTTTGTCAAAAAGTTTCAGGTTATGGGTATGTTTGAGTAAAATGAAATTTTTTATACAAAATCTTAAAAAATATCCTACAAAGAACTTAATAAAAAATCTGTAAAATCCAAATTCTGTTAATTCTTTTTTGAACATATTTAAGTAACAAATTTTTAATGGCATTATGCTTTATTTATTAATAATATCAGTAAGTTATCCATGTAATTAAATTTAAGGAAATGTTAAAAAAAGATTGCAAAAAACGTACTACAGTGTATTTTATGCTCTTTTGAGGTTATTTTTTAATGTAACTTCGTTCAGGTATTTAGCTAATAATGATAAATGCTTAAATAATCAATTTGTTATTAAAAATAGTGCTAAAAATTATTAATAATAAATAATTCAATAAAACACATTTGCAGTGCACATGAAATATATCGAGGATAACATGGATAGAGGATTAACCAATCTGGTGAATCAATTAGGCAATGGTTTAAGTCATGGTTTAAAGAATGGTTTGGTTAATGGCGCGGGTCACAATCGCTATACATTAAATATGGATGGTTTGCCTGCTGAGATTTCAATCTTACAGGTTGAGGGTAATGAACAACTTAATCAGCCTTGGCACTATACGATTACTTTTACCAGCTCGGATAAACAACTTTCTGTTGAGTCATTTCTTAATCAAAATGCCCGTTTGAGTTTTAATCCTGCTAATTCTGGCAGTTTAAGCGATTTTGCTACTCAAGGACTTAATGCACTTAATTCCTTAACTTCGGCTAATCCATTAGATGCATTAAAACACTCTGAGCCATTAAAACAGTTAAATAAGCTTAAACAATCTAATCCACTTGATTCACTTAACTCTTTAACCCAGTTTAATCCGCTTAATCCGTTAAATTCACTATTATCTCAAGGTGGCTCACGCACTCTTTATGGTGTGATAACCCAGTTCAGTCAATTATCAGTCAGTAATGATGAAGCTCGTTATCAGGTTGTCTTATCCTCGCAATTAGCCAAACTGGCATTAAGTCATAACTGTGCTATTTTTCAGAATCAAAGCGTTATCAGTGTGGTTGAAGAGGTCTTGCGTGGTCATGGTTATACCGGGATTGATTATCGTTTAGCACTTAAAGAGCAATATCCGGAGCGTGAATTTATCACCCAGTGGCAGGAGAGTGACCTTGAGTTTATTCAAAGACTGCTTGCTGATGTGGGGGGCTATTTCCGGTTTGAAACGCATGGTGAACATAATTGTGATGTGATGGTCATCAGTGATTATGAACAAGGTTATCAGCAGGTGGCTGATATTGTGTACAAACAACCGAGTGGCACACTGGATAACGGCGTTGAAAGTGTCTGGGATATGACCTTGCACAGTCAAATGGTGGAAGCTTCGGTACAAGTACAAGATTATAACTACCGCGATGCACAGGCGAATTTATTGGGTGAAGTTAACAGCCAACAAAAAGATAACACCACTTATGGCACCGATTACCGTTATGATGAACACTATAAAGGGTTAAATAGTAATGGTGACAGCAATAATGGAATTGATAGTGACATCAATAATAATGATGATAATGAAAATAGTGGTGATATCGATACCGATGATAGTCAAGGCAGTAAGGGCAATAATAACGATAATAGTCGCGATAACAACAGTGATATTAGCA
>NZ_JACFPX010000065.1:0-276 GCF_016101765.1 Gilliamella sp. B14448G11 | reverse complement strand
GACAAGAGCACATCAAGTTAGCGACCGAATACGGTAAAACCCAGCTTAACATCGGGCATTTAGTTGACCAAAACAAAGAGCAGCGTGGTGAGGGATTTGAACTGCGCACCGATGAGTGGGGTGCGATTGCTGCCAATAAAGGCTTATACCTGACCAGTCAGATCGAGCCTAAGGCACAGGGTAAACAACTGGATATGCAAGGTGCCATTACCCAGCTTGAAAATGCGTTATCAATTGCCAAAGCATTGCAAAATGCAGCAACTGCCTCTGAAGCTC
>NZ_JACFPX010000014.1:0-71936 GCF_016101765.1 Gilliamella sp. B14448G11 | reverse complement strand
TTTTATAATCATACGTTAACAGTTAACCATTTATAGTTTTTTAATAAAGATATTTTATATTATTATTTAATTAGTTATATTAAAAAAATTTACTCATTAATATATTTTTACTAAAACATCATTAAATTTTTCAAATTAGATAAAAGGTAAAAGAGGTAATGCTGATATGAGTAATAAAATAATCTAATCTTAAAAGGCTAAAACGCTGCCATAATATCTAAATAAACCAGACTTTAAACTAAAATTTATTGTATATGCGGTTATTTGTATTTACTGCATGATTTGCAATGGATTATTTTATAATTTGATGTGATATCAAACCACCCTAAATAATAATCCCCCTTTTATAAAGGGGTGGTTTGTTTCACTATAGTAATCAAGTATTGTTAAAAAATAATACTAATTAATTTAAATCTTAAAGTATTAAATACGTTATTTAGCATATCGTGAACAGGACCACCGGTACCGTTAAAGATAACCAAAATCACTGCTGAAACACCTGCTGCAACAATTGCATATTCAATTGCTGTTACACCACGTTCATTTTTGATAAACTTATTTGCAAAGTTTTTAAATTGTGCGCGAACTGCTGATAAGTACATCATAACACTCCCCCTTTAATATTTACATTTTATATTCATGATTTTTTCTATTTATTATCATGAATATTTCGCATTATATGTAGTTTAATGTAAATTTGCCAGCATAAACTGAACTTTATAATAAATTTTTATACCAAACCAATAAAAAATACCAATAATGTAAAAAAATAAAAATAAGACTTTATAACTAATATGTTAATAAGTTACCTACTATAACCTTTTATAAATAGATTTTAGTCATCACTCAATTTTAAAGATAAAAATAATTTACTCATTAAAATATTTTGCTGATATACCATTAAATTCTTTAAATTGCATGAGAGGTAAAAGAGGTACATTGATATGAATCATAACATTTCTAACAATTTAATTTTAAAAAGCTGAAAATACAATGTTGAAATAACATATAGAGGACTTAATCCTTTTATACTAACTGTTATTAATATCTATTTTATTATTTATAAGATTTATCTTATTACTTAACGCAATAAAAAACTAACTTAAAACAATAAACTACTCCTTTACGAAGGAGTAGTTTATATCGCTATGTAATCAAGTATTTTAACTAACAATAATATTAACTAATTTAGCTTTTAATTCAAAAAATATATCCTCGAACATATTATGAACAGCACCATCGGTACCATTAAAGATAACTATAACCACAGAAGAAATACCTGCGGCAACGATTGCGTATTCAATTGCTGTTACACCAAGTTCATTTTTTATGAATTTGCTTGTAAAATTTCTTACTAGTGAACGGACTGCTGATAAATGCACCATAATTACTTTCTCCTTAATATTTACATTATTTTAATTTTTTGTAAAAATATCTTTACTTAATGTTAACAAATTATATGCTGTTTAATGTAAATTTACCAGATGTAATTGTAATTTTTTATAAAAAAAATTTACAATTAAAACATAATGTTAATAAATAATATAAAAAGAAAAGTATAACAAACAAATTTATTGTTAATTATTTGACAATTCATATGAAATATAATGAAAGCATAATGTATTAATAATTAATTATTATTAATAACCTGATAATTATTTTTATCGAAAAAAATAACAGTTAAAAGGGAGAACAAATAACAGAAAGATATTGAATATTAGATAACCTAAAAAGGAAAGTGAAAAATTATAAGTTTAAATAGTTATATCAAAACGGTTAAACATATCTCCAAAACGTTATTTATATCCATTTTAATGTTTATAATAAGTTAGAAAAATAAAAAAACAAACTTAAATAATACTACTTAATTTATGTTTTAATTTATCAAATAATTCAGTTAAAGCATGTTTAACTGGGCCATCATCATCAAAAAAAATAACTGAAACTACCATTGTAATTCCTGACATTATAATTGCATATTCTATCGTATGCACACCACATTCATTTTTTACAAATTTAGTTCCAGTGGATTTTATTTGAGTAAAAATTGCTGATATTTCCATAATAATAACGTTCATTTACTAGTTTACAGTTTATTTGATTTACTTTCATTTTTTTAATTTTTAGAATTGTACACTAATTACTTTAAAGTTACTAAAGATAATTAATCTAAGATTATAGAAATATTTGGAGGGATAAAAAAAAGATATATAATTATAAAATTAAAAATAATTTTTGTCAGATATAAATGTTAAGTTTCAACATAATTGATACTACATATATATAATGTATTGATGATTAGTTTCACCAAATTCCGTTAAAAAGTAGATAGACTAGATCTTTTATAAGAATGTTTATTCGATATTGAATATTTGTAGATGAAGAATTGGAGCGGGAAACGAGGTTCGAACTCGCGACCTCAACCTTGGCAAGGTTGCGCTCTACCAACTGAGCTATTCCCGCTTATTGGAATACTTCGAAAGAAGTGGGAGCATTATACAAAATTTTTTGTATCTGGCAACCACTTTTATCGTTATTTTTTAATTTTCCAGCTAAGTGATTCAAATACACCAAAAATAAAAAGACGAAGTGCTTTAAATTTATCCTCTTCTTTCTCTTTATTCGTCATTGTTGACTGTAACATATAGGCTTGTAAGCCATGAGTTAGAGTAAAAGCGGCCAAACCAAAATACGCAACAATATTGGCAGGTTTTGGGTATGGGTGAATCAGATTGAATAATAAAAATAACCACATTATGGTATATAAAAATTTACCAATAAATATAAACATTAATTTTCTTCTCGTATAAAAAGATAGCTGTGAACCTGGCCGACGGTTTTTTCTCGATGTAATTGCCAATTAGTAGGAATATAACTCATTAGCTCATGGTCTTTTTCTGTTTCGATATAAATATATGCAGATGATTTCAGCCAATTATTATTTTCAAGCTGATTAACCGTTTGGGCAACGAGTGATTGATGAAATGGTGGATCGATAAACACAATATCAAACTGTTTTTGAGCAGGTTGATTAAGCCATATTAGCGTATTAGTGTGATGAATCTCAATTGCATCGCAAGCAATAAGTTGTTTATTTTTATTAAGCAGCTGCGCAACTTGTTTATCTTTTTCTAGTAATATTACACTTTTTGCACCTCGTGATGCAGCTTCAAAGCCTAATGAACCACTTCCCGAAAAACAATCTAAACATTCACTATCATAAATAACTGGCATTAACCAATTATAAAGAGTTTCTTTAATTCTATCAGTAGTAGGGCGTAAACCTTGTTTGTCAAGTACTGCCAATTTACGTCCACGCCATTTGCCACCAATAATTCTTATAGAACCATTCATACTCAATACCTTACTAGAATAGTTCTTGTGTGTTACCTTGGGAATCGGTCACACTTGTATCAACTTCTTGAGTTGCATAAGATTTTGGTTCAGTACCTTTAATAAAGTATTCCGACATTGTTTTAGAACCTGATTGAGGTAATAACCCTGTCTTTTGGTCAATGGTAACAGAGATGACATTGTCCGGCTTAATATCTTCATTTACAGGTACATCCTGTAAGGCAATTTTCATATAATCAATCCAAAGTGGATTGGCTGTAACTGCCCCTGCTTCCGCTCGAATAGTTCGACCTAAATTGCGTCGATGATCATCAAAGCCCATCCATACAGTTGTTACAATATTGCCGCCATAACCAGAAAACCAAACATCTTTTGATGAATTTGTGGTACCGGTTTTCCCTCCTACATCTTTTCTACCTAATGCTTTCACGCGCCAAGCCGTACCTTGCCAATCAGAACCGCCAAAGACAATTGTTCTAAGTCCATCTTTCATAATAAAAGCTAAACCACTATCGATCGTATGAGGTGCATATTTTGGAGTAACATCCGTTGCTTTATTATCCAGATTGATATTTGGTAATACCATATTATCATCTGATTTAAGGTTAGCTTGTTCAGGTTCTTCATTGCCTGATTCGTCTATTTCATTCTCTACATTATTTAGGGATACTGGCATTGACTCTGTTTTGATAACCTCATCAGTACAATTTTTACAAGCAATCAAAGGTTGATGTTGATAAATAACACCACTACCATTATTGTCTTCGATTTTTTCAATTAAATAAGGCGAAATTAAATATCCACCATTAACAATCACCGAATAAGCTCTTGCTACTTGCAATGGTGTGAACGAAGCAGAACCTAAAGCTAAAGATTCATTAAGTGAGATATTTTCTTTAGGGAATCCAAATCGCTCTAAATAAGTCGCAACATATTCAATTCCTACTGCACGCAGCGCTCTAACCATCATTACATTTTTAGACATCCCTAAGCCAATTCTTAAACGTAATGGGCCAGCATAGTTTGGTGGGGAATTTTTAGGTCGCCAAGTCGCACTACCTGTTGAGCGAACAATAGGCGCATCATTGAGTAGTGTAGCCATAGTTAAACCTTTTTCTAATGTTGCTGTATAAATAAAAGGTTTAATATTTGAACCTAATTGACGAAGAGCTTGGGTAGCACGATTAAATTTACTTAAATAAAAATCATAACCGCCAACAATTGCTTTGATAGCACCATTGTCAGAATCAAGTGAAACGAGTGCAGCATTGACAGCTGGAATTTGTGCTAATGCCCATTTATCATTTGTTTTCTTAACCCAAATAAGTTGTCCTGGTTTTAATGTATCAGATACTTTTTTCGGAAAAGAACCTTGTCTAGTATCACTAATAAATGGTCGAGCCCACTTCATATCTTGGAATGCAATAACGATTTTAGATTTATCGGTTAAAACAACATTTGCTTCTAGATCCGAAGATTGAATAACAACACCAGGGCACATACCACTATAACAAGTATATTTTTTTAACGTATTTTGAATTTGCTCATCTTTCCATGCTTTCTCGTTATCTTTCCATAATATTTTTTCAGGACCACGATAACCATGTCTTATATCATAATCAATAATATTTTTTTGCACAGCTTGCTCAGCTGCTAACTGATCTGTTTTAGAAATAGTTGTATAGACTTTATAGCCATCAGTATAAGCATTTTCACCAAATTTATCATACATAAACTGCCTTGCCATTTCGGCAATATATGGGGCTGAAAATTCGATCTGTGGTGAATGATAACTTACATTAATTGGCTTACTAATTGCTTCATTGTATTGTGATTGAGTAATATAAGATTGATCTAGCATACGACCCAAAACCCAGTTACGTCTGGTCAGTGCACGATCAGGGTGTGAAATAGGATTATAAGCTGAAGGTGCATTTGGCAAACCAGCTAATAGTGCCGCTTCATCAATGGTTAGCTGATCTGGGGTCTTACCAAAAAAAGTATAAGAAGCAGCTGCAACACCATATGCTCTAGAACCAAAGTTAATCATATTTAGATAAAGTGTCATGATTTCTTCTTTAGTTAGCTCTTTTTCCATACGAATCGCTAAAATAACTTCTTTCGCTTTTCGTGAAATACTCTTTTCTGGTGTTAAGAAAAAGTTTTTTGCAACCTGCTGGGTTATAGTGCTTCCACCTTGCGAAAATCCTTTTTGCTTTAAACCTATGTACATTGCTCGGACAATCCCGACCGGATCGATACCAAAATGCTCATGAAATCTCGCATCTTCTGTAGCAATCACAGCATTAACCACAACAGGTGGGATTTCATTATATTTTAATGGTGTTCGTCGACGTTCACCAAAAATAGCGATGAGTTCTCCATCTTTGCTCAAAATTTGCAGCGGTGTTTGCAACCTTACATCTTTTAAGGTTGTAACATCAGGCAAGTCTTTTGAATAATAAGCATAACCAGCAATTACTATGACTAAAGCACATAGAAAACAGCCGATAAAAAACTTAAGAAAAAATTTTAACACTTTAATTATTATCACAAATTATTCCTAGCTGAATTTTCAAAGGAAAAAGTAAGGGCAACAAAGTAATTTCTGTTACCCCGCAAATAATTTAACACATAGTTTTTATGAACATTGATATGATGAATTTAATATTCTAGTCATAGAGCAAATATATTAATCACTCATAAAAAATTACTTTAATTATGCGTATTATCTCCCATATTTAGCTTAATTTTAAGCAATTTTTAACAATATCATTTATTAATTGTGTTTTATTTGAACTAAGTTTTTATTATGTGGAGAACTAAATTAACCATATCCCGTCAACAAATAATAATATTATCAATATTTTATTTGATTATAGTTGTTGAATGTTTATTAAAATTTGCCGATACATTATTAAATAACTACACTTTTATTATTTTATTGTTCTTAATTATTGACTGGTGGCGAAGCATTTGTTGTTGCAAAAAAGTCAAAGGAGAATTTGCACTATTTCATTATATCAATCAGATCTATTGGTATAAACAACGGTGGTATTTAAGACGCAATCCATTAATACTTCGTTACATTATTATTTTAAATTTGCAATCAAGAAGAACCAATAAACAACATACCCTATTTTTAATGTCGGATAATTTTTCTCCAAATGACTGGCGTACTTTACGTTACTATCTCTACCAAATTAGGTTAACTTACTAAAATGTATCGTTAACCTGAAATTTTTGGCAGAAAGATCAATGGGATTTTTTTATCCAATATTGATAAGGTTTGGATTCTATTTGTAAGGCAAGCAGTTCATGATCCATATATCTGCAAAAACTCGGTACATCACGAGTAGTGGCAACATCATCAGCGATCAAATAAAGTACTTGTCCTATACCCAGTTCTCTTATAGCTTTTCGAACCAGCATGATAGGCTCTGGGCAACGTAATCCCAGAGTATCGAGTTTTTTATCAAAAGTTAGAGTCATAAAATATAATTAGATTAATTTATAGTAATAAATTACTTAAATAGTGAGGTACGGCATCATCAACGTTTGAACCAATTACCTCTAATTGAGGTAGTTTTTGACGTAAATCTAAACTAGCATTTTGCATAATGCAACCTTTTCCTGCCATTTTTAACATCTCAAAATCATTCATGCCATCACCAAAAGCAATACTATCTTTTAGATCGAGACCAAGTTTTTCAACTACCCTTTTTAGCGCACTGCCTTTTGATACATTTTCAGCCATAATTTCAAGACAGTTTGAAGATGAAAATGTGATGCTTATTTTACTACCATATTTTTTATCAAGCCTATTTTTTATTTCAGCTAAATGTGGATGTAATGAATCACTACTTGTTGTGAAGTAAATTTTGGCAATATCGTCGGCTTCAAAATCAGATGGATTAAAATATTCATAAGTAAAATCTGTATCTCTAAAAAAACTTAAAGAATAAGTATCTTCTTTATTAATAAGCCAATTATCACCGCGGTAGACATGAGTGTATACTAACGGATCATCAATACATTCTTTTGCTACCTCACATGCTAATACAGGATCAATACTTTGCCCGAAGATTAGATTCCCTGAGCTATCATGCACTCTAGCGCCATTGGAAGTAATCATAAAAGCATCAATTTCCATGTTTTCTCGCATTTGAGCCACATCAATATGGTGTCGCCCTGTTGCAAACACAAAATGAATATCTTTTTTACGCAAAGCTTGAAGGACTTGTTTAGTGTAAGGTGATAAGCAATGCTCAGGAGTTAATAAAGTGCCATCTAAATCAGAAGCTACAACACGAAACATAATATTCTCTACTTTTATAATAATTTGTAATGATGATGACTAAAAAACTAAACATTGAAACAGTAAATTAAGTTTCAAAGTAAATCATAGAAAAATAAACTCTGTATGATACAACTCTGATGACATTTACTCAACTAATTGTAGCGTGATAAAAATAACAATTTCTTTTTTTTGCTGTTTTTTACCTTTATATTTAAATAAGTTACCAATAATCGGAAGCTCACTGGCACTTGGTACGTTTCGTTTAAGATTATCGTTAGTTTGTTGAAAGATGCCACCTAAAACAATAGTTTCGCCGTTGTTTACTTTCACTTGTGTTTTAATTTCTTGGGTATCGATAGCTAATGCTTCCCCTCCCTCACTTCGTTTTATTGAGCGCCCTGCAGTATTTTGAGTAATGTACAAATCTAAAAGTATCTGATTATCAGATAGTATTTTGGGCGTCACTTCTAATCCTAGAACGGCTTGCTTAAACTCAATTGATGTTGCACCATTATTTCCATTTGAAACTTCATAAGGTATTTCTGTACCTTGCTTTATTGATGCCATATTCTGGTTGGATGTTAATAAATTAGGGCTAGCAATAATTTCAACTTGATTTTCAGACTCTAAGGCTGATAGTTGTAAATTAAGCAAACTACCAGAAATTTTAGCTAAATTGAAACCTATGGTAGAGGTAGAGTTAGTAATACCTAATCCAACTTCAAACTTATCTAACAATTGAGATGATCGCCCTGAATAGCCCCATTTAATACCCAATTCATTCATACTTTCACTACTCATTGTTACAATATGTGCAGATATATGTACTTGTGGCATTGGTTTATCAATCGACTTAATCAAGTTGTTAATCGCTTTAAACTGTTTTGGTAAATCCATAATAATAAGTGAATTGGTTCGTTTATCCATAATCACTTTGCCCCGTTCGGATAATAATCCTTGCTGCTGAATGGTTTCATTTAAATTTGCAAGATCCGCATGATTAATCGCAATGGACAAAGATTCAAGCGGCTGCTTTTGCTCTTGTTGTTTGAGTTCCAATTGCTTTTTTTGTTCTAAAATTTCTGGTTCGATAGCTTTGGAAATAAATAAAATATTATCATCCATTGTGGCTTGTAAATTGGCCGAATCTAAAATAATGGTTAATGCCTTTTGCCAATCTATATTTTGCAGTTTAATGGTTTGTGTTATCGATATATTCTCACTCATAATAAGATTCATTTGTTTACAATCCGCTAAAGCTTGCAGAATAATAGCAATATCTGTTTGATAAAAATTCATTGAAATCAGATCATTATTATGCAGCTCAACATTTGAAGATAAATTAAAACTTAACTGATTTTCGTTAGCTCTAACAGTACTTATCATGATGATCATTGAGATCAAACAGATCATTGTTATCCTTAACAATATACTTTGACATTGATGAATCGATGACATCTTTTTTGTTTGCATATCTTTATGACTCATTTATTAACATTGTCCATTCAATCGTTTCATGACAATAATCTGTCAAATTAGCTTGCCACACGATTTTATGATTTTGCCAAGATTGCAAAAACCAGGGAAATAGTACTTTAGACTGAACCTCTTGATTTATGGAAAGCCACTGATTTTCAGAATAGAGCCAAATTTGCGGATAATAATGACTTTTATGTTTAATCAGGCCTTTGAATCGCCAAGCTTGTATCTGTTTTAATAATATCTCTTTCTGTTCATTACATGACGTTTGCGTTGGTTCAACAAATGGATCTCGATAAAAGTTTAGCTCTGCGATAACATTAAAACAGCTGATAATCAATAAACAACCCATTATAAATAAGTTTGCTTTCACTCTATTTTCCTTTTAAATAATAAGGTAAATATAATTTGTAGATAAGATTCCTGTTTAGTCATCTTTAAATCTCGAAAATTCAAATAGTAATAATCTTTATTAAGGTCTGTAATTAAATTCATAAAATCAATAAATTCACCATTAAGTTCAATATCCCAATTTATTGTTTCATCCGTTTGATAATGTTTGAAAGCGTTTAGGATTAAATGGTTTCGTTCAATATATTGAGCAAATTCGTTTTGATTGATGATTATTAATGAACGGTTTTGCCCAAATTGATAACGTTTAAGCCTTGATTGTAATGATTCAATTTGTAGCTGTTTAGTTTGATATAATTTTTGTTGCTTGTCTGATTGTTTGTTTATATCGTAAATAAAAAACAGATAACCGATAATAAAAATAACGATCGTTAACAAAATACAGATTAAATATTGTTGCCAAAATGGCCGATTTAAAAACTCACTGTTCATTTAAGTCAATATCCATTTCAAAAAACAGACTATGTTTATTATTAATAATTGTTTTGATTTGGCTTTTACTGACATTTTTATGTTGTAAAAGATTTAGATTAAAATTAGTGAGTTCAATATAGTTAAAACTATGCCCTTTAATTGTTATTTTATCGGGTTTATAAGTAAACGAAGTTAACCAAATATTAGTAGGTAATTGTTCTGAAATTAATATTAATGACTGCTCGATTTGTCTTTGACTCGCGGAAGGATTTGGCAGATAAGTTGATAATTGCTCATTTAACTTTTGCTCAATAAATTGTTGCTGTGAAACGTCATTTATACAGCGGGTTAATTTTGTTTGGGCTTGCCTCCACATATAACAAAATAAACAACTCATCACCCCCATCAAACATACTATTACAATTGATAAATACTGTTTTTGCTTATTATATTGACTTTGTCGCCATGGTAAAAAATTGAATCTTTTATTATCGCTTGAACAACCAATAAAATTGATTAAACATTCATTTTTTTTAAATAGCTCAATCCAGCTATTAACATAATCACGCTCGCATACGGCAATCATAATTTGCTTTTGGTTCTGTTTATCAGTTAAAAAATTAAAATCAAAAAAGACGTTTTTAGCGGATAATTCAAATAATTTATAGATTGAGGCTTCGATATATAAAGCAATTTCATTGGGTTGCAATTTCACCTCCGGCATCATCACTTTTGTTAATTGAATATAGTTATCTGAAAGGTTTATTTCATATTTGGTATATTTGGGTAACTTAGCTTGTAGTTGACCAACAAAAATATCAATATCATTGAAATTTTGATAATCATATTCAATTAAATCGCCAAATGGAGAAAACGTTAATAGCCCATTAGATTGACTTATCTTATATCGTATAACCTTGGGTTCGACATAAATTATGACCCGACATTTATCTATTATCTTCATCAATTAACTGCTCATAAAAATAATTTTATCCACAAATCATAGTCACAACAACTGAGGCAAACACAAATAAAAGGTGTTTTTGCGATTCATCACCCAAAAAACGTTTAAAATTAAATCGAACAAAGCTAATTTTGCAGAAAATTAAAAAAAAAGGTTGACTGAAATAAGACGTGCCTTATAATGCACATCCACACGGTAAGGGTGATTAGCTCAGTTGGGAGAGCACCTCCCTTACAAGGAGGGGGTCACTGGTTCGAACCCGGTATCACCCACCAATCTTTACCGTGACGTTTTAGAAATAAAACACTTGGGGTGATTAGCTCAGTTGGGAGAGCACCTCCCTTACAAGGAGGGGGTCACTGGTTCGAACCCGGTATCACCCACCACTTTTAGCAGTTTTCTATATGGGTTGTTAGCTCAGTCGGTAGAGCAGCGGACTTTTAATCCGTTTGTCGAGCGTTCGAATCGCTCACGACCCACCACCTTTTTTAATTCCCTGTTTTACCAATCAAAGACAATAATTAAATATATTGAGTTATAAGAATACTAGCGTTCAACTAATCCGCTCGTAATGAATCTGAACAATATTAAATGTCTGCGCTATGAAATGATAAGGTACATAATATGCCGAATAATCAAGCTTAAAATCTACCAATTATTTCTCCTTTAGAAAATCAATACGAACGATAATAAATTAAACAGTAAAAACACCAACATTCAATCAATTAATATGCGACTATTTTTAATTAACATGAAATAATATTGGCTCAATAGAAACATGTAAACGATTGTTCAAATTATCAAATTTAACACCTTGAGTTTTCTACAAAATGTAACCCTTAAAATCAATTCTATTTAATAAAATTAAGTTTCAAGAACACCAACATTTGATAAACGTTGCTAAAATAGCAAATACCCTATTAATCATTTATAACCCTGACTTCTCCATCCTCAATAAATCAACTAACACCCTAAATTTGTTATCATGTAAAATATATCAATATCAAAAGGATATGATTTAGGAAATATTATGAAAAAGTTATTATTATCGACGTTTATTATGATCAATTTGTTGACGGGTTGTAGTTCTGATTCTGATTATAATGAGGTTGAAACTTATAACGATAAAGATGTGTTATATAAAAAAGCAGCTGTATTACAGGATGCTGCAGCGCAATTTGCTTTAGGTGCCAATTACTATTTTGGGCAAAATGGTTATACCCAAGATTATAGTCAAGCTAAAAAATGGTTTGAAGCGTCAGCCAAGCAAGGATATACGACATCTCAATATAATCTAGGTCTTATGTATAATAAAGGAGAAGGCGTAAAACCTGATTATAAAAAAGCAATAATGTATTATGAACAAGCCGCTCAGGCTAACTTTGTGAGAGCGCAAAATAATTTAGGTTTAATATATTATGAAGGTAAAATGGTTCCACAAGATTTAGATAAAGCGAAATTCTGGTTTGAAAAAGCTGCTAATCAAGGTCATCTAAAATCTCAAGTAGCGTTAGCAACTATATATCTGTCAAATAAAAAAAACTACCCTAAAGGATTAGAGCTACTTAAACAAGGGCTAAAAGCCAATAATCCTGAAGCACAATTATTAATGGGCGTATTGTATTATAATGGAATAGCAGTATCACAAGATATTAATGAAGCCAAAAAGTATTATGACTTGGCTTGCAAAAATGGATTACAAAAAGGGTGTGAACTCTCCAAAAATATTCAATAACACCAAATTAATTAAAAATCTTTCAATTTTTAATGGCTAGATGTTTAAGTGTAATTAAATGAGATTTCCATTATATTTATATTATTTATGATGTTTTAACCTAATATATGGCAATATACACAAAACAGGTAATCCAAAGCATGCCAACGAATGATTTACTGTAGGATGAAGTATGATTAAGTTCTTTACTAAAATGATATTAGGTTTATGTTTCAGTATTTCTGTCAGTGCTAATTCACAAATATTATTTGATTTTAACCAAGAATATCAGAAAGCGACTGAACAAAACAATGCTGAAGCTCAGTTTCATTTAGGTATTATGTATGCCAATGGTACGCATACTAAAAAGCGTCATTTTAAGGGTATTGAAAAACAATTTGAGCAACCCGATGAATCTCAACCAGATTATACTAAAGCTAAAGAGTGGTTCGAAAAAGCAGCCAATCAAGGTCATATTGAAGCACAACATCAACTTGCTTTACTTTATTATAATGGTCAAGGGACTAAACAAAATTATTCACAAGGAATTAAGTGGGATACCAAAGCGGCAAAAAAAGGTAATGTGATAGCCCAATATACTTTAGCGAATCTTTATTATAAAGGTACAGGCGTAAAACAAGACTATTTTAAAGCAAAACAATGGTTTGCTAAAGCAGCTGAACAAAACTACTCTGATTCCAAAGAACAATTGGCCATTGTATCGAAAAAAGTATCAGCGATTGTTGCTAAGCAACAAGCAGCTAAAAAACAAAAAAGTAATTATGATTGTGGTTGTGATTAACATAAAATAATTATAACGCTATTTTCTATTATTATAGGTACGCCTAATAATTTTGATATTAAAGTCAGATCATATATCACAAGAAAGTAAAATAGAGATTTAATAAATTTATTTTTTTACTAAAACCTAGGTGTAACCTGTAACTCTTTCAGCAAAAAAACGAGTGAAGAATACGTTACCATTGAATATTAATTACAGCAAAAATCGTATTTGAAAAGCCCTTAATTCATAGTTTGGATGATTATAAAATAGAATAATAAAAGATATACTAACTGGTGTCGATAGTAATATTATTGCCATCATTAAGATAGCAATAATATTTAACAAGATAAATTAATGCGTTAATCCATAACCTAATGGATATAAAGATTTCATGTCATTTGGTAAATCAGTAGCTTGTTGAAGTACACTTTCCATTGAATCAGGTAAAGCAAACGGCATTTTAGCGCTATACGGTTTATCCGCAAACAAACGTTCAAACAACACTTCATCATTTACACCAAAATTAGCCACAATAGCGCTAGCATATTGTTTTATCGGTGTAAGAACGGCTGGTCGATCTAAGTAAACTGTTACAATAACAGGACATTTTTTACTTGCCTTGGCGATAAATTTAATATTTTTATCTTTTTCAGGAAACGCAAGTGAACCTTCATGATGTCTTAAACCAAAAAAGTAATTTTTATGGTTTTGCTCAAAAGGTGCATCAATACGTGCAACCACCACATCAGCATCATCAATATCATCAACAATAGTCACTTTATTTTTTAATTGATTTTTTGCCTCCGCCATAAAACCATGTAAATAAACTTTTTTATTAGTATCTAGTGGTAAAGTTTGTTGTTCATTTTCAAGCAATACCATTGAGTTAAATTGTGCCTTATTTGCAATTTGTTGGAATTGTTGATTGCCAACAAATTTGCTTGCTTCAGTTGGATCATTATAAGGTGTTTCAAATTGGCCTAAAGCAAATTTTTGCGTCAAAATTGCCAATACTGCACTGTCTATTAGTTTCTCATCTAGTTTTTTATTTTTAACTGCCGAGACAATAGTTGAACTGTCGCTTACGCCTCCAAATTGTTGAACACCCGCTAGGATAGCTTTAATAAAACGCTCTTCTACTGTTAGATCCTCAACCCCCCAAGGCATTCCTTCTGCTTTAGGTGCAACACCTTGAGGTGATCCATTAATACATACTTCATTACAATCTTTAGTAATATTCCAATCACTCATGATGACACCTTTAAATTTATAGGTATCACGTAATAAATCTTTCAATAAATAATTATTAAAACCTGCACCAACAGGATCGATTTCATGATTATTTATTTGAGCATTTTTCAATATGGAATATGTCGGCATTATAGCGGCCACATTCACCTCAAAAGCACCAGTAAATGGAATAATATGCTGTTTCAAACTATCATTTTGTGTAAATAAAGCATATTTGCCATAAAAACTATGGCTATCTAGCCCTTCTTCGGCAGCACCATACCCCACCCAATGTTTAACAACGGCAGAAACACTTTGTGAATTTAATCCATTTTTACCATTTTGCATGCCTGATATATAACCGCGCACCATCTTTTTACTTAATTCAGGGTTTTCGCCAAAGGTACCCTCAAAACGAGCCCAACGCGGTTCAGTACCTAAATCGGCCATCGGTGATAATGCTTGAGTTACTCCCAAAGATCGATATTCTTGTCGAATAATATCGCCATATTCATTAATATCTTTTTCACTGCCAATTGCAGCCATTCCTAATGTACCCGGCCATTGGCTAAAACCACTTTTACTGGTCACTTCATTACCATAATAGAATGTATTTCGAGGATCGACACTGATAGTTAAAGGAATAGAGAGGCGTGATAGTTCAGCAATTTTTTGCAACTGATTATTTTGTTGTGCAAAATCTTCTGGGCTGACTTCTAAACGAGTGATTAAACTATTTACTTTATCATTTAATACTAGATCCTTGATCTCTTCTAAATTATATTTATCACCATGACCAAGTTCATCATTTAAACTTCGAGCATTGCCATGCATCATCATGCCTGCTTTTTCTTCAAGCGTCATTCTAGCAAGTAGATCTTTTGCGCGCTGAGCCGGTGTTAAACGCCAATCTTCATAAGGCGTTAGTTTGCCATCTTTATTCATATCTTTAAATTTAAGATTATCAACGGTAATGATTTTTAATTCTTGGCTTTCAATTTTAACCTGCTCAATTGCCCATAATGTGTTGGATACAAGTGCAGCGCTAATCAACAATGCTAGCTTTATGGATTTACATTTCATATTATACTCCTTGAATAACTTATTATATTTAAGCTAATTTTTGTGCGCTTAAAACAACAAAAACCTAAGCACTTTGCTAACCAAAGTGCTTAGGTTTTGCCTGCATACTTGTTAAGTTTTACAGTAACAATCCAAAATTATGCTCAATAAATTAGCATTAATCATAGAAATAAGAAATCAACAATTAAAACTAAATGATACAATTGTGATAATAATCACATTTTTTATGTTATTACTTCAACAAAACATCAATTTTATATATCTCTTTAATATTTATGGAAAAAAGTGATATGACAAAGAAAGGAAAGAGAAAAGAGTTTAAACAAATCAGAACAAAAATAAGGCACAATATGCTTTAGCTAATGCTGTAACTCACTGAAATTGCGCTTAGAATAGATAATTTTAGCCTAATTACCACAATATACGTACATAATTAAACGATAAGCAATATAAAACATTACCAGACCAACTAAACAATCTAAAATCACCCACATTCTTTTTTGTTTAAATAAAGGAGTAAGTAATCTTGCACCATAACCAATACTGAAAAACCAGATGAATGAAACACATACAGCCCCAATCAGAAAAGCAATTTTTTGTTCACTGCTTAACGTTCCAGCAATACCGCCAACAATAACGACAGTATCTAAATATACGTGTGGATTAAGTAAAGTAATGGCCAATGTTGCCAAAATCACTTTGACTAAACTGTTGTCATTTGAGTTTTGAGATTGAACTTGCATACTACTGGTACCTTTAATTGCACTTTTAAACGCCTTAAAGCCATACCAAAGTAAAAAAAGTGCACCTAATATTGCTAATATATTCGTAATTAAGGGATTAGTACTGATAAATGTCCCAACCCCAAGAATACCAATTGACATCAATACAAAATCACAGATAAAACAGATCCCCGAAACATAAAATATATGATTTCGTAATAATCCCTGTTTTAATACAAATAGATTTTGTGCACCAATGGCAATAATTAAACTCGCTGAAATTAAAGCCCCTCGTAATATTTCTGAAATCATTTTGTTATAATATTGAGTTAAAATGGACAAGCATTGTTATATAATTAATATCATTAATCAATAGTTCAAATTATTTCAATCAGATAACTAATATTTAACTTTTTCTAACCAATTTAATTGAGCTTTATATCTATTAAAATAAAGAATTATCAAACCGATTGCTAACCAGACAATACCTACAATTTTTGCATAATTATCAATGTGTAATAGCACGGGTAATAGCACTAAAATACCCACAATAGGTATAAACACATCAAGAAACCATGAAAGTGCTCCTTTTGAAGCTTTCTTGAATTTAAAGTAACCAATAACTGAAATATGTAACATAATAAATGCGGTTAAGGCTCCAATATCAACAAATGACACTAACGTCGGTAATCCCTTAGCATTATTAGCAGCAATAATCACTAAACATAAATTAAATAGAGCTGCAAATAAGATTGCCATTGTCGGAACACCGCTTTTCTGGCTTACTTTAGCAAAAAAAGGTGGTAAGCGCTTATCACGTCCCATACTGAATAAAAGACGACTTGCGGCAGCCTGCCCTACCATTGCAGCAAATGATGCTCCGATCGCTTTCATTAAACTTAATGCCCATCCCAACCATAAATTTATCTCTTGATTGACAATATGATAGTAAGCTTTTCCTTGTAGTTCAGGATGATTACGCAAATATTCAGAATCATAAGGAGAAAGTAAGGATGCAACGTAAATCTGCAAAACAAATAGACAACCGGCTAGAATTAAACAAGTAATAATAGCCTTACTAACTAAGTTGCGCTGACCACTATTTTCTTCCGAAAAAGTGGCAATAGCATCAAATCCCAAATAGGATAAAACAGCAATCGATACGGCATTAAATAGATTACTCCAAGTAAATGCTGCTCCACCAATAAAAGATTGTAACCAATTTCGGTTAAGATCCGTAGTCACTATGATCCAAATACCCACCAATAACACCACAAACAGTACTAGGATTTCAAGTAACAAAATGATTAAAGTAATTATGGCAGATTTTTTTGCTCCAATTAAATTTAGAGTAGTTGTTAACACTACCGCCAAACAAGTCCATAGCCATACTGGCACACCAGGTATCAAAGCGTTGAGTGAAATTCCACTAAATAAGTAAGCAACGGCTGGAATAAACATGTAATCAAGAAGTAACAGCCAACCGACTAAAAAACCCGCATTGGGATGAATGCCTAAAGAACAATAAGCATAAACGGCCCCGGCATGAGGTAAAGCATTCGTCATTCTGGCATACGAATAAGCAGTAAATGCCATCACTAAAGTTGCAACAATATAAACTAAAGCAATAGCACCATCGCTTATCGCATCTAAAACACCAAACAAACCCACTGGTGCGGCAGGGCCAATAAAAAGCAATCCCAAAATAACCATATCTCGAAATCGCATATTTTTACTTAACTGTTGCATAATCATTCCTTTGTAACAATCTATCAATTAAATAAAATGTTAAATGATTACTGCAAAACTCACTAATATTAGCTAGTTATTAGATTATAATTTTTTGTTATAAGAAGATATTTACTCATGTACACGTATTTCATAGGTGTAGGACATTTTCGCTGTCTTACCTAACATGATAGAGGCACTGCAATATTTTTCAGAAGCAAGTTTTATCGCATTTTCAACCGCTTCGTTATCCACATTCATACCTGTAATTACGATATGAAAATTAATTGCGGTATAAACTTTTGGTGAAGATTCTGCCTGAGTTTTATCAATTTCAATCCAAAGATCACGCACATCCTTTTTTTTATTTTTTAATATAGCGATAATATCATACGCCATACAACCAGCAGCGCCGTGCAATAAAAGTTCCATAGGACGAGCACCACGATTACGCCCACCATGCTCAATTCCGCCATCCATCACTAATGAATGACCACTTGCGGTTTCGCCTAAAAAACCAAAATCATCAATCCACTTTAAACGATCTTTCATTTTTCACTCCTTTCAATTTAAATTTTTCTTAAAACTTTTATCAATTAGGCTAAATAACATAAGATTTTTTAAGCACTATGTCATCTTTTAGCTGATTACTTTGTTAATCAATTAAAACTTAGCGTTAATTACTTTGCTAATCGATTTCTCGTTATATATTAAACAACTCGGATAGAATAACCAAATTATTTGCAACAAGAATGAAACATATTTACAATCAATTGGCTAGCTTAGATTTTTATTTTTGAAACAAATAGGCTGGCTAATGACGTTATCCCATCTTAAGGATTAAAAATATGATTTTTGAGTTTGTTATCTTCCTCATTATCGGTGCTGCGACTGGTTTGCTTGCAGGTATGTTCGGCGTTGGTGGGGGAGCATTGATTGTACCGGCTCTAATTTTTACGCTCAATTATTTCAATCTGGGTAACCATTGGACTCACCATATTGCTATAGCTTCATCCTTAGCGACAATTATTGGCACTAGTTTATCATCAAGTTGGACCCAAAATAAAAACAAAAACATTGAATGGTCAATTCTAAAAAAGATGGTAATAGGTTGCATTATCGGTACAATTGCCGGTTCTTACATGACCCCTTATATTCCAGGTATATGGTTAAAATGGCTATTTATCGTTTTTCTAATTTATGTTGGTAGTAAATTTATTTTTAAAACCAATAAAGTGATACAAAATCAAATATCTGAAGTAACTTCGTTGGGTAACAGTATTTTTATTGCTGTTGGTACATTAATTGGTGTTTTTGCTGCGCTGGTCGGTGTGGGTGGCGGTGTACTGGTTGTACCGTTTTTGAAAAAATGCGGAGTCGATATGCGTAAAGCAATTGGAACATCAGCAGCATTCACCTTACCCGTCGCTTTTGGTGGCACTATTGGTTACATTATTGCGGGTTGGAATATCCAAGAACTTCCTGAATATAGCTTAGGTTTTATCTATTTACCTGCGGTATTTTCAATTATGCTCACCAGTATACCTATGGCAAAAGTCGGTGTGCAAATTTCGCAAAAATTACCAGTAAATAAACTGATTACCTATTTCGGTATTTTTTTATTAATGCTTGCAGTAAAGCTTATTGTTTCTTAACGTTCACCCCTACTCTTGTTAAGTTTTTTGAAAGAGTTAATTTTTATATTTAAACAGATCGCATTAGTGACTTTTTGTTTGGATAGAAAAACACGGTAGGCTTAGTGCCTCTTTTACCGCTAAGTTTTTGCCATACCGCCATAAGATGCGAGCAGTGGTTATAGCATGTGATGACGGAGAAGTTTAGAGAGTTTCTTACTAATAATATTGATATAACAGATAGCTTTGTAAAAATTATTCAGGAGTCTATACCGTTTCAATTTTAAATAATTAAAAAGGTCGCTAATGCAACTTATTGATTTAGTTACTAAATATGCTAGGAATTATCGCGCCTTTTTCACCGCTAAGTTTTTTGCCATACGGCCATAAAATGCGTGCAGTGGTTATAGCATGTGATTGCAGAGAAGTTTAGAGAGTTCTAACTAATGATATTGATATAACAGATAACTTTGTAAAAATTATTCAGGAGTCTATACCATTTCAATTTAAAACAATTAAAAAGGTCGCTAATGCAAATTATTGATTTAGTTACTAAATATGCTAGGAATTATCGCACTTCTTTCACCACTAAGTTTTTTGCATACCGCCATAATAGGATCAGTAGTTATAGCATGTGATTGCAGAGAAGTTTAGAGAGTTCTAACTAATGATATTGATATAACAGACAGCTTTGAAAAAATTATTCAGGAGTCTATACCGTTTCAATTTTAAATAATTAAAAAGGTCGCTAATGCAAATTATTGATTTAGTTACTAAATATGCTAGGAATTATCGCACTTCTTTCACCACTAAGTTTTTTGCATACCGCCATAATAGGATCAGTAGTTATAACATGTGATCACAGAGAAGTTTAGAGTATTCTTACTAATTTTATTGATATAACAGACAACTTTGTAAAAATTATTCAGGAGTCTATACCATTTCAATTTTAAATAATTAAAAAGGTCGCTAATGCAAATTATTGATTTAGTTACTAAATATGCTAGGAATTATCGCGCCTCTTTCACCACTAAGTTTTTTGCATACCGCCATAATAGGATCAGTACTTATAACATGTGATCACAGAGAAGTTTAGAGTATTCTTACTAATTTTATTGATATAACAGACAACTTTGTAAAAATTATTCAAGAGTCTATACCGTTTTAATTTTAAATAATTAAAAAGGTCGCTAATGCGACCTTTTGTTTCAGTTACGAAATATGCTTGGCATTATCGCGCCTCTTTCACCGCTAAGCCTAATTGCCATACGGCCATAGCATAATGCGTACTATGATTGTATCGAGTGATGACATAAAAGTTTGGTAAGCCATACCAATATTGATAGCTATCGCCCATATCCAACCGCAATAAACTGACCTTATTATGGCCATCTAATGAACTTTTTGGTTTTAGTCCTGCTTTAGCTAACGTTTCAACGGTGTATTTTGTACTAAAACCCGTATCAAGTGATAGCGCTTGCCCATCGGCGATAACCGCGACTTTTTTACCACTTTGCCAACCATGTGCTTTAAAGTAGTTAGCCACACTGCCGATTGCATCAACCGGATCCCACAGATCGATGTGTCCATCATTGTTAAAATCGACAGCATGATTTCTGAACGCTGATGGCATAAATTGACCATATCCCATCGCCCCAGCGAATGATCCACTCAGATCAAATGGGTCAACGCTTTCATCACGGCACATAACTAAAAAGTGCTCTAACTCATCTGTAAAATATTGTGCTCGTCTTGGATAATAGAAAGCAAGAGTTGAGAGTGCATCAATGATTTTGGTTTTACCCATCACTCGCCCCCAACCCGTTTCTACACCAATAATGCCCACAATAATTTCAGGTGGTACACCATATTGGTCATACGCTTGTTGTAACTCTTTTTTATAATTATTCCAAAATTCTACCCCACGAGGTAAATTACTTGGCGTGATAAATTTGTTTTTATAACGGATCCATGCACCATTAGGTTTAGATACTGTAGAAGAACCTGATGTTGGCGCTTGCTTATCCATTAAATTAATTACCCAGTCAAGTTTGTTGGTTTGCGAAAGCACTTCGCGTAATTGCTCACGATTAAATCCATGTTTATTGACCATTCTGGTAATAAAATTTTCTTGATCAACAGCCAACGGTTCACTGTTGTTTTTTGGAGGATTGTGTTCTTCTTCTAAATAGACACCCCCTTCGACATTAGGATGTCCGCGATGTTCTTGCATAGGCGATATTGAAGATTTCTCACTACCACAAGCTGTAAGCAACAATATTATATTAATTAGAATGATGATTCGCTGCATATAAAACCTATATTTTATGTTATTAAAAAATCGTTAACGTCAAAAAGTATTTATTATTTTTCAACAATATTTGGACAATCTTTACCTTCAGCAACCTGTTTAATATTCGTTAAAGTCGTATCAGAAATATTTAACAGTGCTTCTTGAGTTAAAAATGCCTGATGTCCAGTAAAGATAACGTTATGACATGATGATAAGCGACGAAATACGTCATCTAATATTACATCGTTTGATTTATCTTCAAAAAATAGATCGCGTTCGTTTTCATATACATCCATACCGAGAGCGCCGATTTTGGTCTGTTTTAATGCATCAATTGCGGCTGTAGCATCCAGTAATGCTCCTCGGCTAGTATTAATAATCATGACGCCATCTTTCATTTTTTGGAAAGATTCTTTATTCAGTAAGTGATAATTTTCGGGTGTCATTGGACAATGTAATGTGATGATATCCGATTTGGCATAAAGTTCGTCTAATTCGACATATTGTGCGCCAAGTTCGACAACAATGTCATTTGGATACGGGTCATAAGCCAAAATATGCATGCCAAAACCTTTTAAGATGCGAATCGCTGCTTGTCCAATTTTACCTGTGCCAATCACGCCTGCAGTGCGGTTGTGCATATTAAAGCCTGTTAATCCATCTAAAGAAAAATTAGCATCGCGTGTGCGTTGATAAGCCTTATGGGTACGGCGATTAAGAGTCATCATTAACGCAACTGCATGTTCAGCAACCGCTTCAGGTGAATAAGCGGGTACACGCACAACGGTAATACCTAATTTTTTTGCCTCAGCAAGATCAACATTATCGAATCCAGCACAACGTAATGCTAGAATTTTTATGCCATATTCAGCCAATTTGTGTAAAACTTTTTTATCAACTTCATCATTCACAAATACACAAACTGCATCATAACCTTGCGCAGTAACCACCGTTTTTTGGCTTAATTTGTGTTCATAATATTCGATATCGAAACCAAATTTTTTATTGGCGATTTCAAGATGCTCTTTGTCATAATGTTTACTACTGAATACAGCAATTTTTGTTGGATTTTTCATATTATCACACCCCTTTGAATGGTGATTAGTTGATCTATTAATCGGTCGTTTTCTTTGATGCTTGATTAATAACAGCGTTTTGAAGCATTTCTTGCATGCTCCAAATAAGTGAAGTTTTTATTTCAAAACATCCATTGTCACAGTTTTCCTACTTTAGAATCAGGCTTGAGATAATCCGTTTTATCTTGGCTTGCAGAATTATTTTTTATAGTTGTATGCTATGATAACACTTTGCGAAAAAACTAATCAATAAAGTTAAAGAATGACTAATGAGCAAAATTCACTTATAAAAACAATTTTTACCGAAAAAATGCTAATCTGTATTTTTACTGGATTTGCATCTGGTTTACCTTTTTATTTATTGTTGCAATTATTACCTGCTTGGCTAGAGAGCGAAGGTATCAATATCAAAACAATTGGCGCGTTTTCGTTAACACAATTTCCCTATATTTTGAAATTTGTCTGGGCGCCATTTATGGACAATATTTCGCTTTTCAATATAGGTAGAAGACGAGGATGGATGCTTGCTTCGCAAATTGTATTAGTATTCTTTATCACAATTTTAGGTTTTTTCTCGCCTACATTAAACATTTGGGTAATCGCTGCTATCTGTTTTATTATTGCTCTATTTTCAGCCACACAAGATATTGCCCTTGATGCATTTAGGCGAGAATTACTTTTAGATAACGAACAGGGACTTGGCAACAGTATTCATACCAATGCTTATCGTGTTGCTGGTTTAGTACCAGGTTCGCTATCATTAATTTTATCCAATTATCTACCTTGGAACAGTGTTTTTATTATTACTGGGCTATTTATGTTACCAGCAATTATTATGACATTGAAAGTTAAAGAGCCTATCAATCAAGCGCCAAAAAACCATAGTATTGAAGATATCATCATTAAGCCATTTAGTGAATTTATTAATCGTCAAGGTATAAAAAGTGCACTCACGATTTTGGCTTTTATCTTCCTTTATAAATTGGGTGACAGTATGGCAACCTCACTAGCAACTCCTTTTTATTTACAGATGGGTTTTAGCCGTTTGGATATTGGCTGGATTGCTAAAAATGCATCATTATGGCCAAGTGTATTTGGTGCATTAATGGGCGGCATATTGATGATCAAAATTGGGATTAATCGTGCACTTTGGCTATTTGGTTTTGTACAAGTTATTTCTATTTTAGGGTTTGCATGGTTGTCTGTTGAAGGTCCATTTACTGAAATTACCTACCACGCTAAAATTTTATTAGCTTTAGTGATTAGCTTTGAAGCGTTAGGCGTTGGGCTAGGATCAGCGGCCTTTGTAGCTTTTATAGCAAAAACAACTAATCCCCTTTATACAGCAACACAATTTGCATTATTTACAAGTATTGCTTCTATCCCAAGAACATTAATTAATGCCACTACAGGCATTATGGTTAATTATTTAGGATGGACAACTTTCTTTGGTTTATGTACGATTCTTGCCATACCTGGTATGTTACTATTATTAAAAGTTGCCCCATGGAATACAAAAGAATAGGAGAAAACATGGATAAATTAACACAAGCCTTATATTTTCGACACGCATGTAAAAAATTTGACAAGACCAAAAAGATTGATCCTGCTGAAATTGAATATATTTTAGATGCAGGTCGCTTATCCCCTTCAGCATATGGATTGGAGCCTTGGCATTTTGTGGTGGTTGATAGCCCTAAAATTAAAAACGAATTATCTGAGGTTTGTTTCAAGCAAGAGCAAGTGACCAGTTGCTCACATTATGTGATCGTACTTTATCGTAAATCAAACAGTTTTTCGATACAAAGTGAGTATTTCCGTAAGGCGGTTGCTCGTACTTTACCTGACCCAGATGATCAAAACAGTATTGATGTTATGTGTCAATCAAGGCTCAACTTTTATGAAAATGGTTTAGCCAGCGGCCTAACTATGAATCATTCATTTGAAATGCAGGCTTATCTAGCTTGTGCCAATATGCTCACAGCTGCCGCTTATCATAATATTGATTCCTGTGCGATTGGTGGATTTCAACATGATGGTGTTATTAAAATTTTAGAAAATCACATACCATCATTTAGTGGTGAAAATTTCGGTGTAGCACTCTGTTTAGCATTTGGCTATCGCATCAATGAACCAAAACCTAAAATACGCTGGCCACTCAAGGATATCACCACATATCTATCTGAATAAATATAAATCGTCTGTTACTTTATGCCACAAAGGTATAAAGTAACAATAAAATTAATGGATATTTAATTGATTAATAACGTGCCAAGATCGTTTGTAACTTAATCCACCCAAAACAAATTTCTCAAAAGAAAATAACTCGTTGGTAACTTATTAACCTTTTGGTATTATGGGCTTTATATTTCTTTTTCTGAGTTATTTTTTATACAACTTCTAAATTTTTCATGAGCAATCTATCTTTCTTTCATTCTTTTTATAAACAATGTCAAACAAATCGATAATTTAAATTCATTTATTAATTGTTTTTAAAAATTAAGTGAACAATAAAAGAAGATAACTTTTGCCAACTGTTGAAAAAATATCTTATCGTCATTACCTATCACTATAATAATCAATTTTTTTGCACTATAAAGATTGATAATGTTAGACTTAACAATTATTAATTGAGCGAGTTCTGTGTTAACAGCCAGAATATAAATAAGGATTTAAAGATGAAAACTAAACATGCACGTTTACTAATACTTGGTTCTGGCCCTGCTGGCTATACCGCAGCCGTTTATGCCGCTCGAGCAAATCTTTCACCTGTTTTAATTACTGGGATACAACAAGGTGGTCAACTCACAACCACGACTGAAATTGAAAACTGGCCAGCTGGAGCACCTGAATTAACTGGGCCTGATTTAATGGTTAAAATGAAAGAGCATGCCGAAAGATTTAATACTGAAATCATTTTAGATCATATCGATCAAGTCGATTTTAGTAGCAAACCTTATAAACTCTATGGCAGTGAAACAGAGTACAGTTGCGATGCATTAATTATTGCGACCGGTGCCTCTGCTCAATATCTCGGTTTACCCTCTGAAGAAGCGTTTAAAAGTAAAGGTGTATCAGCATGTGCAACCTGCGACGGGTTTTTCTATCGCAATCAAAAAGTAGCAGTAGTAGGAGGCGGAAATACTGCCGTTGAAGAAACGCTTTATTTAGCCAATATTGCCAGTGAAGTACATTTAATACATCGTCGCGATAGCTTTAGAGCAGAAAAAATCTTAATGGATCGTTTAGCTGAAAAGATACAAGAAGGTAAGGTAATCTTACATACTCATCAAATTGTTGATGAAATATTAGGTGATAATATGGGCGTTACAGGGGTTAGACTGCGTAGAACCCAAGATCCTAATCTTACTGAGGAACTATCTGTTATGGGCGTATTTATTGCCATTGGTCATAAACCCAATACCACTATTTTCGAAGGTCAACTTGAATTAAATGGTGGCTACATCAAAGTTAAATCTGGTACACATGGTAATGCGACACAAACCAGTGTCGAAGGTATTTTTGCCGCAGGTGATGTGATGGATCATATTTATCGCCAAGCGATCACTTCAGCTGCAACTGGATGTATGGCTGCACTCGATGCTGAACTTTATTTGGATAATTTGAAATAAACTAAAATATCATCATGTCACTAGATAAAAAACGTCAAACTTATCTACTTGGCTGGTTGAAACAGCATGCAAAAATGCATAAAGCAGATTTGCGTGCTTCTGCTTTAACTGGTTTTGCATTGACTTTATTGGTTATTATGCAAGCGGCTCTACTCGCTGTTATTTTACAAAAACTGATTATTGAGCAACAACATTTTGTCGATATCCTACCTTACTTTGGCTCACTTATTATTATTTTATTAGGTAGAGCGCTGTTAATGTATGTGCGCGAAAAGATCAACTTTGCACTAGGGAAAAAGGTACGAAAACAAATTCGCAATGACTTAATTAATCAACTTGAAGCTTATGGCCCTGCTTATTTAAATCAAAGTACTACAGGCGCTTGGAGCACGTTACTTATAGAGCAAGTAGAAAATCTGCATGACTTTTTTGCTCGTTATCTGCCACAAATGCGTTTAGTCAGTATCGTCCCTATTTTAATTTGCATTGCTATTTTACCGTTTAACTGGGCAGCAGCCGCTATTTTGTTATGTACTGCCCCACTGATTCCAATCTTTATGATTTTAGTTGGTATGGGCGCAGCAGATATTAACCGTCGTCATTTTAAAGCTCTGGCATATTTAAGTGGTCACTTTTTAGATCGCTTAAAAGGACTTAATACTATCCGTCTATTTAATCAAGGAGAAAAACAAGCCAACGAAATTGCTCAAGCATCCGAAGACTTTCGCGTTAAAACCATGCAAGTATTAAAAATGGCTTTTTTATCCTCAGCTGTGTTGGAATTTTTTACGTCAATTTCGATCGCTATCGTAGCGGTGTATTTTGGTTTTTCGTATTTAGGTGAATTTAATTTCGGTTCATATAATGGTACTGTGACCTTATTTGCGGGTTTTTTTACGTTAATTTTAGCACCCGAATATTTTCAACCATTGCGCGATTTAGGAACTTACTATCATGCCAAAGCCGAAGCCATTGCAGCAGCGGACAATATTGAAGCTTTTTTAAGTAAAGATATCTTGTTAAATCAAGCTCATCATGATGCCAACCCAATTCAAATCAATCAACCATTACATACTATTGAAGCAAGTAATTTGATTGTACTGTCTAGCGAACAGCAACCCATTGTTGGACCATTATCATTCACTTTACAAACACCTTTTAAATTAGCTTTAGTCGGTAAAAGTGGTGAAGGTAAAACTTCGTTAATGCACGTTTTGCTTGGCTTTTTACCTTATCAGGGTTCGTTAAAGATTAATGGGATCGAATTTAATCAATTAGATATTACCCATTGGCAACAACAAATCAGTTGGATCGGACAGAGTCCTTATCTTATTAATGGTTCAGTGCGTGAAAATATTTTATTAGGAAAACCGAATGCTTCTGATGATGAAATTGAAACTGTAATTGCCAAAACCCAGTTAGTGTCTGTTATTGATAAATTACCTCAAGGATTAGATACCCAAGTAGGTGAAGACGCAGTGCGTTTGTCAGTCGGACAAGCACAACGTGTGGCAATCGCTCGAGCAATGTTAAAACCATGTCAATTACTCATTCTTGATGAGCCTACGGCAAGCTTAGATAGACAAACCATGCAAAACATAGATCAGCAACATATCGCACCAAATACAATTACCATTACCCATCAAACCGATGATATGCACATTTATAACCAAGTTTGGCAGTTAGCAGATGGTCAGTTACATTGTGATAGCAAGGAGGATTTATGTTAGCCATATTACGTCCTTATATCGCACTGTATAAACACTATTTTTGGCAGATTTTGTGTGGTCTATCTTTAGCGCTTTTGACGCTTTTTACTAGTGTATTTTTACTCTCTTTATCGGGTTGGTTTCTAGCTTCAACGGCAGTTGTTGGGGTTGCTGGCTTATATACTTTTAACTATATGTTACCGGCAGCGGGAGTGCGTGGGGCAGCAATTACTCGCACAGCAGCACGCTATATGGAACGCTTGGTGGATCATAATACGACATTTAAGATCTTGGCCTATTTAAGGACATTAGCTTTTCGTAAGATTTTACCACTGAGTGCCAATCAGTTAGCTCAATATCAAAGAGCCGATTTACTTAACCGCTTTATTGTTGATATTGATGCGCTGGATCATCTTTATCTCAAACTGTTTTCGCCTATTGTGACCGCCTTGCTCACGATTGGTATAATCTTTATTGTGCTAAGTAATATCAATCTACCGGTAGCGCTTGTTATCACTATTATTCTGACCCTTACTTTATTAGTCGTACCCGTTATTTTTTACCAAGCTGGAAAAGAACTGGGCAAGAACTTAGCAAAGCAACAAAGTGAATATCGCTTATTACTGATCAATTATTTACAAGGACAAGCTGAACTTACTCTTTTCAATGCTCAATCACGCTATCGTCACAAACTGGATGAACTGGAAACAAATTGGCTTCGTAATCAACAGCAGCAATCAACTTTAATGGCACTTTCAAGTGCATTAGTATTATTGATCGCTGGCTTTTTAACTCTATTGGTTCTTTGGTTAATTACGCAATATACCCTTTCACCTCTAGTTGCCTTATTTGTATTTGTGAGTCTTGCCAGTGCCGAAATTCTAGCACCAATTCCTGGTGCGTTTATCTTTTTAGGGCAAGTATTAACCTCCGCTACGCGCACAACAGCAATTTTTAATCAAACACCTGATATTAAATTTATCTCGGAAAGCGAAAGCAAAAAAGTTGATTTAAGTTCAGCAACACTACAATTTGAAAACATCAATTTTAGTTATCCCAATCAACCTTTCGCGGTATTAACAGATTTTTCGTTAACGGTTAATCAAGGGGAACATATTGGATTAATTGGAAAAACTGGGTGCGGTAAATCAACATTATTAAATCTCGTTAATCGCGCTTGGGAACCCACCTCAGGCAATATCTATTTTAATGGTACACCATTGAATCTATTGGACGAAAAAACCTTACGACAGGCGATTGCGATGGTACCGCAAGTTATTGCAATTTTTAGTGATACCTTAAGGCAAAACTTGTTGATAGGCAATGCACAAGCTACTGAGCAACAACTTATCGAAGTCTTAAAACAAGTTGAACTTGAAAAATTGTTAAATACAGATCAAGGTTTGAATTTGCCTATCGGTCAAGGTGGTCGCGCTTTATCGGGTGGAGAAATTCGTCGTATTGGTATTGCCAGAGCTTTACTGCACAACTCTCCACTCATTTTGATGGATGAACCAACAGAAAGCCTTGATCAGCAGACCGAGCAACAAATTATTCAATTGATCAAACAAACTTGTAAAAATAAAACGTTAATTATGGTTACCCATCGTTTAACGGATAATCCATTATTTGATAGAGTAATTGCTCTTAATAGTTAAATTGATACAATAATTTTTACTCAAACGTATAGTGAATCTGAAACTTCTTGACAAAATATACAAGGTCAATGTTATCTTCACCGTTATTTTTTAAAAATATGATATACTGATGCTTTAATTTTTTATGATAGAGAGATTATTTTGCAACAGTCGTTACAAGATTTTATTATCGATAAGATTGATGATCTAAAAGGCAAAGATATTGTTACTTTAGATGTGCGTGGTAAATCAAGCATTACCGATTATATGATTGTCTGTACGGGCACTTCAAACCGTCATGTCTCATCCATTGCCGGGCATTTACTTGATGAAGCGAAAAAACATGGGCTTCTTGTTTTAGGTAGCGAGGGCAAAAATGATGCTGATTGGGTAGTGGTTGATATGGATTCAGTCATTGTACATATTATGCAAGAAGAAACCCGTCAACTTTACGAACTCGAAAAACTTTGGAGTTAGTGGCGTGAAGATACAGCTTATCGCTGTTGGCAACAAAATGCCAAGTTGGGTTACCACCGCTTTTGAAGATTATCGTTCGCGCTTCCCTAAAGATATGCCACTAGAACTTATCGAAATTCCAGCTGGAAAACGAACTAAAAATGCAGATATTGCCCGAATTTTAGATAAAGAAGGCGAACAAATGTTAGCAAATTGCGGTAAAGGCAACTGCATTATCACATTAGATATTCCAGGTAAACCTTACACTACGCATAATTTAGCACAACAGTTAGAACGTTGGAAAACCGATGGCCGTGATGTGAGCTTGCTCATTGGGGGGCCTGAAGGCTTATCTCCTGCTTGTAAAGCTGCGGCAGAGCAGAGCTGGTCGCTCTCGCCTCTTACGCTTCCACATCCTTTAGTGCGTGTCATTGTCGCAGAAAGCCTTTATCGAGCATGGAGCTTAACCACTAACCATCCTTATCATCGTGAATAAATAAATTAGGTAAACACAGTAAAATGAGTGCAATTATTTTAGATTTGCAAATAGCTACAGACGATAACCAAAATTTGCCAACTGAAGAACAAATTATGCAATGGTTAAACGTGATTTTGCCTCAATTTATGGATAATGCTGAAATCACTATCCGAATTGTGGATGAACAAGAAAGCCAGCAGTTAAATAATACATACCGCCACAAAGATAAACCCACCAATGTACTCTCTTTTCCATTTGAATCACCGATTGAAATTGAGGTACCACTGTTGGGTGATTTGATTATTTGCAAACAAGTGGTGGAAGCTGAAGCGAAAGAACAACATAAATCGTTAACTTCACATTGGGCACATATGATCGTGCATGGTTGTTTGCATCTATTAGGATATGATCATATTCTTGACGAAGAAGCCGAAGAAATGGAAAATATCGAAATTGATATAATGCAACAACTAGGATTTAATAATCCATATCAACCGATTGACGAATAACTGTGTTTAGTTATCATCATTGATGATAACTAAACTGAAGTAAAAATAATTAAATACAATAAATTAGTAAAGGAAAAAGCAAATGAGCGATGATAATCCCCGGAGATCCAAAAAAGGGTTTGCCTTATGGTTAAGTCAGTTATTTCATTCAGAACCCAAAGATAAAGAAGAACTGATTGAAGTTATACGCGAAGCTGAAGAAAACGAACTTATCGATCCAGACACACTTGATATGATTGAAGGTGTCATGGATATAGCCGAACAACGCATTCGCGATATTATGATCCCCCGCTCACAAATTGTTACTATCAAAGACAATTATTCACTCGATCAATGCTTAGATATTATTTCTGAACATGGTCACTCTCGTTATCCTGTCATTAGTGAAGATAGAGATCACATTGAAGGTGTGTTACTGGCGAAAGATTTACTCATATTTATCCGCCAAGGTATTGACGGTTTCGATTTAAAAAAAATACTACGACCAACGGTTATTGTGCCAGAAAGTAAACGTGTTGATCATATGTTAAAAGAGTTTCGTATGCAACGTTACCATATGGCAATAGCGATTGATGAATTTGGTGGAGTATCAGGTCTTGTTACAATTGAAGATATTTTAGAGCTCATTGTAGGTGATATTGAAGATGAATATGATGAAGTTGAAGATCGGGATGTTCGTCGCTTATCTCCTTTGGTTTACACCGTACGTGCGCTCACTCCTGTAGAAGATTTTAACGAAATTTTTGCGACACATTTTAGTGATGACGAAATGGATACGATTGGTGGTTTGGTAATGCAACATTTTGGCCGCTTACCTTTACGTGGTGAAAGTATAATCATTGACGGTTATCAATTTAAAGTAACTATAGCCGATAAAAGACGTATCATCCAACTGCATGTAACTATTCCGGAAGATGCCACAGTGCCTAATTTAGAGTTGCCATAACATGCTTAAATATCTGCTACTAAGTTTTATTTACGGTTGCATCGCTGTTTTTAGTTATGCACCCTTTCATATTTGGCCTTTAGCATTTATCTCTTTTGCTGGCCTATTATGGCTTATTGCAAATAAAACTAAAAAACAAGCAATGTTATTAGGATTGACTTGGGGAATTGGTTATTTTACCTCAGGAGTCCATTGGGTTTATATCAGTATTAAACAATATGGGGAACTACCTACACCTATTGCGATGGTGATACTAGGCTTTCTGATCCTATATTTGTCACTTTACCCGATGTTATTTGCTTTTTTACTTAGAAATGCAGATCGTTTAGCACCTCAATTTTCATTCAAGCAATTGGCATTAGCTGCACCTATCTTATGGCAATGTACTGAATTTTTACGTGGTTACATTTTAACGGGTTTTTCATGGTTACAACTTGGTTATAGCCAACTTGATAGCCCACTGCGGGCCTATTTTCCTATCGTTGGTATAGATGGTGTGAATTTGCTAACTTGTTTTTTATGTGGACTAGCTATTTACAGTTTATATAAAATTAAGCAACATCAATCCCAAAAGCACGCGCTTGGTGCAATAATTGCACTATTAACGATCTTCATTGCACCAATTTTATTCAAAGATAAAAACTGGACCGAAGTTGATCATCATCGTATAGCGAATTTTTCATTAATTCAGGGCAATATTCCACAAACTTTAAGGTGGAGCAGTGAACAATTAAATAATACTTTAGAAACCTATTATCAACTTACCCAACAAAGTTTTGGTAAAGATAAGATTATAATATGGTCAGAAGCCAGCATTACAGATTTTGAAACCAATCAACAACCTTTTTTATATTATCTAGATAATCAAGCAAGAGCGAATGATTCTGAAATTGCCGTTGGTATTATTGATTATCGTTTTAATGAACCAGACAATCGAAATAAAGGTAATATTTATAATTCGTTAATTGTATTGGGCAAAAAAGAACCCTATCAATACCCAACAGCTCATCGTTATCAAAAACATCATTTAGTACCATTTGGTGAATTTACACCATTTGAATCTTTACTTGAACCCATTACTGAACTGCTTAATATTCCAATGTCTTCAATGAAAGCAGGCGATGAAACACAGCCCCAATTAACCATGAAAGGGTTTAAATTCACAACCGCTATCTGTTATGAAGTAATTTTATCCGATCTTATATGGGAAAACTTTAAGCCTGATACAGATTTTTTACTCACTGTCTCAAATGATGCTTGGTTTGGTGATAGTATTGGTCCAAAACAGCATTTGCAAATGGCACAAGCTAGAGCATTAGAGTTTGGTCGTCCATTAATTCGCAGTACTAATAATGGTATTACCGCAATAATTAACCAGCAAGGAAGAATCATAAAACAAATTCCAGCATTTACCACCACTGTTTTAACTGAGAGTCTATCACCAACTACTGGCCTAACTCCTTATGCTAGATGGGGAAATAAACCTTATTTATTGTTCATGATATTAATGTGTATCCCAATATTTATAAAAAGACGTTCATAATTTACGATAATGGCATAAATATTGCTTAACTATACCTAGTTTCAAATAAAATCATGTTCAGAAATAATTGCTTATAAAGCATAATTATAGCTACGCATTTGGAGCCAATGATATATAAATAAACAGTAAAAAGTACTTTTATGCTAAAAAATAAGTTATAATATACGCCCTTTGTAAAAATATTAAATAAATTTAATATGATACAAATCAAACAGTAGGAGACGAGAATGAACAAAAAGACAAAATTAACCAAATTAGTTTTATCACTTGCAATGTTAGGTCTAATGACTGGTTCGGCATTAGCTGAAGAACTTACTGGCACGTTAGCTAAAATTAAAGAAAGTGGTGTTATTGTTGTTGGTCATCGTGAATCTTCTATTCCATTTTCCTACTATGGCGATAAGCAAGAAGTGATTGGCTATTCACAAGATTACTCTAATCTAATCGTAGATGCAGTGAAAAAAGAGTTAAACTTACCTGACCTTAAAGTAAAATATTTACCTGTTACTTCTAAGACACGTATTCAACTTCTTAACAACTATACTTACGATTTTGAATGTGGTTCAACTACTAACAATCTTGAACGCCAAAAAACAGTTGATTTTTCAGACACCATCTTTATTGTAGGTACGCGCTTTTTAGTTAAAGCAGATAGTAATATCAATACTATTGAAGATTTAAAAGGCAAAAATGTAGTAACGACTGCGGGTACTACTTCTGAAATCCGTTTAAATCAAATCAACAATAAAGAAAAATTAGGTATCCGGATCATTACCCCAAAAGATCATGGTGATGCATTTAATGCACTTGAAACTGGTCGTGCAGCTGCATTTTTAATGGATGATGCTTTATTGGCTGGTGAACGTTCACGTGCAATTAATCCTGCTGAGTGGAAAATTGTTGGTGAACCTTTATCTTATGAATCTTACGGTTGTATGTTAAGAAAGGGTGACACTCAATTTAAACAACTAATGGACAACGCCATTGCTGAAGCCCAAAAATCAGGAAAAGCATTAGAGTCTTATAACAAATGGTTCACTCAACCAGTACCACCAAAAGGTGCAAATATGGAACTTGAAATTTCACCGAAAATGGTTGAGCTTTTTGCAAACCCTAACGATAAAGCATTAGATTAATACTTTTCTTATCTTTCTAATCCATGTACTAAATGCCGTAGCATTTAGTACATAATCTAAATTAGTGAATTAAATATATTATGAGTTTTAATTGGACACTATTTTTTGAACCCACCCCTTATGGTGATGGGATTTATTTAAATTGGCTGTTAGATGGCATTTTTGTGACCGTTTCATTAGCCATTACAGCATGGATCATCGCCTTTGTGCTGGGTTCATTGGTTGGTATCTGTAGAACACTTGACAACAAGTTTCTAAGTAATTTTGCGGCAAGCTATATTCAGCTATTTCGTAATATCCCCTTACTTGTACAAATGTTTTTATGGTATATGCTATTTCCTGAACTTCTGATAGGCAGTTTAAGAACGTGGTTTGTATCTGGTTTATCACCAAATATTAGTTCGTTCATCATCGCCGCAACTGCTTTAGGATTGTTCACATCTGCGCGAATTGCCGAGCAAGTAAGAACGGGTATTCAAACTTTGCCTAAAGGCCAAAGATATGCAGCAATCGCACTTGGTTTAACCAATCGTCAAGCATATAGATACGTTTTATTACCTAATGCTTATCGTCGCATTATTCCACCATTAACATCAGAAATGACTAATATTATTAAAAACTCATCTGTTGCTTCAACAATTGGGTTAATAGATTTAATTGGACAGATTGATCGTATTAATGAATCAACCAATAGTATTGTCGAAATTTTGTGTGGTGTAACGATCGCCTTTATGCTAATAAATTATGCGGTACTCACTATTATGCGTATTGTTGAAAAACATACTCGCTTACCTAACATGAATCATGGAGGATAAAATGCAGCTTTTTGATTGGATTGCAAATATACCTTCATTGGTATTTGATAATTATCATTTACTATTAAGTGGTTTATGGTTAACAACAAAAATCACCCTTAATGCGGTCATTTTTGGTATTGTTTGGGGTACTATGCTTGCGTTAATGCGTTTATCAAATAATAAATTGCTTAATATTTTTGCTAAATGCTACGTAAATTTATTTCGTTCCATTCCACTATTATTAGTGCTGTTATGGTTCTATTTAGCATTGCCACAAGTTATTAAATATATATTTAATTTACCACCTTATGCGGATGTACGTATTGTTTCAGCAATGATCGCTTTTGCACTTTTTGAAGCAGCTTATTATTCAGAAATCATTCGCGCGGGTATCAATGCAGTGAACAAAGGCCAATATCATGCTGCTTATGCTTTAGGTATGACTAAAGGTCAAGCCATGCGCTTAATTATCTTACCTCAAGCATTTCGGTCTATGGTGCCACTGTTACTAACTCAAGGTATTATCTTATTCCAAGACACCTCGTTAGTTTATGTGATGAGTTTAATTGACCTTTTCGGTGCAAGTGTAACTCAAATTGGTAATGTTCAAGGCGGTACGGTTAAATATTCAATGATTATTTTTGCAGCAGCAAGTTATTTTGTAATTTGTTTTACTGCTTCACTGTTAGTTAATTATTTTAAGAAAGGGATAAATCGATGATCTCCTTAGAAAATATATCAAAATGGTATGGACAATTTCGAGTTTTAAAGAACTGCACAACAAGAGTAGGTAAAGGTGAGGTTGTCGTTGTTTGTGGACCTTCTGGTTCAGGTAAATCAACATTAATCAAAACTGTTAATGGTTTAGAACCCGTACAACAAGGTAAAATCATTATTGAAGGGACAGAAATAACCGATCCCGCAACTAATTTAGCGAAATTACGATCAAAAGTGGGTATGGTATTTCAACATTTTGAACTCTTCCCTCATTTAACCATTTTAAAAAATTTAACGCTTGCCCAAATTAAAGTATTAGGTCGAGCGGATGAAGAGGCTCGTGAAAAAGCTCTTAATCTATTAGCACGTGTGGGTTTACTTGCTCATGCTGATAAATACCCTGCCCAGCTTTCTGGTGGTCAACAGCAACGTGTTGCGATTGCTCGAGCACTTTGCATGGATCCAATTGTTATGTTATTTGACGAACCAACCTCAGCGCTTGATCCAGAAATGGTTAATGAAGTACTTGATGTAATGGTTGAACTTGCTTATGAAGGCATGACGATGATGGTTGTTACTCATGAAATGGGCTTTGCGCGTAAAGTTGCACACCGTGTTATCTTTATGGATAAGGGAGAAATTATTGAAGATACCTCAAAAGAACAATTCTTCTCTAATCCACAATCAGATCGTGCTAAAGACTTCTTAGCTAAAATTATTCATTAATACCAATTACAGGGCGATATGCCCTGTACTCTCTTCGTGCCTATATAATTTTTTATTTTTAATATCTAATAAAATAATCAATCTGCTAACTTTTATTTATAGAACTTTATCCTTTATTCAGTAATAAATTAACTAAACCACTGTGCCTTTGTGTTTGAGATTTTATTGCTTCTTGCAGAATTTGTTCCGTTGCATAAATTGAAACCGTTTTTTTAGCGCGAGTGATAGCGGTATAAAGTAATGAACGATTAAGTAATGGTGAATAATCCGTTGGCAAAATAATATTTACATGATCAAATTCTGAACCTTGTGATTTATGGATCGTCATTGCATAAGCCGTTTCATGCTCAGGTAATCGGAAAGGAGAAAACCCTTTTATCGAACCGTCCGCAAATGGAAAATAGACTCGTAATTTTGAATGGTCATGCTCTGCCCTTAAAGTAATTCCAATATCACCATTATAAAGTCCTAATGAAATGCTATTGCGTAAAATCATAATCGGACGACCGACATACCAAGCTTCGTCATTCTTAAGGTGAATGAACTTTTTTTGAGCTAATAAAGACTCGATTTGCTTATTTAAACCACTCACACCAAACTGCCCTTCTCGAACTGCGCAAAGTAAGCGATATTGCGCAAATTTATCTAAAATCGTTGCAATATCATCAACACCGTGTTGATTTATTGCATTTAGATAATGTTGATATTGATCCACACTATCATGTAAAACAGCTTGGTAGGCTTGCTGAGATGAAAGTTCCTGATACTTAATATCACTCAATGAAGCATTGTTTAATAATTGTTTAACAACACCTGATTTCCCATCTTTTACCGCATTAGCAAGTAAACCGATACCCGATGCCTCATCAAATCGATAACTCTTCTGTAATAAGCAAATACTGTCAGTAATGTTGGCTGTTTGCTCTGAAATTGGCACATCATAACCTGTCACTTGGCTTAACTCTTTAGCTCGTAATTCGCTGTATCCATCCGTAATAAATGCACAGAGATCACCAAATACAGCACCTGCTTCGACCGATGAAAGTTGATCTTTATCACCAAGTAAAATTAAGCGTGCTGAGGATGGTAACGCATCTATTACTCTCGCCATCATATTTAAGTCTACCATTGATGCTTCGTCTATCACTAATACATCCAAGTTGAGTGGATTATCTTTATCATACGTGAACGAGCGATTATCCGCTTTGGCGCCCAATAAGCGATGCAAAGTAATTGATTCTGTATTAATATTTAAAGGTGATAAGGAAAGCTGTTCAATTGCTCGACTTAGCGATTCAGTTAATCTTGACGCCGCTTTACCTGTAGGTGCGGATGTAACTAATCGAGCTTTAGGATTTGTTTGTCTAATTGCAGCAAGTATTTTTGCAACTGTTGTGGTTTTCCCCGTTCCCGGCCCACCAGAAATAATGGCTACTTTACGGGTTAATGCAACTGCCACGGCAACTTTTTGCCAATCGATAGACTCTACATTATTGCTAAAAAGCTGATTGAGAATTACATTTAAGTCAATTAAATAATTGGATTCTTGGGCAAGTGTTGTGTGATTAAAATATTGAGCTACATTGACTTCATCAAACCACATACGCTGAAAATAGAGTTTATTTTGGGTAAAAATAAGGGGTGATAAGTTTCTGCCATCACTCACAACGTGTTTACTTTCAGCTTGTTCAAGTACAGCTTGCCAAGCTTGTTCACTCGGTGCCCCCAAATCCTGCCATAATTGTGGTTCAATGAATTGTTGATTTAAATTAGTCAGATCAAGACAGACATGACCTGCTCTCACTTCTTTACTAAGTGATAAGACTAAAAAACTAAAACGTTTAGCTGTAATATCATCATCTAGCTCTGCTTTATCGGTTAAAAACAGAGCTAAATGAATATCAAGTAAACTGATTTGGCTATTTTGTTCAAATTGGGTTAACCATTCTATTAACATGGGATATGTTCAGTTATTAACTTTTAGTCCCATTATATCGTTAACTTTATCTTTTGGATAAGTGAGTTTGAAGCTTAAATTAAGTTTTTTAGTCTCATTCGGATTCAAATCAAACTTCCATTTTATTAATCCTGTTTTTTTATCATAACTTGCACCGGTATACTTAATATCATCAAGCGTTACGATTTTATTGATAATAACTGGGATCTGATCATAGAAAACTAAATTTATTAGCATTGACTTGCCATTTTTCACATCAATAATGTAGGCATATTTTTGTGAAAGATAATTACCTACCGACAAAGATTTTAACGTTTCACTATTATCTCGATTGCGTAAAATTGAAATGTTTTTATCTTTACCTAAATAAAGATCCAAAGTATCTTTAGCCAATCTTGTGACAAAAAGGCTTTTGCCTACTTTAGTGATACCTTTGCTTGACCTTGTAATTCGGCATCCTGTAAAAATAAAGTCATTTTATTTAAATTAATATTATTATCGGCAAAAATACTACCTGAAACTAACGCAATTAAAAGAGCTGTTTTTTGAATTTTCATACTGTCCCTTTTTAATAATTTTATATTTTAATTATTTAAATATATTCATGTTATAAATATGTCTGTATCGCATATCTATCCATGATAACTGGGCTTAAAACAGTATTGGTTATTTCTGCTTAAATTTCCATAAAATTTAATTTTGTGTTAAATAAAAAATTAATTTAGTTTTATATATTGAACATTTAATTAAAAGAATGTATATTTTGTTAAAAATAAAAAACAAAGTATAAGGAAACACTATGAATAGCTTCAGTTATTTAAAAAAAGCAATTAAACGTAGGAATTTATCATTACAAACCGTTGCCGATGCTTGTCAAATGACTAAAGGTTATTTAAGTCAACTCGCTAACGATAAAATCAAAAATCCAAGTGCGCAAAAATTACAATCGCTTCACCAATATTTGCAAATTGAACAACCAACCAAAAACAAAAAAGTGGGAGTCATTTTTGGTAAATTTTATCCATTACATACTGGACATATTCACCTTATTCAACGTGCAATAAGTCAAGTCGATGAGTTATATGTGATTCTTTGTTCCGATACAGAACGTGATATGGCATTATTTGAAGAAAGTGCCATGTCTCGGCAACCAACAATCAATGATCGAATTCGTTGGCTATTACAAACTTTTAAGTATCAAAAAAATATTCACATTGAATTATTAGAAGAAGATGGTATCCCTGCCTATCCAAATGGTTGGCAGCAATGGAGTGAGCGCGTCAAAAAGCTGTTTAAAGAAAAAGGCATCGAACCTGAATGCGTTTATTCAAGCGAACCCCAAGATGTTACCATGTACAAGGAGTTATTTAATTTAAATACGGTACTTATCGATCCTCACAGAGAATTTATGAAAGTTAGTGGTACCCAAATTCGCAAAGCACCCCTCAAAAATTGGCAATACATTCCAACTGAAGTCAGACCATTCTTTGTTAGAACAGTGGCGATTTTAGGAGGCGAATCAAGTGGTAAATCAACACTAGTCAATAAATTAGCTAATGTATTTAATACTACCAGCGCTTGGGAATATGGGCGAGATTACGTTTTTTCTCAATTAGGCGGAGACGAACGGGCATTACAATATGCAGATTACGATAAAATTGCACTAGGCCATGCACAATATATTGATTTTGCAATAAAACATGCCAATAAAGTCTCATTTATTGATACTGATTTTGTCACGACTCAAGCTTTCTGTAAAAAATATGAAGGTAAAGAACACCCATTTTTACAAGCAATGATTAACAACTACCGTTTTGATCTAGTTATATTGCTTGGCAACAATACACCTTGGGTAGCCGACGGCTTACGCCATTTGGGGAGTCCGAAACAGCGCAAAGACTTTCAACAATTGCTCATCTCTATTTTAGAAAAAAATAACATTAACTATATTCGAATAGATTCACCTAATTATGAAGAGCGCTATTTATGTTGTATTGATTTAGTCAATCAACTTATCAACAATGAAGAGTATTAAATATGAATAAATTAAATCAACTTATAATATTTATTGGACGAAACAAATTCTATCCACTTTTTTGCATAATATGTGTAACGTTGGCCTTTTTATATACCGACCCATTTAGTCAATTTAATCTTCGTTACACCATTTCCTATATTGGCGCTTTTTGTGGATTGATCTGTGTAATATTATTGGCCAAACGTAAAAATATGGGAAATGTGATGGGCATGTTAGCCAATGTTGCTGAATGCTCTGCTAACTTTCTTAACGGTAATATTGGTGCTGGCTTACCAAGTATTTGCTATTTTGGTTCACACATTTATGGCTTAATTAATTGGCAAAAAAATCAAGATAACAATAAAAATGTTAAATCCAGAACCTTGAGCGAAAGTAATTTTTTATGTGCCATTATCGCGCTTATTGCAGCAGTATTTTTAAATATTTACATCACTGAATCGCTTGAAGTCAACAATAGTAGTTATCAGCTTATAACTAACTGCTTTATCTTTGGATTAGGGATTGTTGCCCAATTATTGTTGATGATGCGTTACTCATTCAATTGGTATTTTTGGGTGATATTAAATGTGTTGGTAATTGGTCTTAATATTTATACAGATAACATCGTTATTGCTGCACAATATTTAATTTATCTATTTAATGCAATTTATGGTATTTGTGAGTGGAGAAATTCTGAACAAACACAATAAATATGTCTGTCAAAAAGTTTCAGGAAATGCATACGTTTCAGTAAAAAATTATCCATGCAAACAGCATGGATAATTTTATATCTATTCAATGATATTTAGAAATTAATAATCGAAAGATTTCACCAGCCAACAATTAGAGTTTTTTAATTAAATAGTCATCACTTTAGTTGCCATTGCTATAAAGATAGGTACCCATGAGTATGGTGGATAATATTCAAAAGAAAATCAGCAAAATCTAATCAATCACTATTTGTTTATATTATTAAAAATAACAAAACACAGTAATATAAGATCAGTCAAAAAATACTGAGTATTCAATCTTAAATATCAACGAGCTCATTAAAGTTATTAATAAGGCTTTGTTATTCAATATCACCTTTAATAAGTGGGACAAATTTAACATCTTCGACATTTTTTACAATAAAACCGTCACCACTGCGTTTTATTAATTGAAGAACTTGATTGTCTTCATCACCAACAGGGATGACTAAGCGCCCTTTATTCGCTAACTGATCTAAAAGACTCTGTGGTACCTGTGTTGCAGCAGCAGTGACAATAATACCATCAAATGGACCACGTTCCGGCCATCCTAACCAACCATCTCCATGTCGAGTAGAAATATTGTGAATGTCTAATTGTTTTAAACGACGTTTAGTATTCCATTGTAAACTTTTAATTCTTTCAACCGAACAAACATGGTTGACTAATTTGGCTAAAATTGCCGTTTGATAACCAGATCCAGTTCCAATTTCAAGCACTTTTGAGTTAGGTTCTAAACATAATAACTCAGTCATCTTTGCAACGATATAAGGTTGTGAAATGGTTTGCCCACTCCCTATCGGTAAAGAACAGTTATCATAAGCCTGATGGGATAGAGCCTCGTCGATAAAGTGTTCTCGTGGTATAGAGGCAAAAGCTGTTAAGACACGCTCATCTTTGATTCCCTGCTGACGCAATAATTTAATTAGAGACTGCATTTTTAAACTTTGCATATGTATTACTCATTTCCTATTATCAATTCACGTATCACACTTGTGGCATAACATCCTGACGGTAAATAAAAACGCATAGTAAGACTATTATCATTCAACCATTGCCAGTTAAGTTCTAAAGGATAGACCACTATAGAGCGTCTTGCAGTTTCAATACGCTCTTTTTTAAATAATTCAAGAAAAGTCATCCAATTTTTTAAACAATTTTGCTCAAATTCAAGTGCTTGAGACATTGTTCCTAGTGGGGAATCGCCCAGCATAGGTGCAGTAATGGTAATTTCACGATTTTCTAAACGGTGTTGCAATAAGTCGAGTTCTTCTGTTTTCGCAACAAACCAACTTCCACGCCCAGCAAGTTGTAATATATCACCATCGAGCGCGGTACGATGCAAATTTTCTGCAATTCGTTGACTGACAATATCATTAAAAATCGCACTACGTGCTGCTGAAAGGCAAAAACTGCGTTTTTTACGATCTTTAACGGAAATCTCGCCATTTGCCCATTTGATAGCTTGAGTGATATTATTTTGTTCGCGACCAAAACGCTGTTCGCCAAAATAATTTGGCACCCCATTTTCTTTAATTAACGCTAATTTAGTCTCAATCCCTGATTTATCACTTAGCATTTTCAACGTAATATCAAAATAGTTGCCTTTCAAAGCCCCTATTTTTAATTTTTTATTATGTCGTGTAATTTTTAAAATTTCACATCCGTCTAAATTAAAATCCGAAAAATCAGGTGTTGCTTGACCTGGCATATGTAAACTAAACCACTGACGAGTGACCGCTTGGCGATCTTTTAATCCTGCATAACTGACTAACTTGGCTGAAATACCCACATATTTAGCTAATTGCTCAGCAACAAATATCGTATTACAATCACGTTTTTGAAGATAAACCAAGACGTGTTCACCATCACCGGTTAGCTCAAATCCGAGATCTTCAGTAACAATAAAATCTTCATATTGTTGTTTATATTGTCCTGTTACTGTTGGTTTACCATAAAAATAATTCAGTTCTGTTAACACGAATGCTACCTATCTTTTGATTTAATTGACTTTAGCTATTTTAGTAAGTAATACGACTGCTTCACAGGCTATACCCTCTTTACGCCCGGTAAAACCTAATTGTTCTGTAGTGGTTGCTTTGACACTAATTTGATCAAAGTGAACATTAAGATCTTCAGCAATATTAACTCGCATTTGATCGACATGCCCACGCATTTTAGGCTCTTGAGCAATAATAGTCGTATCTAAATTAACAAGTTCATAACCTTTGTTTTGAATAATGCTATAAACTTTTCTTAATAATATTCGGCTATCAATTCCTTTATATTGAGGATCGTTATCAGGAAAAAGTTTACCAATATCTCCTAACGCTAATGCACCAATTAACGCATCAGTTATGGCATGTAATACCACATCCCCATCGGAATGAGCAACCAGACCATATTGATAAGGAATTTTCACTCCTCCAAGCGTTATGGGGCCTTCCCCTCCAAATTTATGAACATCAAATCCATGACCTATTCGCATAATTCTACCTATTGTCATTTATGTAGTTAAATAAAAAGTGGCCAACGCTAAGTCCTCAGGTCGAGTAATTTTGATATTATCGCGGCGACATTCAACCAGTAATGGATGACCACCACAATATTCAATGGCAGAAGCTTCGTCAGTAATTGTCATATGATTATCTAAAGCCTGCTGCAAACATGATTTTAGCTCATTTGCTTTAAATAACTGTGGCGTTGCTGCTGCCCATAAATAATTTCTGTCTTCGGAGTATTCAATAATATTATCATTATTTTGATAAGCACGCTTTATGGTATCGCTGACGCGAGTAGCTAAAATACCGCCTTGTTGTGCATTGAGTACAATATCAATTAATTGTGTTATATCATCATGGCAAACACAAGGTCTTGCTGCGTCATGAACCAGCGCCCATTGATTATCATATAATAAATGCAAACCCGCTAATACCGACTCGGCACGGGTTTCTCCACCTATAGTGACTTTTATCTTATCATGCAAAGCAATTGCAAGTGTTTTAAATATTACATCTTCGCGATTAATAACGACAATCACCTGTGTAATTTTAGGATGCGATAATAGCTTATTTAAAGTATGCTCAATGACCGTCATGGAGCCAATTTTCAAATATTGTTTTGGTATTTGATTATTCATACGGCAACCGATGCCAGCAGCTGGAACAATTGCGACAATATTACTGGTACTATTCACTTTACGCCTTATTGAGATTGCGGGTTGGGATCTTTAATAATTCGATAGAAATATTCATTCGGTTTTACCATACCTAAATGGTTGCGCGCACGCTCTTCTATCGCTTCAGAACCTTGCTGCAAACTATTAATCTCGGCAAACATCTGTTCATTACGATCTTTTAATCGTGCATTTTGCTCATGAAGATCAGCCAACACTTGTAGATTATCTTGATAATCATAAATATTATTTTTGCCATACCATAGCGAGTATTGCAAATAACCAAGCACAAGAAGTAAAATTAAAGGCAATTTCCATCTAATCATGAGATTATTCTATTCGCTTATTTAGATACATTTAACGGGTTTTGGTAAGCCTGCAAGTTTAGTTGCTTGTTTAGCAGGGCCATCAGGAAATAATTTATATAAATAACGGCTATTACCCTTTTCTACACCAAATTTTTTTTCCATCGCTTTAACTAACGCTCTAATCGCTGGCGATGTTTTATACTCTAAATAAAAATCACGGACAAATAAAATCACTTCCCAATGTGCTTCAGTTAATTCAATAGACTCCTTTTTTGCCAATAAAGGAACCAAATCAACAGTCCAATCCTGCCAATTTTTTAAATAACCATTATCATCAGTTTGTATTTGCTCTAACATTTTTGTAAACACGCATTTTTATTTGTGCCATATTATACCCGTTAAAATAAATTCCAACACTATTTTGATAGTGAAAGCGCCATATTTACACTAATTATGGCTAGATTTGATGAAAATTAAAGCAAACAATCAAAAAATTTAAAATACCTATTTACAAATAAGTAAGTCTACTTTAATATGCACAGCCATTGCGGAAGTGTGGCTGAGCGGTTGAAAGCACCGGTCTTGAAAACCGGCGAGGGGCGACCCTCCCAGAGTTCGAATCTCTGCGCTTCCGCCATCTATTTTTTGTGGCGGGTTCCACAGCAATCCAGAGAAATTCATTTTGACCTTTATCATAAAGGGTTTAAGTGAATTTTTTTTTGCTTTCATTTTTATTATTCATTCCATACTCATCCAGAGTAATCCATTTCAATCCACGCTTAGAACGCCCATCAAAACGTCCAATGAAAAATACTCGAACTGTTTTGTATTTTTTATTAAATGCGCCTATCTCGTTCTACATAATTCAACGCATTAAAAAAATGTTGGGGGGATTACTCATGGCAAGGCTAATTGAAAAACTGACAACTTTATCTGTGAAAAAAATAAATAAAGCAGGTGATTATAGCGATGGTGCAAGACTTTGACTTCGCGTTAGTCATGAGGGAGCTGAATCTTGGATGTTTCGCTTTAGCTTTGAAAAAAAAGAACATAAAATGGGACTTGGTGCTACACATACTGTTTCTTTGTTAGAAGCAAGAGAAGAAGCGCGCAACAGTCGAAAGTTGTTAAGAGAAAAGATCAATCCACTGCAAAAACGCCAAAAAACTGTTATTCAGGAAAAAATTGAAAGAGACAGCCAAAAAACATTTGCTGAATGTGCTCATCAATATGGCGAGGTATTTATTTAGCTTGTTAATTAGTAGTCTCGGAATTTATATTAAGTAATGTAGCGAGTGTAAGTTCTCTGGGATAGTAAAACATCTGTCTGATTCGATTGAACTGAGCTAGAAGTAGCAGAGAAATTCGAATCATTCTCTGCAATCGGTGTAGTTTTATTCTTCTAGACCTTGTTTATTCCATTTATCAATTAAATCAGCTCATTTTTGCTTCATAACGTGGTGGTGTTCTGTATATTTCACACGATTATGAGTCTACCTGACTTTGTTGCAGACATATAAATCACTTGTTTTTTAAAGCCATTTCAACAAAATTAGCTACTCGTTGAGCATCATTGACACTTCCATAAATTAGTTCTGATGCACGACAACTTAACCATTTTTTTCCAACAATAAATAAGTCGGGATAAGGAGTCTTACCTCCAGCATTATGTCCAACTTGACAAATAAACCCGTCTGAATTGGAAGAATGAGGAATAGTCAACCAATCTGTATCTTCTTTATATCCTAGACTCCAAATAACAATATGTGGTTCACAGTTTTCGCCACTTTCGGAAATTAACTTTTTACCATCTACGCTAGTAAGTTTAGAGTAAAGCCTAACTCCTTTTTTATTCAGAATTTTATTGGTAATATTGTTACAAGGTATTAAATTTCGTTTCCTAAGCCAACGACCTATAATGCTTCGAGAGTCAGAATTTAAAATAGACAATTTTTTTAATAAAATTAATGTGTTTATTCCAAACAGTTCCTGAGGAGCAAATGGACGAGGAGAGCCACAAAACAAAGTTACATTATGTGTTTCAGCTAACTCTTTAGCAACTTGGCGGCCACCAGAACCATCACCAATTATTGCAATATTTTTTGAAAACAGTTGTTTTGGATTTTGATACTGATCTATTGTCAGCTGCTGTATCTCTGCTGGAATATCTCTGGAAATATCAAGAACATTAACTTTCTGATTTGCCCCTGTTGCATTGACCAAACACTTTGCTTGAAAAGTTTCTCCATCTTGAGTTTTTAAAGAATAAATTTGATCATTATATTCTACAGAATATACATTTTTATTTAGCAATACATGTAATTTGTTATGTTGAGCGTAAAACTCTAAGTAATCAGCCACTTCATGCTTATCTGGATACCCTTTTTGATCACCAGCCATAATTAAACCTGGTAGCTGATTCATTGCTCTTGGTGTAAATAACCGCATACTATCTGGTCGTCTACGCCAGACGTCTCCTATACGTTCATCTCTTTCTAATATGAGAACAGTGATATTTTTTTTAGTCAGAAATGATGCTAAACACAGTCCAGCTTGTCCAGCACCAATGATTACACAGTCGTAAGTCATGAATTTTATCCTCTAATTGAATAAACTAGCTATATTAGATCTCTCATTCTTTTTTTTAAATAAAAATAATTGTCAAAGAATAAATAACTATTTGAAATATAGATAGTTAAATAAATCAATGATTTTTTTATAAAATGAAGTTAGCTTATTTGTTCAAGACAATATTACTTACCCATTTATACAATGCCGTTAACTTTTCACAATCTAATAACCAAACAAGAGATGAAGTAACATAATGGAAAATAATAAGGAAATGGCTATGTCTGTGAATTTTTTACTCGGTTGTGGGGGTAATTATATTACGGGTCAAACTCTAGTTATGGATGGTGGAACGTCTGCTTAATGAAACAGCATTTTGTGATGCTGTTCATAGAAGTAATGATTAAAATGAAAGATGTAAATGGAGTGTACGATGGAAAACAACACTGATGGCCGACAATTCAATAGTTTAACACGATATAAAAAATTGATTATTTTATCTGTTATTTTCCTAGTTTCAGGGATAGGATACTTCATTTTTTGGTACATGTTTTCTCGGTTTACACAATCTACAGATAATGCGTATGTTATGGGAAATCAAATTCCAATTCATACTCAAATAAGCGGAGGAATCTCCTCCATTTACGTTGATGATAATGACTTTGTGAGAAAAAAAGATGTTATCGCTCAATTAGAATCAATTGATGCTGAAAATAATTTTAGTTATGCAAAAAATGAATTAGCCAAGGTAATAAGAGAAACTCAACAGATCAAACTGACAACTGAAAAATTGTTAGCAAGTATTCAATTAAAGCAAGCGACATTAGATAAATTAGAAAAAGATTTAGCTCGGAGAGAAGGCCTTTGGTCTCGTAATGCTATTTCACAAGAAGAAATAGAGCATGCTAGGCAAGATGTATTAATTGCGTCAAATGACTTAAATATTTCCAAGCAAGAGTTAGAAATTAATAATGCTCTATTAATGCAGAATTCATTATTAGAACAGCCACGTATTCAGCAAGCTATTTCTAAACTAAAGGAAGCTTGGCTTAACTTAAAACGAGTAACAATTGTTTCCCCTGTCACTGGATATGTTTCGAGGCGCCAAGTCCAAGTTGGAACACAGGTTAATAGAGGAGAACGATTATTAGTTATTGTTCCTTTGGATCAAGTTTGGGTAGAAGCTAACTTTAAAGAAGTTCAACTAAAACACATTCGATTAGGACAAAAAGTTAAGTTAACTAGTGATTATTATGGAGATGATATTAAATTCGACGGGGTGATTACAGGAATTGCTATGGGAACGGGAAGTGCATTTTCGTTATTACCAGCACAAAATGCAACAGGAAATTGGATTAAAGTAATTCAGCGTTTACCTGTCCGTATTGAATTGAATAAAGAGCAAATTAAGGAATATCCATTACGGGTAGGGTTATCTATGTATGTAACAGTGGATACCAGTGATGTAAGTGGAAAATTACTTACTGATATTTCACCTCAAGAAATTAAATATCAAACAGATGTGCTTGCTTACGACCTAGATGAATTCGAGCAACTAGTACGAGAAATTATGCAAAATAACTTAATTTTAGAGAGTAATATTCAGTGAATCATAAAATGTCACCATTATATCTATCAGGTGCAAAATTAATTTGGCTTATTGTTGCATTGGCAACAGTGGCTTTCTTACAAATTTTAGATTTAACAATTGCCAATGTAGCACTCTCTACTATTTCTGGAAACCTAGGAACATCAACTAGCCAAGCAACATGGGTAATTACATCATTTGCCGTATCTAATGCCATTTCAATTCCTTTATCTGGATGGCTAGCTAAGTACTTTGGGGAAGTTAAGTTATTTTTGTTTTCAATTTTTTTGTTTGTTTTAGCCTCTTGGTTATGTGGTGTCTCCAACAGCCTTGAAATTTTAATTATTTCACGAGTACTACAAGGTGCGGTTTCTGGACCAATTATTCCTCTTTCTCAAAGCTTATTATTAGCTAACTCTCCAGATTCCAAAAAAAATATGTCTTTAGCAATATGGTCGATGACTATTATTATTGCTCCCGTCTGTGGACCTATTTTGGGTGGATGGATAAGTGACAATTTATTTTGGGGCTGGATTTTTTTACTAAATGTGCCAATTGGTCTAATAGCTTGGATAAGTATTAAAATATTATTAAAAGGACGAGAAACAGAAATAAGCAAATCTCGAATAGATACTATTGGGCTTGCTTTATTAATATTTGGTGTTGGTAGTTTACAGCTTATTTTAGATAGAGGGAAAGAACTGGATTGGTTTAATTCATCTGAAATTATTATTTTATCTGTGATAGCGTTAGTAACACTTTCTTTTTTTGTTCTTTGGGAAATGACATCGAATGATCCAATTGTTGATCTATCTTTATTTAGATCAAGAAATTTTACAGTAGGGACGATTTGCATAAGTTTGGCATTTTTGCTACATATAGGGACATTAGTTTTACAACCACAGCTATTACAACGAGTTTTTGGTTATACTGCAACGTGGGCAGGATTAGCATTGTCTCCCATCGGTTTAGTTCCTATCGTTCTTGCTCCAATAGTCGGCCGTTTTGTTCCTTATTTAGATATGAGGAAGCTTGTGACTTTTGGTTTCATTGTTTTTGCTTTGTGCTTTTTTTGGAGAGCTTACTCGTTTGAGCCTAATATGGATTTTTCGAGTTCTGCATGGCCCCAATTCTTTCAAGGATTTGCGATAGCTTGCTTTGTTATGCCTTTGAATATAATAATTTTATCTGATATACCTTCTCACAAGGTAGCGGCAGCAGGAAGTTTATTTAATTTTTTTAGGACATTATCTACTTCCATTGGTACTTCTTTAACAAATTCATTATGGGAACATCGTGAAGCAATTCATCATAATCAACTAACTGATCTAATGAATCAAAATATACAAACGCTAGAATACTCATATCATCAGTTTCAGTTGCAAGGTTTTTCTGAAACTCAAGCTTCGGCTAAATTAGCACAAAATATTACTAATCAGGGGCTGGTAATCGCAACCAACGAAATTTTTTGGCTATATGGAATTATTTTTCTACTATTAATCATAGTTGTTTGGTTTGCCAAATCAACCATTACATCAAAGAATGGAATAGAAAAATAGTTGGTTAGATAAGTACGTAAGTCATAACAAGATTATAATATTTTGAAAAATAAAAATGAACTTCAAAAACTTTATTGATCGGATTACCTACATGTAATGTATATGTTTTTTTTCTTTGTTTATACCTATGCAAAAAATATCTTCATATGAAAGTGTAATACCAGTTGAGCTAAACGCCTTATATAAACTCTCTTGGGCTGAAAATACTAAAGTAATGTATGTGTTATGTCCATTATCATGTCACTGGGAGTAGGGCATTTTAGGATCGTTTGACTTAAATCAATTGCTTTTTGAGTGGACATTATTTTTTCTATATCAACTCCTATGCTTTGAACCTCATTTGAATGTTTTATTGTAACCGCAGTTACAAAATTATTAGAGTGAGATATTGAACCAGCTATGTTTTTAGGCCATAAAACGGCTCCGTTGGAACTTTTTAGTATCCAGTAATATTCTCCATCACGCAATAAGTTTTCTAATGCCGTAGCAGAACACACTCCACCAGCTAAGAACTCTATTTTTCTTCTTACTGGAAAGTATTGAATATCTTTTTTTTTAATTTTAATGGTAAATCATCAAAATTATTAATATTAAAATTATCTACTGAAAAATGGCAAAAAGATTGCGAAATATTTTGAGATCCTATAATAAAGTTTTTGGTGATAGGTTTAAAATATCCAAAAATACGTTTGTATTGTTCTTGATTAACTTTATACATGATATGTGTTATCCTTTAGTTAGTTTAAGTTAATCGAATTACGTATATATGTATAGTCTTTACATATGATTTATGTTACTGTTTTTAATGACAAAGATGTTTATTTAGCAAGGATAAAATATCATGTTAGACAATGATTTGTTAGTTAAAGTGCACCGACAAAATTTATCTACATTGCTTTTTATAAACAATATCACGACAGATTGGCATCGTCACCCTTCTCTTCAATTGACAATATCATTGCACAATATGTCTTTTGAGCTAGAAACACCAGATGAAAAAAAAGATGTGTTTGGTTTTATTATTCAATCAAATGTTCCCCATAAACTGAGCGCACCAGATGTCTGTTGTATTAATTTGCTTATTGGCCCAGAAGATCCCTATTACCACTTATTATCGCATTTTACTGAAACTAATCCTGTTTATTTCCTTACTCACAAAGAAGCATTAAAAATTGCCAGTTATTTTATAAAATCTGTTGCTATTAGCCAACCATTTGAGCTTTATCACGTCTATAAGTTATTATGTGAGTCAGATCCTAATTGTTCATGTGATCAAGATAACCGCATTAATAAAGCAGTCTCTATTATTTCATCATTACCCATAAAGCAAATTTCATCGAGGGAAATCGCCGAAAAAATACACCTTTCTGAAAGTCGCTTTCTTCATCTTTTTCGTTCTGAGTTGGGTATTAATTTCAGGGCTTATCTATTGTGGAAAAGATTACAGGATGTAATTGATATACTCGACTCCCCTACAACACTGACAAAATTAGCCAGTGATATGGGATTTTCTGATTCGGCTCATTTTAGCAGAACATGTTTATCTAATTTGGGGCTGAGACCATCACAACTGAAACGAGCTTTAATAATTGATAATAATGACATTATGTGTGGAAAACATTACTGTTTGTACAGCGTATTTCAGGCATTACATACCTAAAATACACTGTATTATCGTTTATATACTACTAACTGAATAATAATATTCTTCGTTTCAGAAATATTGACCAAAGATTGCATTTGATTAATCGCAATACTATTGAGTTGTATCAAGCGTTCGCAAGCACTTATACCTAGATGAATTAAGACTGAGTTAATACTTTCCAGATTAGATAAAACGACCAATTGCTCTAATGTAACAACATCACGTATGTTTCCTTTTTGATCAGGATTGGCTTGTCGCCATTGTGCTGCTGTCATACCAAACAAAGCCATATTCAGTAAGTCTGCTTCACTGGCTTACACTTTCCCTGTCTGTGCATTTGTTAATTGTATCGGAATCAAGTGTTCTTTAATGGCATCTGTATGTATACGGTAGTTGACCTTAGCCAAAGTACGTTGGAAATTCCATTCCAGTGACATTGCTTTGGCTTATTCATCTTTAAATATTTGAAATTCTTTAATTAGATAAAGCTTGAATTCAGGGATGAGCCATGATCCGAACTCAAAAGCAATATCTTTATGGGCATAATTGCCACCGTAACGACCTGCCTTGGCTTGTAGGCCAATAGCTCCAGTGAGATCACTCCATTTCTTAGCAGAGAGGTAGAAACTGTTTCGACCTGTTTCATTTTTAATTCCCTCGAATTCGAGGGAATTAAAACAGGAGTTATTAATTTTTTCCCATACACCTAAAAATAGTACTGTGTCTTTATTTTTCAACCATTGCTCAATAAAGCACTACTATCCTCAAAGTTTTTCACCATATTAATCAGTGAAATATAATCTTGCTCATGATTGTTTGTAATCGTAACAGGCGTTCCTTGCACCACAATACTACGGCTTTTCTTGATGTTTCCAATTGGCATATCAAAAACTCCTAATGGGTTTGATTGGTTCAACTTTATCTGTATATTTAACAAACTCAACAAAGAAAAGCTAAAATAGTTAGCCAATAAATAATTTGAAACACTCAAAATTTAGGTTTAACTTTGATTAAAAATAATATTATTTTACTCAAAATAAGTTCTATATTTGAACGTCCAACGAAACGTCCAATGGGATTTTATGGAAATTTTTTAACGTATAAATATTATTAAGAATCAATATTATAGATTTAGTGACGGGTGGCTTTTATTTTTTCTACGCTTTCGCCATCTTCTTTGAATATATCTTAAAACCCTACCAAGAAAAATATTTCTTTCTAATTTATCTTTGGAGTCCATATTATACTTTTTATTATCATTTTAATTTATTTCTAAAATAGTCAAAATAGTTTAATTTTTATTTGAATATTAAATTAACACTAAACACCGTTTATATAGAATCGACGACAAAGTAACATTAGTTCTTTTGAGACTTTTTTCTGTTTTATGGCAATAACAGTAAATAACAATATCTAACAACATCTGAATAAGTAAAAAACTAGTCAAATTATTAGAGTTTTCTCATGATGTTTAAAAAGCTTTTGATTAGCTTTAGCTATTTCATAAATAACCCTTTTATTCTATTTAGAGTAAATATCAGGTAATAATATCTAAATTAAAATTTTTCAAATTTTTTGTAGTTAAATCTATTTAAATAAAAAAAATAAATTTATAATCAATTTATTGTCAATTATTGATAGAAAATTATATGTTGTATAGATATAGGTCTTTAGAAATTATAGACAGAGAAATTGATGCACTAAAAAATAGTTATCTCTATGCAGCTTCGTTTGATAAAATGAATGATCCAATGGAAGCTTTTTATGAGTTAGGAGGAGGAGAAGATGTAATTATAAATAGTTTATTTCCTACTATTCCACTTTTTTCAAGCAAAATATATTCACTTCATGAAAATTATATTAATCAATTAGGTTTATTATCATTTTCTAAATCTAATCTGAAATATCCTATGTGGGCTTATTATGCTAATAATTTTTCAGGTATCTGCTTAAAATTTGATAAATCGGTTTTAATGCAAGGTTCATTAAATGGTGAAATTATAATACCGATCACATATTCAAATGAAACATTACCACCTATATCAATGTTAGAACTTATTGGACCTAGCCAAGAGCAAGTGCTTAAAACTATTTTACTGAGACTTACTAGAAAACGAAAAGATTGGCAACATGAAGATGAAGTAAGGATTGTGACAGGGAAAATAGGAAAAAAATACTATTTTGAAAATGCATTAAAAAAAATTTTTTTAGGTCCTAAAATTAATGAAAACCATAAAGATCTTATCTGTTCTATTTTCGAAAATAGGCCTACTGAAGTACTAATGGGGAAAATTGAAGGATATGAGCTAAAGTTTGAAACAATAAAACCAGCAAAACAATTAGAAAAATCAGAGAAAGTTGGTCAAGGTTTTTTTGTAATGGATGATGCATTATATTACTCTGAACAAGAAGTGCTTTCTTTCCTTGATGTACCTTTTAATTCTTTTGAATCATTATGTAAACAACTAACAATGCATCCGAATATGGAAAAAATACACTTGATAAATATCGAAGATAATATGTTACATTTTCACATTGAGTACAAAACTAGAGGGACACCTATTCCTCATACACATCTTTATTATGATAAAAAATTAAATTTAATCAAAATACGTTAAAAAAGAACTTTATAATACATATAGAGAATATGTAAAAAACTCATCCCTAAATATTTTGAGCGTGAATAATTTAGAGATTAAATTATAGAAAAAATTAACTCATCGACAGGTTTATTTTAGGTCATTAAAATCATAGAAGATTAACTATTGAGATTATGTAATAAGAGAGTAAGTTATTGTTGATATTATTGATTATATTGAACCGATTTATAATAAAAAACGAAAACATTATAAACTTGGATTTATTTCATCATCAAAATTTGAGCATAATTTACTTAAAACTGTTTAAAACTGTTTCCTACTTTTGTTGATCATTATACTTCCTTACTATCTCTTTTTTAATTGAATGCTTGATATGTAATGTATAAAGTATTTTGAATAACGTTTCTAGTTTTTAATGTTTGATGCATTTTCGAAATGCAGATACTAATGTTTGCCTAATACCAATAATTTTCTTTAATATCTGTTTGGGTTAGTTTTTTTTAATTCGATAATTGCGAAATTTATTAGTTAATATTTTGCTGGCTGTGAGCTTGATATATAACCCCTATAACAGATAAAACTAAAATATACGCTATAACAAATAAATCCAATAGATACGTTATAGCGTATCAAGTCAATTGTGTTCAAACTCTAATGTGGAAAAATAAAAAAATTTTCTGCTATCTTTCAAATAGATTCCTTACCTCTATTTTTATGCCACTATAATTATCTGTAACAAACCGCAGGATTTAGCAAATAGTATACTAAATTTGTCCACTGCACTTTTGCCATTCCAGCGTAGCATCAATTTCAACACCGCCAGAGCGTACCGGTTCTACTGAAGACAGAAAGAGACGGTCACCTTCAATGCGTGCTCGGCGAAGCTGTCGTTGACCACACCAGTTTGGGAAAAGCGACACATCCATGCCGTGAACAATTGTTCCGGGCTCCTCGCCCAGTTTCCATGGGCCACTATAGGCGATATATGTAGTTGCTTCCGCCTTGAACTCCTCAGGAGAAGCGACAAACCAGTCTCCCGATGCAAAATGAGAGCGATCAGGAGCACAAAGTTGTGCCGACATGTAGCCATCTGGTGTGTAAAGGATCAATCCTTGGGGGCGATCGGTCATAGGTTGGCGTATCGGAGATCCATCTCTCGGTCGTTCAATGTAGCTTACAAGGCGCCATGCCCCGATTAATTGTTCACGAAGAATATGAGTCATCAAAAATTTCCTCTTTTTTAGGCATAAAGCCGGTCAGTATTGGTCGATTTAAAGTTTCTTCAACGGCACAAGGAGATAACTATCACACTCAGCACCAAAATGGATATGATGAACTCCCTTGTTACGGGACGGTGGCATCGCTTCTTGAGACTTGGCCCATGCTGGCATCGTTGCTGGTCCACCGCCTGCCAGATGGATCATCTCTGGCTCTGTACCGGGTTCAAACGTAAAGCTGTTCTTCGGCAGATCAATCGCCGCCTGTCCGAAAGGTAAGTTAACAGGATCATTACGGAAAGGTTCGATTGTGAGTTTCAACTGTTCACCTGGATGAAACTTCATTGCCAACGGTCAGATGCCTATATCAACAGGTACCACTTCTTTAGGTGAAAGTCGCTGTTCACCTTGTAGAAGAAGTACAGGGTCTATCTCAGTTGAAAGGACAGGATCTAGAGCTCGACGTGAAACCCTCATATAACTTGCCGTTCTGGTTGGTGCAGCGCCACCAGGATATGTCTCGCGAATAATGGCTCGTCCCGCAGAATCCACTTTCTCTAAATAAATAGTAAGATCCATGTCATTCGCCCCATCGGCTTCGACAAATAAACGCAGCTTGCTATAGCCAATAAGCTCCGCCTCATGATCAATCGGTAATAAGAATGTAGCTGAGCCACCATTCACATTGTAAGAAACGACACCCGATTTCTTGGATGACGTAGTTGACAGTGAAGAGGAGTCAACTATATGCAGTTTGATATGCTCATAACCATTTGGAGGAAACGCCTCGACAATACGATCAACCTCATCCTTGTGCCCGGGATCGAGAACCGAGATACGAACTTTTGGGGTTTCTTCCCATCCATTTTTCTCGCCTTTCAGATATCGATCGAAAAAGCGTTTAAGTTCAGCTTGATGAGCAGGATCGTAAAAATCCGGCCACTCTTGCTTATTATGAACACGCAGCCATTTCTCTTTGGATGAAATTCTGCGCCACGCGTCAAACGTTCCATATGTATGAGCGACATTATCGTAGCTAGCAACGATATAGGCTGGGACTTCAATGCGCTCAAGGCGCGCAGCTTTATCTGCCCAGTAAGGCGTCATATCCTGTTCAGTCGCAGCCATACGCGGCATATCTTCCAAAAAGTGCTCACCACCAAAGCTTTGGATTAGCGCTTCTGGGAATGCAGTGCGAGGAATGCCACCACGAAGAAAATCACCGCGGGCAATATCGGTGCAACCCTCCCATGGTGCTATGGCAGCTAAGTGCGGTGGTTGTTCTGCTGCGATAAACCACTGCGAAACACACAGCCAGCTATTACCTGCCATACCTACTTTACCATTTGACCAACCTTGACTTGCCACCCAGTCAATTACGTCACAGCCGTCTTCGGCTGTCTGCCGACCCCAGCCGACAATATTTCCACCAGAGCGATAGGCACCACGAATATCGGGATTGATCACGGCGTAACCAGCATTGACCCAGTAAGCTGGATCAGGGCCTTCCCATTTCATCATTTCAGACGTCATACTTAATTTGACACCATAACGTTCTGGAATTTCATCCAGCCATTGGCCACCAATCTCTTTGCCATATGGACTCCAAGCGAGAATTGCTGGATGGACAGCATCGCCGACAGGACGGAAAACATCCGTATAGATCACTGTACCATCACGTAGGGTGATCGCGAGATCGCGCTCAAACATAATGTCGCAGGGTAATGGCATCGCACCCTCACGTCGAATGGTTCCTTTACGCAGAATTTCCGATCCTGGCTTGAATCCGGGATAACGCACTCGTGGTACATCCAAAGGTAATGGACGACGGAAGTAAGTCGGATAAGCATCGTTGCCATAGATACGAAGAGGCAGCTTTTCGGAAAAAGGAACCTCATTTTCTGATGACGCTGCAAACGCCGAGTTAATTGGCTTTCCGATGAATGGTAAACCGAACTGACTGGCGGCAAGAGCCCCGCCAGCGATCCCCATTGCACTCAGGAAGCGTCGTCGGCTTATGGACTCGGTAGTATTGATGCAAGGTAGATGTATGGTCGGAGACTGTTTTGATTTAGTCATAGCAGATCCTCTCTTTGGTTTCGGTTATTGTTGACAATAATAAAATTCGGTACTTATAATGTCCAATGACATTATGTTCCCCCTGTAATTCCAAGAGGTAATAATGGAACTCCGCCATCTGAAATCTTTTGTCGTACTGGCTGAGGAGCTGCATTTTGGAAGAGCGGCGAAGCGTCTGCACATCGTCCAGTCGGCACTGAGCAAGCAAATGCTGCTCCTTGAGGAATCTGTAGGATGCCGCTTACTCAATCCGCTTACTCAATCGTAATCGTCGAGGTGTGACGCTTAGCGAAGCGGGAAAGGTGTTCCTTGAAGAGGCAAATCAAGCCCTTGAACATGTTGAGCGCGCGATCGAAACTGCATGGCGCGTTAGCAAGGGGCTATTAGGACGTGTACGGATCGGCTATTCAGCCATCGCAGTTCATTCTGGTATTTTGACATCAGCCCTCACGCGGATCGAACACGCCATGCCTGAGGTCGAAGTACTGCTACAACAAATTGAACCATGGGAACAGAATGAAAAGCTTATGACCGATAAGGTTGACTTTGTATTCGCTCCTGTTCTTGACAACTATCAACAGACGCTTCGAGTGCACCACCTTACAAAATTGCCTGTAGTCGTGGGTATGTCGGTTCATCATGTACTTGCTTCCAAATCCGTAATTGAACTTGAAGACCTCAAGGAAGAAGTGTTTATCAAATTTGCCAATAGTGACGATGAGGCTCTTGACGTAGTGAAAAGTCTTATTGGTCTTCATCCCCAAACAGTCATCGCAAAATCCGACCCGATCGCAGTCCTAGCACTTGTTCAAGCTCAGCATGGCATCTGTGTATTACCTACAGTACTTCAGCTACCTAATTTTCCACAGGTCACCTATAAACCTCTTACAACGAACTGCACGGTTCTGCTGTCACTTATCAGCAGACGAGATGGAGATGATCCTTTACTAAACAAGCTCAAAGAGATCTTGATCGCGCCAACTATTTTAGCTCAAGATCATCCCAGATCGGTATTGGTCAAGTAAATTAGAATACACACTTAGCGTTTTTCCAAAAAAGTGTTTCTGATTGAGTGGATGTTAATCCACTATTGTATTAATGAGGTTTAAGTCGAGTTAACAGAGACAAGAAAGAGGCGTTAAATATATTTAAATGCCGAGGCATTAGGGATTTGGAAGAGAATGCGAAATCACTTATTGAATTAGATTTTTAGTATTTATTAGGCAATAGATGATTATATCCTAGGAATAAGACTACACAGAGGAACTTACGGCAACAAAAACAGAGAAATTAAAAATATACAACAATATGAATAATATTATTCACTCGATATATGTTAAGAATCTCAAGTAATAAAGAGATCCTTTAATTCATTAAATAAGAATATCAAAAAGTTTTATTTTTGCAATAAATTAGATGAAAGTTTAGTAGCCGCAAAAAAAGTATAGTCGAAATTTACCAAATCATGAATGTAAAAAGGATCTGTTTTCATAATATTTTGTGCTTCTTCAATCGAATCACTCATTACTAAAATTATACCCCCCCGGATTTATCTTCCAGAAGCCCAGATGCTAGAAATTTATTTTTTCAAAATAATCATCTAAAAATACATTGTGCTCATCGAGTTTTGCAAAAATTTCTGGCATAGGTTTTTTAAACTTTAAAGTTACAATTATCATTTTTATTCTTTATTTAAAATCTATTTAATTCAATATAGTAAATTTCGTATTTCAAAAAAATCACCTGATGTAATTTTCAGTGTTTATATATTATTTAAAAACATGAAATAGATCTTTTGCTCTTTATCCTGCAATCATTACATAATCATCTTCATAAGATAACCTTTTGGCTAATTTTTTAAAAGCGCCTACTTTTTCTGCTTTGTTTGGCCTTTCATATGAATTACTTTTATTACAATTATTGCCATTCATCAATATAGTCATTTTTTCATCTTTAACTATTTTATATTCGATATAAAAGTTTTACTCTCTTCAAAAAAGTTTTTATAGCAGAATTATAATTGTCTTCGCCTTGTCCCTAATGAATTAATAGAAGTTAAACCAATATGGCTTTTGCGATTAAAAAATAATCAAAAGGCTCGTTAAAAATAGAATTAACCTGAAATGAAGTATATTACCTATCTTTTCCAAAAACAATCTTCATTATTCTCCAGAAATAGAGGATGAATTTGAGAAAGAATAGCTGGAGTTAAATCTAGCTATTTTTTTATTTAAAAATTTTTATGCTTAATTAAATAACTTTATCAACAATAATTTTTTTTGCTGTTAGATATTGTTCATCATTAAGATTAATCGCTTGATCGGTGATCACTCGATGGATTGATTCGATCGGCTTTAATTGATAGGGTTGTTTTTGACCAAATTTTGAGGAATCGGTAATGATAATATTTTCACAAGGTTTGGTTAAGATTGTATTGACTAATTCGGTACGCATTTGGTTTCGTCCTGAAAAACCTGTAGTTGGTAAAAAACCGTCAATACCAATAAACGCTTTGTCGAAATGTAAATGTTTTATCGCAAGGCAAGCTAATTCACCCACAACGCTTTCACTTTTCTTTTGATATTCTCCTCCAATTACAATCACTTTTAAATCGGTATTTTTCAGTAATTGAGCAATGTAATAACTGGAAGTAATTAAAGTAATTCGGCGAGTGTAGGCTAAATGCCTTGCTAATAAGGCGTTGGTACTCCCTCCTTCAATAAAGATATGTTCATCATTATTGACTAGCGAAGCCGCATATTCTGCTATCTTTTGTTTTAATGGGAACTTTATTTTCATGCGAGCATCAAGATTGTCGCTATCGACCGCAACAGCATAACCATGCTCTCGTTTTAAATAACCGTTTTGCTCTAAAAAATTGAGATCATGACGAATGGTCACAACAGAAACATTAAATTGCTCAGCTAAATCATTGACACTAACTTGATTGAGTTCATTAACTTTATAAATAATCTCTTGTTGCCGTTCATTCATTAAATAAAGCATAGTCACCTGTTATAAAATTGCCATATCCATATATTAATATATGAGTAAACACATAGATAAAAATAGTAATGAATTAAATCGTATTTGTCATTATAAAAGTGGCAAAACTCGATTTAGTTATAAATTTCTGTATTAATCTTTTAAAAACGCTCATGTTAAGTCAAAAAAAGACCCACATAAGTAGATCTTTGCTTTAATTTCTGAGGTTTATAATTATCATTAATTAGATATCTTGCTCTGTTCTTGCGATAATATCATCGTGAATATCAGGTGATAGAGCTGTAAAGAATGCTGAATAACCAGCAACATAAACAACTAAATCACGATATATAAATTTTATTATTGAATAAAAACTTGATACTATTATTATGACAAATGTAAAAAAGGATAAATAACAAACATTTATCAATAATATCAAATCGAAAAAATATATTAGGAATGAGAATACATTAGGGAAGATTCTGTGAATAAAAAAATACTATTTTTAATCATGCTATTTATGAGTCGTTTTGCGCAAAGTCTGGAGGTAACTTGGGATCTAACTTTTGATAACGGATATAATTTACCTTCAGTAATAATGGACTTTCAAGATAAAAAAATTCCATTTATATTGGACACGGGATCTAAATCAGCTTTACACCTACCAATGGCTTTAATTAATAAAATTCCGAATAAAACTGAAAATTCAGAGAAATTAAAATTTAATGATTTAACAGGTGATATTAAAGAGGTTAGATCGTTTATTGTCGACAAGTTAAAATTAGGATCTTTTATTTTTAACAATGTACAAGTCCTTGAATATAAAAGTTGGGGCTTATTTATATCAAGTGATCTTAATAAGAGTAATCCTGAAAAAAAGGGAATTGATGCAGAAAAATCAGTGATTGGACTTGGTCTGTTTAAAGATTATGTTTTAAATATCAATTATCCTGAAAATAAAATAACAATATCAGATGATATAAAGATTTCTGATGACTTAAATAAAAATTGGTTTTCCATTCCCTTTTATTTAAATAATTATGGTTTAGTTATAAATTTGTTTGATGGTATAAGAAACTACGAAATGATATTAGACACAGGAGCTGCTGTGTCAATCATAAAAGAAAAATCACTTTCACCTTTTTCAAAAAAACTTACCATACCTAAATATAATTTTAGATATACAGCACTTGAAATGGCAGACGTAGATAGTGTTAAAGTTGAAGCAATTATAATTGATTCACTTCCTGATGTATTTGAACCTGATGGGATACTAGGATCAAATTTTTTTCGTGAAAATATAGTTAAGATTGATTTTAGAAATAAGCAAATGTGGATTCAACCTGTTATTACAGAATAATTTCAAATTAATAAACCTAATTAAATCATTAAAAAAGACCTACGTTAAGTAGGTCTTTGCTTTATTGCTGAGGTTTATAATTATCATTAATTAGATAACATGCTCTGTTCTTGCAATAATGTCATCCTGAGTATCAGGTGATAGTGCTGTAAAGAACGCAGAATAACCAGCAACACGAACAACTAAGTCACGATATTGATCCGGATGTGCTTTAGCAGCAAGTAACGTATCACGTGAAACAACATTATATTGAACATGCCATCCTTTATGAACCTCAAAAAATGTTCGTAGCATCATCATGAGTTTTAACTTATCACGCGGATTGTCTAAGGTTGATGGATTGAGTTTTTGATTTAAAAGCACGCCACCAAGAATCTTATCCGTTGGTAATTTGCCTAATGAGTTAAATACTGCTGTTGGCCCTAAGGTATCAGTACCGGATGATGGGCTGGCACCTTCAGCTAACGGTGTCCATGCTTTACGCCCATCTGGTGTTGCCGCAGTTTGTGCACCAAATGGCACATTGGCAGAGATAGATGAAGTACCGGCATAATAAGTACCGCCAATTGGACCACGACCATAGCGAGGGTTGCGATAATTTTTTAACTCATCAATATAATAGTTATATAGTTCAGCTAAAAGATAATCCACTTCATCGTTATCATTACCGTATTTCGGGGCATTATTGAGTAGACGTTGACGTAATTGTTCGCCCGCAGAACCTTCAAAGTTTTCAGCTAATGCTTTAGCTAAATCGGATTGTTTGATGGTGTGTTCATCAAAAATTAATTTTTTAACTGCTTCAAAGCTGTTAGTAGTATTGGCTAGTCCGACTTGTAAGCCTGATACCCAATCATATTTCGCGCCACCTTGTTTAAGCGTTTTACCGCGTTCAATACAATCATCAACTAATACTGAGCAAATAATGTCATGCGCATTTTCTTCTAAGATAGTATCAATCACATACTCAATTTCGATTGATTTTCGAGTATAGTAGCGGATTTGTTTATCCCATTGGGCTTTAACTTCGTCAAAACTTTTGAAGTTATTTTTACTGAGTGCTTGTTCTTGCGGTAGGTAAACAACACCACTGGTTGCATCTTTACCACCCTCTAAAGTTGCAAGTGCAACACGAGCAAAGTTAATAAAGCTCATCCCCGTGCAGCGATATCCCCATTTACCCGGCACCGCAGTTTCAATACAGCCGATAGCAGAATATTGGTAAGCATCCTCACGTTCTACACCGAGTTTAATAAATTCAGGAATAACGATTTCGTCATTATTAAACGCTGGCATACCAAAACCACAACGAATAACTTGTACGCAAGCATCTAAAAAGTCATCACTTATTCCAGCATGATAGCGCACACTTAAATTAGGTTGAGTTGATTTTAATCGTCCGCAAGACTCTAAAATAGCATAAGATAATGAGTTAACTGCATCAACAGCGACATCGTCAACCAGCTTTTGACCACCAATTGTCACGTTTTGATACATCGGACTACCGGCTGAGCTTTTAGAGTGTGAACCTGAACGGATTTTATTGACTTCTAATAGTTTTAACCAACAGCTGTGCAATAACTCAATTGCCGCTTCGCGAGATAATGTTTTTTCTTGCTCAACATCTTTTTCATACCATGAAGAAAGATATTGGTCCATGCGACCGAACGATACTGAGTGACCATTTGATTCAATTTGTAACAATAACATAACAAAATAACATAATTGTACAGCTTGCCAGAATGTTTCTGGTGGTCTATGAGAGATAACATCACAGTTCTTAGCAATCTGTAATAATTCATCTTTACGCCATGAACGTTCTTCTTTAATTGCCATTTCACGGGCTAATTGAGCATAACGTTCAATGTATTCACTCATAGCCTGCATTGAAATTTCAGATGCTTTTAAGAAATGATCTTTATGGAAATCATCAAAATCAGTGGTATTGATGCGACTACGACGTTCTTTAATTTTGTCAATAATACCATCAATACCTTTTTCCAAAATAAATGGGAAGTTAACAGCAAGATGAGCATCACCGGAATTCATATTCCCTTCGGCTTTGATCATAACAGTATCAAGCAATGATTTGTGTTCATCACTGAATAGTGCATAACAGCGGTCAAGTACCGTTTGGCCATGCCACCATGGGCAAACGCGGTGTAAAACTTCTTTATCGTGTTCGGTAACTTCAAATCCTGCACCAGGGCGATCACCTAATACATCTATCTCTTTTTCAACCCAACCAACGGTATATTCTGGAAATATTGGTGCGGCTCTTGGTGAACTCGCTTGATTACCAACGATTAATTCATCGTGTTTTATCCAAATTGTTTTTTTACTTAAATGATTTGCTAATGCATAAGCGCGACGTAATACAACTGGCTTTGCCAAATGTTCTTGGTAAGATTCGGTATAATGTTCTGCGCGTTCTACGCAAATCGGTGGTTTAATAATATGAATCAATGCATTTTTATGTGCTTTAATCCTTGGTGTGACAGTTGTAAGGTCTAGAGTAGACATAAGGTTCTCCTTGGTTATCCTCGTAAAACAGCGGTTAACTGTTTTTGTTTGGCATAATTGGTTGCAAAATCAATGATATTTGCGTCGTTTAGTGGCTCTTTAGGTGCGTGATAAGGCAGATCGAGCATTTTGTATTTGTTTATACCTAAAGTGTGATATGGTAAAAAATGGATCTCATTAGTCGGTATTTCACTAGCAACAAAATCGACAATACTTTTTATCGATTTTTCATCAGCATTGAATCCTTGAATTAATGGCACTCGAACGGTGATTTTTTTGTTAGCATTAGCAAGATGTTGGAAGTTTTTTAAAATCCGTTTGGCTGAGCCTTTGGTCCAAGCATGGAAAATAGATTCGTCAGTATGTTTTAAATCAGCCAAGAAAAGATCTAAATACGGTAATGAAGCTTCTATGTTCTTCCAAGGAACATGCAGGCAAGTCTCAACTGCGGTGTGATAGCTTTGTTGTTTGCAAGCAGCTAGAATTTCTTGACTTAATTTGGGTTGCATAAATGGCTCACCGCCAGATAATGTTACCCCTCCACCAGAACGTTGATAAAAAGGACTATCCTTATTAATGGTTTGCATAACCTCTTGTACTGATAACAATTCACCACATACAGTTAATGCTAAACTTGGACAAATATTTTGCATTTTTTTATAATCGGCTTGTTCAAATTCTTTCCGATTAATCCGAATGTGTCCATTTGATTTATTAATTAAATTTGGGCAAGATGCAGAACAAAGCTCACAATCACTCATGCAAAGCCTTTCATCAAACAGAATTTCTTGCTTAGCGGATTGACTTTCTGGGTTCTGACACCAAAAACACCCTAAAGAACACCCTTTTAAGAAAACTACTGTTCGAATTCCTGGTCCATCATGAGTAGAATATCGTTGTAAATTAAAAATCATACATTGCCTCAATATTTTTTCTACATAGTAATAACTTTCGAACGAAAGTGTCTGTGATTTAGATCTCATTTTTAGGTATTTAAATCAAAAGTAAGATCTTGATCACGTTTTAAACTGAATCATTTTTTTGTGAATTATTAATCTTTCGGTCTTAAATTTATTTAAACCTTAATTAAAAAAATATGAGGAAGAACAAGAATATTTTTTAGGTATTAATGTTGGTGGTGCTAAAACCGCATGCGGGCTTTTTAATAGCAATAAAAATTTAATTTTTAAAAATAAACTACCAACTAATCCTAATTTAGATGCACAAGCTTTTTTGATGAGAATGCCGATAATGTCAATATAATTCTTAAGGATAATGATGTTCAGAATTCTAATTTTTGTGGTGTTGGCATAGGTATATCTTTTTATATTTTTTATAAAGAAAGTCGTATTATGAAAACGACAAACTTACTGAAGACAAAAGATTTTCCTGCCCGCAGTTATTTATATAAAAAATTAGGCGGAAATATTAGAATCATGCTTGATAACGATGCACATACAGCAGCATTAGCTGAACATCGAAAATGGCGCTGGACGTGGTTTTACACCTATGCTTTATTACTAAATTATTACTAGATTTTTGAGAGGTATTTTATTAATAATAAATTATGTTATCGGCGTTATTATAAGGCAGGAAAAACCAAACATATGGTTACAACTGATATTGAAAAGAAAATGCATCTAGTGGCAACTGAGTTTTGTTCAGAAAATGACACCATGAAAAATATGCCAAGTAATGTTCAACCTCAAGATGTTTATGCAGCTTTAATTGCCGCTAACCAATATGGTGAAAATTATTCATCAAGAAAAAATAAGTAAAATTTGCCCTAACCCTAATTAATAATTGAAATCATAGAAAAATTATATAAATAGTTTCTCTATTAAAATATAAATAACAATTTTCGAAAATCTTTTACTTAACAAGTTCACTCCTAAAAATGTTACTACATAATTTTTTATTTGAATTATAGAAATCATTCCAAACTATCTATTTTTGATAAATATCTTACAACTTGATAAATATAGCGCTACCGTAAACGAAATTAAGATTAAAGGTAATCATTCATCGCACTTAAGCAGTTTATTATTTTCTACTGGGACTTTGGCGGATATATCACAGTAAATAGAATTTTATCCAGTACAGTTGTAGCGACTAATTGATTTGATGCAGTTTTGTTGATGCTTGTGTTGTTATAGCAAGGAGTAGCCAATAACTTAATATTTTATGTGGATAACAAAAATAGTTATCTAACTGAAAAATAGTGGGATTATCCATCTCACTTAAGATTATTCCATATTCAAGAAATAATATTTTCAAGTCAGTGACTGCATTTTCAGTGAACGGACTACACCAAAGTTTTTTAATATGACTAAATACTGGTTGAACTTCATGCTGTTGTGAAATCGCTTTAGGAAACTCATCCCAATTAGTTTGCATTGATCGCAAAACATAACTTTTCGCTCTTAAAAAGGGTATTTTTTAAATAAAGACTCATTAGCCAGAAATAAAGCCTCATAAATGCAGAACTACCTGTAGGCTGTACATTATCTTTAATAATTAAATAAAACGTGGCTCCTCATTATCAATGAGCTGATTAATATCAATCTGCTCTTTACCGAAAGTTGTTTAATAATGAAACTCTAATAGATGATTGCAGTTTAAAAGCTTATATGCTTATAGAATCAATCTCGATTGTTCACTATGAAATTCAGATGATCCCTATAATAAAACAGTAATTTTATAATTATCGTCTATTTGATTCAGACTCTCATAGAGATAAGAAAATATCTACTCATGCGATTCGATATAGAATTGGTCATTAATTTTATTAAAACTAAACAGTTCATGGAAAGTAAAACACAATTCCCTTTTATTTTTTAATAGATCATCTACAGATAAATTTTGAGGAGTAATAATGACACTATTAAGCATTGCTAACGACTGCATTGACTTTTTTGACCATTGCTTATCGTGATTTTTTATTTATTCATCCCAAAATTAAAATTTTTCTCAGTCAATCCATAGATAAATAGACGTATACTAAATAGCATTGATGTTATAAATACTGAAATTCCACTAAGAATCACTAATAAAAGGGTATTGTTACTAATATTTATAGGAGTAACAAATATTGTAAGAGAGAATAAGCATATAAATATTAGTACTATGATGATCATCCAGCCTCGCAATCTAAATGGCTTAGGTGCCTGTAATCTTACAATATTCGTTTTAGACCACTGCGTTACTCCTAGTGCTTATATTTTATGATATTAATCGACTACGCGCATATTCAACCATATCTTTAGGATAATAAATAAAGCGGTGAAGAGTACTATCATCAATATTTTTTAGGTATGCTACCGCTGCGGCTTCAAAACACCAGTAGCCAACAAAAGAACAACAATCTCGAGAATCGCCTTGTTGATTTAAATGACTATCTATGTAGCCATATCCAGTTTTACGTAATCCATCATACCAGCATCGCAAATATTCGTCTAAAAATTTCAATGTGTCTTTCGGTTTTTCGGCATGAATGGCTTTATAAAGGGGATTACGGAAACTCAACATTCGTGGCGTTTTTTCTTCAGTAATAGGATAATCAGGAATTTTCATTGCAATTAGACTATCTATCGCCTTTTCTCTATTTTCTTGATCATAATCAACAGATTTAACAATTATTTCAAACCAATCTTGGCGTTCAAATAAAATACATAAACCTAAGAAATTTGACAATTTTTCAGTTTCAAAATATTCAGTTAATATCATAATATTCATTTTATTATCTGGATTAGCTAAATTATATCTGTCTACATAATCATTTGATTTCTTTATAAGCTTTATAATGTATTCCATTTTATTAAATAATTCATTACAACTCTTTCCTACGGTATAATCTAAACAAAATTGTTGATATTGCAGATCCGCCATAAATTCAGCATAATCATCTTTTTCTCTTTTCATATCACCATCAACTAGACCAATAAGTTTGGTAAGCCTTTTTTGAAAATAATGGTAAAAATCTTCATCTAATAGTTTCTGACGACGTAGTTGTTCAAATTCCGACATAATTATTTCATCTCCTAAATTTATTTTTTATTCGGTTTTTTCTGCTTATTTGTACCCTTTTTATTTTCAAGACTTCGATGTTTCTCTAAAATAATATTTTCAATGGTTGGTTCACCAAATTTATGAATCACAAAACCATCCTTACCATGATTACTATGAGTAAGGGCGGATTGATTGCCATTAAGAAGCGCATTAATATGTGATAATCCAGGATCTACTGACAACGATACAATTATAATATGACGAGTATACATCCTTTTATATCCATCTATATTCCCAAATCTTCCAAAATCACGTTTAATGTCATCTCCAAGCTGTGCTAGTTCACGTTTTATTCTTTGACCAATCCAATAATGATCCATTTGGACAATAGGTTTATTATTATGACTTCCAGAAAGCACACCTAATCTACTTGCGACATATTTAGTAGTTGCCCTTGCCACTTCTGTCGTCGCTTTTGCTTCAACCACTGCATATTTTTTACCTTGATTAGTAGAAAGCTTTGCCCGCCAAAAACCGTCAATTCCTGTTTCATTATTTATTGTACTATTACGTTTAAGTTTTTTAAGATTATTTAACTTACCTAAATTTGATGCACTCGGTAATTTTTTCCATGTTCCTTTTTGAGCTTTGTCATGCCCATCCCATTGATCTTTGCCCCAATCTAGGTGTTCCAAACAATAATAATCAGCAATATGTTCACCAACACCTCCAATAGCAGAAGTAATATTCGGAAACTTGCTTCGAATTCTAGCTATCAAATTACCTCGACTTCTTGTTACCGTAGGTTTACTACTACCTTTATTCGTAGTATTGGTCTTTTTAGTATTGGTTGATGTCGTAGTATTGGTCTTTTTAGTAGTAACATTGCTTGGTCTTGCGGAATTTTTGCGGTGAAGAGCGCGATTAATGGCAGCTAGAACTGCAGGAGCTAGTACATTTCTTATTATATCTTCTAATTGATTACTAAGTTCACCTAAAACACTATCTACTGTTTCAGGAAGGCCTACCCAACGAGCAGCTTTATATTGTCTAAGTTGAGCAACATATTTGATGCGAATTTCATTCAAATACTTTCGTATGTAAGGCGCATCGATTAATTTTCGTAAATACCCTTCTGGATTTAATGGGTAGTTATAATTCCAACGCTTATTAGTTTCTTCAATAATTGCGATACTCAAATCAAATATTATCGGACCATAAAAATCTGGTTTTTTAATTAATGATTTTAACGCAAGACGAAAGCCACCACCAATACCAGGAATAAAAGAAATAATACCCATTAATAATTGAAATTTTGCTTGGGAGCGCACTTTAGGGTCTTTCTCCTTATACAAACACCAAGTAGCTTCACCCACTTCCGCTGCTGCTAGTAATATTGACGCTGGTGGCATACTTGATGCTACAGCTTTAGCCATGTCACTCATGAATTCCTTATATTCTTTTTCTGAAGTCAATTTCTCTCTACCTCGCTGATTTAAATATTAATAATCAATACGTTATAACATAATTTTATCATCGCATTCATCAGTCATTATCTTTTTTCTATTCGTTATTTTGTTCTGCGATTTCTAGGTATTCTTCTGTATATTCTACGTGACAATCGATAAAGGCATCTAATTCTTCAGGTGTTATATTAATATATTCTTGCAATTGCTCAATTACGCCAGCTTTTGAATAATCTTTCGCATCATATTCCACATCCGGAAAAATAGGATCATCAGTACTGTAACCAAAAAAGACATTAGCATAACCAGTAGGTGTATTCTCAAGTAAGACCTCTCCATTATCATCTAAAATACCCTCTCGAACAGAACCATCTTCAAATTCAACGCGATAACTCGCTCTAGGAATAGGATTTAGATTACTGTCATGATAAAAAATTTTAAGCTGCCCAGTTTCATCAACAAACGGAACAGGTAGATTTGGAGATGGTAAATTTAGATGATCTACCCCCATTTTTTGTAATGCATTACTTTTTATATAAACATTACCCGCCGTACCCAGTTCAATCCCTGCACTACTAATTTTGATGTATGAACCGCCACACATTAACGTCAACTCTTTACTTGCGGTAATCGTCAGCTCACCATCGACACTGTCTATTT
>NZ_JACFPX010000064.1:0-282 GCF_016101765.1 Gilliamella sp. B14448G11 | reverse complement strand
ATATGAGCTGCGCATCATGCGTTAGTCGAGTTGAGAAAGCACTAAAGAAGATTGATGGTGTGATTGACGTCAGTGTTAATCTTGCCACAAAAAAAGCAACCGTTAACACTAATGCCAATGTTGAATTAGAAACATTAATGTCGGCAGTAGACAAAGCAGGTTATCATGCAGTTAAAATTAACGATCAACAAAGACAGTTAAGGGATGCATCAAATGAAAACAGTTGAATACAATTTTTTTGTTGAGGATATGAGCTGCGCATCATGCGTTAGTCGAGTTGAG
>NZ_JACFPX010000013.1:0-73541 GCF_016101765.1 Gilliamella sp. B14448G11 | reverse complement strand
ATAACATTAAGCATATCGATTGTGCTAAGTTAGCAATCCCCGATATAACCTGTAAACCACCTGCGATACACAAAGCTGTACCAACAGCACCAGCTGAGATTTTTAATACACCATTAACTAACCTTTATCATAGGTATCACAACCAAAAAGAAGACTCGTTAAAAATATTGCGGTTGTTAATTGGATAATTTTTTTCATCATTTATTCTTAATTAATAATATGCTCAATTAAGGCTGCTTAAGAAAATAAGGAGAAGATTTTTGATATAGTTTGCCATCTTTGCCTTTTATATATAGTAGCATGTGAGGATAAGTAACATTTGGCAATTGTACGGAACTAGAATCATACAGAGCTTCAAGTTTATCTTGATTGTGAATAACCCATTCAGGCGTATCAACGACTTGATAATCAAAATAAACAGATATTTGTGTCTCATTATAACCGCTCAAACCTCGTTCATACGTTTTTTCGCTCACATCTGTAACTTTAATGACTTTTATCGGTCCATAGCAAAACGAGTTATCGTAAATTGGTTCGACATCTCGACTATCAATATCTTCATATTGATATTCACGTCCTAAATCTGTTAAATCATAATGATAAAGTCCCTCTTTACCGTCAACGGGTTGACGAGTTAATAAGCCTATTTCTGCAAATAATGGTAAAGTTTTAGCTAATTTAGTTTTATTCCAAATTGCCCACTGAATATCATCTGCTAATACTGGCTCGTCGGTATAAGGAAATTTCACAGAACCCAAATAAAAACAGAAATTTCCTTTGATTTTGAGGTCAGTTTGAACTCCATCATACATATTTTGAGCTGATTTTTTGAACTCCTCTTTATCATAGGTATCGCAACCAAAAAGAAGACTGGACACAAGTATTAGGATTGTTAATTGGACATTATGTTTCATTATCTATTTTCCTATATCTTAAAAACCGTTCACAGGGGAGTGATGATTTTTATAAGTGTAATAAATCATCAATGGTTGGTTGTCAACAATTTTATTTTGACTATTTTGCGACGTTTCACCTTTCGGCCAATAATTTAATTGTAAATAAATCTCTTCAATACTTATATAACAAAATTCGCCCACTTTATAAAAAACTTGAAAATAATTCAATTCATTATTTTTTGAATCCGTTGCTTTTTTATATGACTCAATTTGTCCCACCTTACTTGGAATTAAATGATTTATATTATCAATAGGTTTTAGTGGCTCCTGCCGTTTTATCAATAAATCTTCTGGTGAACCGTTGACAAACTCTAAAATTGGAAATGAATCACCTTTGGTAATTTTTAAAGCAACGGTTTCTTTATTATTTCTATCAAAAAACCTTAATATGGCTTCAAAATAACTTTGTTTAGGTATGTAGTTGGGTAAAACAAATGAGATATAAATTTCCCGACAATATTTTGCAACTTCATATATAGCTCTTTCTTTTTGACCTACTTGATCATAAGCTTCTTTAGAATCCTTATATGTTCGCATTTGTTCTAAGTAATAAATTGGTTTTTCTTGTAATTGTATTACTGCATCTAGATTAATCAAAGCTGCCATAAAGTCATTAATTTCCAGTGCCATACTATCAAAGGTCGCGGCATAAGCGATGCCTTTATCTGATGATTTGGTGCCAAACAAGCAGTTATTAAACCAGATTTGCATTTTATCCCAATCGTCTGATTCATCTTTAAATATTTTTTGGATAATAGTTATGACAAGTTGTGCCACCAATATGAACACAAAAATCGCGAAGCCAATAGGTCCGCTGAACATAGATATGGATAACATTAAGCCTATCGATTGTGCTAAGCTAGCAATCCCCGATATAACCTGTAAACCACCTGCGATACACAAAGCTGTACCAACAGCACCTCTTTTTTGCATTCCTTTAGCAAAAAGGAAGCATCCTTCAGTAATGGAAATCACACTGCTAATTATGCCCATAACACCTACAGCACCAGCTGAGATTTTAAATATACCATTAACTAACGTGCTTAAACTTGCTCGGTTGGTAATAAATGTTCTGACAGCTTGACTCAGCGTTAAATCAGCAAATTTAAGCAATTCATTTATGGTATTTGTGAATCCCGCCACAACTTTATAAAAACCAAACTGTACATCACGCTTAATTTCATAGCGTATTGTTTCACCAATCGAATTATCTTCTAATTTTTTTAAATTTTCCTGATATTGGATATAAGTAACACCTGCTTGTAATCCAGCTGTTAACAACTGACTGCTAGCAATACCAACACTTATGGCATTCACTCTGGTGGTAGGATTTAATCCTGCGTTTTTAACTGAATTTAAAATAGATTCTCCATTCATTTTTTTAATATTATTATAGCTTTGAATGAATATTTTTTTTAAATCTTTAAATGGGAACCTCATTACCGATGGATCGCCTGAAAAATAGCGGCACACTGCACGGAAAAATGTCCTACCACTAGCCAGGATTCTTGGTGCATTCGCCACTTCAGCTATTTTATTGGCCACATCCATATAATTCAATCTACGTTCAACAAAATCCCAGTCAGTTTTGGCTTGTTGACTACTGTCCGATACCGTATAATCAAACATTGGTAATGGAGTGGCACTGTGGGATAACGGCTCAAAATAAGTCTGTATTGAATTTAATTCAAGGGCCGGGATGTTTTGTAACTGTAAATATAATATTAATTCCCCATTAACAATTAGGCCACTTTCAATCATGAGTTTTTTGGCATTTTGTTTGATCAAACTGTCTTTTTGTGTTTCAGCTTTCTCAGTAGGGCGATTAGTTATTCCTGAAGATACCCGTGTTAATAACATGGAGTAAAGCGTTAACATTAATTGACCTTTTTCACTGAAAAAACTCCCATCCAATTGGTTTTGGGGCTGTTCAGCTTCAAGTTCTTGTAAAATGATTTTAGTTTGTTGTTGTCGCTCCTGCTCTGCTTTCAGTTGATTTTCTTCCTGCTGTTGCAGATGTTTTTTAATTTCTTCATTATTGGTTTCATGCATTAATTGTGGTTGGAACTCAGAAATTGTCGACAGTTCATCTTCCATAATTTTAAGACGTTTATGTAAAACAAGCTCCCAAAAACTGCCTTTTTTACCGTCAATAATATGATAAAGCAGACTATTTTTGTTATTTAGTAATGAATCCCATACGGCTGTTTGTTCTTCGGTCTTAATGCCCCCTAAATAAGCAAAATCAATTAAGGCTAAAAAATCGGTTAGATACCCAACATGGTTATTGGATGCATTGGTATCACACTCAATCAGCCAAAATTCACAATCATTAAACTTATTGATTGATTTTGGTGCATATTCTGAACAACCCTCAAATCCAAATAGCCATGTTAAATAATAAAAATAATCTTGTGAAAAATTTGATATTGACTCCAAAATAGCATTGTAATCCTCTTTATCTTCCTCAAGAAACTTTCTTTCTTTTTCCAAATCAAGTAAATTATCGTATTTAGCTCGTTCTTTCGCAATTTTTTCTTTAGTAGCTTGTAGAATAGTATTATCACATCGGAACGCTCGAACATCTTTATAAATAAGGTCTGAATTTTGTCCTTTTTGCTTTTTTTCCAGTTGTTTACGCTTTTCTTCTTCACTCAAGGGGATTTCGATAAGCCCTTCATTTAAATATTTTTTTGAATTTGGCCAGACTTCTATTATCTCTCTAGGGCCTGCTTTCCCTATAGAAATATAATCATAATAAATCATATCTTTGGCTTGGGATATCTCTATCGATTCAATTTGGTTTCGATAATCATTAATAAGTGATAATGTTTTACGCAGGTGAAGACGCTCTTCACTAAAATACTTGCTTTTAGCAACTGAAGTTTTCACTACCGCATGGTAAGCTGGCTTATATTCTTCTATGTCAGAAAGCTTTTCCTCTGATTTTTCTATATTTTCATCAAGACTTTCCTTGAGTTTTTCATCTAACCGTTTATTGGATTCAAATAATTTTCTAAAGTGCTCATCTATTTTTTTATTATATATTTCTTCCGCTTTTACAACCGATTGCGCTATCGGTTCAATTTTTAACTGACGCTGTAGACTTAATTCTTCAGCAATACCAAATGGATCTTCAACAATAACGACCGGTACAACATATTTGCCCGATTGTTGAAATTTTTTAATCTGGTCTTCCAATTTTCTAGATTCAGCCTCATATTCATATTCTACGCCGTTTCCTTTTTCTACGCCGTATCCTTTACGGTCGCGTAGTGAATTGAATTTATGGGCAGTTATAAAGGTGTTTTCGTCTTGGATTAACTCTTTTTGATTGTTCTCATCATTATTTTCATTATGCACTATCATTTTTGGATCAACGGCTAATTCTAATAATGAATTTGCAGATTCTAACGAACTAAATCTAAAACTGCGTTTACCCCCTTCAGTAAGCTTATCAGGATCTTTGTAAGACTCTTCATTCAAATTTATTTTGGTAAAGCGTTTTAATGCAGTATCTAAGTCAATCGTTTTTGTATTGCGTTCAGCGGGTTGAGCTGCTTGATCTTGCGATTCAGATGAATCTTGCTCTTTCTTAGAGGGTAAATCGATGGTAATGGAAGATTCGTTCATCAATTTAAGGTATTTTTCAATAGTACTGTTTTTTCCTTGTGACCAAGCTCTGCGAGTATAGGCTATATAGGCTTCGCCTTCATACACACTGGTATCTATATTAATAAAAGAACCGGGTATATGGTGATTATTGCCATCTTTAGTACAGCCTGTTGGAATTTCTTTAACATTGCGTTCTTTAACATCGGTAATGCTTTTATGACGAAATACTCCTGATGGAGTGACTTCATATCCCATGAATTCCCAACCTTTTTGTTTATGTTTAACTAGAATATAAACATAACCTACCCGTAAGGTTCGATACACATATTTATGAGTAATTAAATCCACTTCCGGTTCACGATTGTCGTCAGAGAGTTTTTTCTCAGCGATACCAATATTATGTTTTGATATAAAAGTTGCACTAACCGGTGCTTTTCGGACTAAAAAAATCGGAAAACCTTTACGTTCACATACACCACAGTTGCCATTGGCTAAAGGTGAATGGGAATCCTTTCCTTTATCCAGTTCACCATAAATTATTCTATCTTCTAAATCTTCTGCTTTTTTTTGTTTTTCTTTGCTTATTGTTTGTTCTGTATTTTCTAAATTACCGGTCATTGTTTCTTCCATTATTCATTCTTATTTATTCTTATTTATTTTACTTTTTTATCGATAAAAACTCTTGTCTATCTATCGCTTGAAATCTTTCTGATAAGCTTCCTTCATTTAACTTAGCTTGATCTATAGCCATTTTTAATGTGCTATTACTCAGTAGATTACCATAACGAAGTGTCATTATTGTGAAAGTTCGTTGATCATTTAAATTGGTTAAACCGTAAGAGCAAGCTCTGTGATAGGCTCTGGCCAAATCGAGTAAATTAATTTGGGTAGTTTCTTTATCAAGCTTTATATAAATATTTGCTTGTGATAAATAGATATCAAAAATCTTTTTGATATGTTGATTATAAAATTTTGCATCTTCACTCAAAAAGATAGTTGATGGATTCGGTTTGTAACCTAAATTATTAATAGTTTCGATAGTTTTATTAACTGTTAAATAACTGTAACTCACAAAACTGCTCAATAAATCAGCCAAAAATTCCGGGCAGATTAGATTACCTTGATGCAACAATTGCATCCGAAACGGCTCATAAAAAGGGACAAATATTGATCCTAAAAACTGGGTTAAATGCATACCAATTTCAGATAAAATTTTAGCCACAATTTTGGGCTCATATTGACTCACTAGCCAGCAACATACATAACGTTTGCTTTGCAATATCTCACCTTTTGCTTCAATCAAACTAAAATGTAGTAATCGGTTTTCAAGCTCTTGGTTTGGTTTACCAAGCGTTACTAATTGCGGGCAAGCGTCTAAGTCATAAGCTAAATCTTTTCTGACAACTGGTGTAACGGCTTGTTCACCATATAAATCTTTTATATTATTTAACCCAACAAAATCAAGTTCACTTACCGATGTGAGTGGATCAAGCAATAAGTAACGATAATATTTTTGGTTATTTTCATTATCCAGCAGAGCAATTAATTGTTGCTTCATTATCCTTTCTCCTTACATGTACTACCTGCTGGTAATTCAGGTAAACTGCCATTGTAACTTAATGGACTTATCACACCAAAGCTAGCAACATGCGCTTCAATATCACCAGGAGCCATAAATTTTATAGTGCCGTTTTCCAATACAATAGCAACACCGTCACACGCAAGAGTAAGTTTTTTCTTTGCTGAGATAATGACTTCACTGTCAGTACTTGTAATTTTCATATCTTGCTTAGAAGTTAATAACATTTCTTCATTTTGTGCTTGGATATCTACATTACCTTTTGATGCAAATATTTTTATACCCATAGCATTGGCAAAAAGGCTAATCATATTGCCAGCGGTTACCATAAAACGTTTAAAGGCGTTAACATCAATACTGCTTTGCGCTGTTTGAATAATGTTTTCACCCGCAGTTTGCTGGATTGAACTTGGAGTCACATCAGCTATCCCAGAAGGTGAGTAAGTTAATATTCCTGGTTGTTTTAATTCTTGTAAGCTTTGTTCAAATAGCTGTTTTTGTGTTTGTAAATCAGAAAGTTCGGCTTGAGCCGCTTGTGCCAATTCATTGAGCCTTTTCACCATTTCACTGGCTTGTGCAAGCTCACTAATGGCACTATCCATTTGTAACTGTTTATTACCCGCTTTTACTTGTTCTTCACTGGTTATGTATAACCCTTTACCTGCTCTTATCGCCCCCCATTCATCGGTACGTAGCTCTAACCCACTACCTCGCTGTTCTTTTTTTTCATTAACCAGATGACCAAGGTTAAGTTGAGTTTTGCCGAATTCTGTTGCCAGCTTTATATGCTCTTGTCCGCGTTTGTCATCCATTCGCAGTTTATTATTAGCTGGAGTGCGTATCACATTGCGATGTTTGTTGATAGTGGTAACATGGTCTGGATGGCTACTGTCATGCATAGCATGAGCAATATAAGGACGATCTGGATTACCATTAGTGAACGCTACGGCGACTTCAGTAGAATCGATAAGGGGAAAATGAAAGCCATATGTATCACCAGCATACGGTTTTGCCAATCTGACCCATAAACTTTCCTCACCTTTTTTCCAATTTTTTAAATCAAAATTGAATTTAATACGATAGCGGCCTTGGGTATCAATATAACCATAAGTATCATCATTAGGACTTGTTACCCTTGCAGGTAAGGTGCCACTTACTTGTGGCCATGGCAATGGTGCAGGACGATACGGTTTAAGGCCATCATAGGGTATAGCCGTGAATTGTGTTTGATAAGAATCAGTTCGATTACCCGTACAATTGGTCGAAACAATAATAATACCGTCTTTTATATCTGCAATTGGACAATCTTCAATAGTGATATGTTGACCAGGAATGAGTTTATAGTCATTACATTTGCCCGAAATAATGAGTTGTTCGCTCATGTAATGTTGATGTCTTATGTGTGCATACCAACTACCACTTTCAACTGTCTGTGCATCACCGAGCGATTTATGATGCTCTTCGTAACGATAATCTTCACCACGGGTAGTAGTATCATTTGGTTGACTGTTATCACTGCCATAAAGTGAACTGTCAGCCATACGATAATTGTAATCATTAACACTAACTTGGTTAGGTTTTGTTTTACTACTGAATTGTAAATCCCATACACTATAACGCTGACTGTCATTTAAACCATTTGGTTGCTTAATAATAGTACTTCCAGCATCTTGGTATCCTTGTTCATAATCACTGATGACGATAGTATCGCAATTATGTTCTAAATGAGTACTAATATAAAAATAAGCACCTATGTCTGCCAGTAGTCGTTGAATGAAAGCTAAATCACTTTCTTGCCACTGAGTAATAAATTCTCGAATAGGATAGGTTTGGTTTAATTCGAAGCGAAAATCAACACCTGTAAAATTATGATTACGCAAAACCTCTTCCACAACATCGATCACACTTTTATTTTGGAATATTGCGCTTTGATGGTTGTTAGCCAGTAATGCTATTCGTGGTTCAAGTATGACTTGATAATGTGCTTCGTCATTGCTAATTGAAATTAAACTAAACTCAGTGATAACACCATAGATGGTTTTGGGTTTGTCACTTGCTATTGATGAACCGATGTTAATCAATTCACTAGGTAAATTGGCAGGGTGAAAAGTCAATGAGGCAAATTGACTAAGCACAGATGCAATAGCGATTTGTTTATTTTGGCTAGTAAAATGTATGGTATACTGCCAAGGTTGATTTAGATGTTCATGACCTTCTATCGATAATATTGAAATTTGAGAAGTTTCAATATTTTCAATTGATAGAGAATAGTTATTATGTGAAAAATTACTAACTAAAGAAGAAAAGCTATCGGCAACTACTCCTTTTATCTCCTTTATATCCATGTTGGGATCCTTGGTTAACTCAAAAAACGGTTGATATAGTCCAATTAAATATTATTGAATTATTATTTAATCAAAAAACAAACAGAAGATATAAATAATACACAACCTCAAATTGGACGGTCAATGGTTTTGTAAATTTTTTTTATGTTTTGTTAATTATTTGATAGCTAATATTAAAAATAATTCCTGTGATCATGACGTTATTTGAGTAAACGAATTGAGCTTTTAATTTATAAAATTAATAAAGTTACAATCTTTATGAACATCGAAAGCTCTAATTTCAGCCACTTATATCTGATTTATTAATTTTATCAATTAAAAATTCAACAATTTGCTTTAATAAATAATTTTTCTATCTATCAATGCGCATTATTGAGTCTTTAATTGTCAATTTTATCGGTTTTTGAATGAAATTCTTATTCAGAATTTTTGATTAGCTTATTGTTTATTTGTGAAAAAGAACCGTAATTAAACAGATCTTTATAAATGATTTGTATGGATGGATATTAAATATTTTATTTGTGTTCACGTTTTTTACAAAATTAAATCTGAAATTTGGGGAACAATTTTTTTAATAAAGAAGTGATTAATTATTTTTTTAACTTAAATAAATCCGTTTTCTTTAATCTAAACTGTTAATTGTCCACTACCATAAAACGTCGATTCTCGGTAACAATTTGTAAAAAGATAGGTAAGCTGATTTTTTCATTTTTCAGTTGTTTACCCGTTAAATCATAAACTTTAGAACGACCATATTCGTCGATGACAATAGTTTTATCTTTATAAAGCGCGGCAATTTTATTTTCATTACCTGCAATAACCCATTGTTTCGAAATTTGATTAAATAAATTATTACCCTGGCTATACTTTTGAGGAGATGTTGTTACATAAAATGCATCTTGCATCAATGTCGGCAATATATCTATTTGCGAGGTAACATGATTAAATTTAAGATTTTCTTTACCTGGCCAAGAAATAATTAATGGTACTTTTAGATATTCCCGATTAAAATTATTAATATCATTACGTAAAGCTGTCTTTTTAACTTTATCAACTTTTATGTCGTTAGTTCCCGCAATAATAATAATAGTATTATCAAATAGATTTGACTGTTTTAAATGATCAATTATCGATTTTAAATATTGATCGAGTTTTGCCGCATTAGATTCTAATGCAGATATTGACATTTTTTTATTTTTGTTAGCCAAAGAGTATTGGATAACAGAAAACAGTGGCGCATGGTTATTTAACTCATTTTGTTTAGCATACCATGTGATCCAATTATCTGTTGTCTGTTTGTTATTCTTTTTTATAGGATCAGGCAAGGTAAAGTTAGACAATAATGCATAACGATAAAGAGGTTCCGAAAATCCTTCTGTTGAAAATAAACCTAAGTTATAGTGCTGCTGATTAACTACCTCAAATAAAGTAGACGTTTTATGACTGGTTAAAATACTGTTGTAATAATTTGGATCTAAACCATAAAACAGTGAAAAGTCGTTTAAATAAGATTGATTGCTTGAAGCATAATTATTACCAAAGTAAATATTACTTTTTGCAAAGTCATTTAACCACGGCATATTTTCCGTCAGTAAACTATAGTTCCAACCATCGATCACTATCATAAGCACATTTTTTTTCGATACTTGTGTATCGTCAAAAGTAATGCGATCTAACGGATATTCAATTGCAAGTGCAAACGGATTGCCTTCTTGAGTAATACGATTGCGATAGTCATTTTCTTCTATAAAACCGTAACGTTCAAGAAAATGCCGAGCCGTCAACGGGTAAGAAAGAGGCAAACTTGACCGTTGCATGGTTATTGGCCTATAAAAGTTGGCATCAGCCCAAATATGAATTAAGTGGGAAGAGACAAAACTTAGCATAAAAAGAATGACTATAGGCCTAGCAAAACATTTTCGCTTACTTAAACTGCGTAATTTTTTCCAACTCCATGTTGCAAACAATATTTCTAAAAGTAGAATGAATGGAATAATAATCAGGTTAGTACTTAAAAATGAGGCTTTTTGCGTTGTTAACAGTTGCCAAATCGATAAATTAAGATGCATCCTAAATTGCGTAAACACTTCAATATCAATTAGAAGTAGTGCAATACCCAATGTTGCAATGATTATGGCAATCATTCGTTGCCAACAAGCCGAACGAATAAAAAAGCTTAACGGAAAAAGTAAGATCAGATAAACAATAAATGTTAAAAAACTGAAGTGACCAATTGCGCTAATAATTGCATAAAATCGCCCCATAAAAGTACGAGGCCAATCAGCAATAAATAAATATTGACTTCCCAAAGCAATTACGACAAATACATTAAACAATGTAAACCAATGACCCCAACTGACAATTTGTGTGGTCTGTTCATCTTTGAAGTGGTTACTTTTAAGTTTGAGCATATTTAATCGTTGGTAATGATGAGATGGTAAGTACAAATTAATTTGTGGCATAGTTTACCTGATTTTAAAAAATCTTTCTGTAATTTTTTTATTCGTTAGCATAAAGATTTAGGTAACTTGTTGGCGTTATAATCGATACTTGTTATAATTCTCGGATCTATTCAGCTAACAATAAAGACTATAACTTTGGCAATTACACAACTTAAATCACAACACATCCAACCTGATTTAACAAAAATTTCTGCATTGAGTACCCAAGTAGATACAACCAGATTGGTGTCAGATAAATCAGCCCATTTACTTAAATGGCAACCTCGCATCGCTTCGGCTTTATCTTTGTTATGCCCGCATACAAGAACAAATTATAGTCCACGATTTATGCTACTAAAAGCACCTGAAAGTGAACTTTTATTTTCTTTACTTGAGCAAGCGGTTAAATCTGATTTGTCATCATCAGAATTAGGCTACAGCTATTTTTTCAATGAAAATAAAATCACACTGAACAAAGCAAAAAGTAAGCAAGATAATTTTGCCGTTCAAGATAGTTGTTTAGCTGTTTCCGCTGTCGATTCTGAAAAGCTTTTTGGTTGCGTCAGACAACCTGAAAATGGTCAGATTAAGCTACAAGCAGGTTTAGTTCATCAAATTAATGGTGGCATTTTAATTTTAGGGCTACGCTCATTACTAAGCCAACCAGAGCTTTGGATAAAGTTAAAACAGATGGTCATTAAACAAGAATTTGAATGGTTTTCGTCTGATGAATCACACCCGTTACCCTTGTCAATTCCTAAAATGCCTCTAGATTTACGTGTTATTTTTGTTGGTGATAGATTAAGTTTAGCTGAGTTGCAAGATTTTGAACCAGAGTTTTATGCAACCTCAATCTATACTGAGTTTGAAAATGAATTACCAGTAAAATCAATAGAAGATATTGAACAATGGGTTGATTACTTAAAATTTATTACTGATAAGCAACAGTTGCCTAATATTGATAATTCAGCGATTGGTAAACTTTATAAAGAAGCGACCCGCTATACAGGCGATCAATATTATTTACCCCTTTCAGTAGATTGGATTAATTCTGTTTTGGTGAATGCGACACATTTTTCACAAAATAATGCTATAAATGAATTTGCTGTTACCCAAGCAATAAAACAAAAATCTTGGCATGAAGCTTATTTGCAAGAAAGACTACATGATGAAATCTTTACTAATCAAATTATGATTAACACAAAAGATCAAGTTGTGGGTCAAGTTAATGGATTATCGGTGATTGAATATCCTGGATACCCAAAAGCAATTGGCGAGCCAACACGCTTAAGCTGCCTTATTCATTTTGGGGATGGAGAATTTATTGATATTGAGCGGAAAACTGATTTAGCGGGCAGTATCCATTCTAAAGGCATGATGATTATGCAGGCTTTTATAATGTCTGAATTTGCTATTAATCACCAGCTCCCTTTTTCCACATCATTAGTGTTTGAGCAGTCTTATAATGAAATTGATGGAGATAGTGCATCTCTTGCTGGACTTTGCGCAATAATAAGCGCATTATCAGAGCAAGCCATCGATCAGCAACTTGCAGTCACTGGTTCAGTTGATCAGTTTGGCCATGTGCAATCTATTGGCGGTGTAAATGAAAAAATTGAAGGTTTTTTTGCTGTTTGCAAACATCAAGGCTTAACTGGAAAACAAGGTGTGATTATCCCTGCGACCAATCAACGTCATTTAAGTTTAAATGATGAAGTTATTGAGGCCATTGAAGAAGAGCAGTTTTCAATTTGGACTGTCGAGCATATCGCTGATGCACTTTATCTGCTTACAGGAGTACCTTATAAAGATAATAGTAGCATCAACTTGTACAAACTGATACATGCTCGTATGCAATCAGTATTAATACAAGACAAAAAGCATGATAGCTGGCTTAGTAAATGGCAAAAATATTGCAAAAAACAGTAATACCCAATAAACTTTATCTTAGCATTTGATTGATTGATTGATTAATAAATTAAAATGAAGTGCGTTACTCGCTTTTAGGGTTTTAAAGCATGGCTCTTAATAATTTAATTATATTTGCCATGCATGTAATTACATTAGATAAAAGGTTTTCCTATGACATTTGAACGTAAATCTTCGTATGATAAAGCAGATCTGATTAAATCAGGCAATAGTGAACTATTTGGTCATGATGGTCCTCCATTACCGTCTGATTTAATGTTGATGATGGATCGCGTTATCGAAATGAATGAGGATGGTGGTAATTTTGGTAAAGGTTATGTTGAGGCAGAACTTGATATTAATCCCGATTTATGGTTTTTTAAATGTCATTTCAAAAATGATCCGGTAATGCCTGGTTGTCTTGGACTTGACGCTATGTGGCAATTAGTTGGGTTTTATTTAGGCTGGATTGGCGGTAAAGGTAAAGGTCGCGCTTTAGGTGTAGGCGAAGTTAAATTTAAAGGTCAAATACTTCCAATCAATAAAAAAGTTACTTACAAAATTCATTTCAAACGTGTTATTAACCGTAAATTAATTATGGGTATTGGCGATGGTGAAGTTTTTGTCGATGGTAAATTAATTTACGAAGCAACTGATTTAAAAGTGGGTCTTTTTAAAGATACAAGTGAATTTTAAATTTTTTTGACTTTCTATTCTTATATTTGCTTAAAATATAAGAATAGAATACCGAATTTATTCAGTTAGCTTTATAAGCGATTGTCATACTGGTTATGCTTTACTTATGTAATTTAATAGTCTTTTTTATTATGTTAGTGTTTTTTTATAAAACAAAATTTAAAGATAGATTCACAATAATGCAAAATGCCTTACAATTTTCAATAAGTCAAATCGCTAACTCATCACTCTATTTGTCTATTCTTAATAATTAAGATTTTTTATTTAGTATAATTTATGATTTTCTTAAAACGTTTTTTTATTTTTATTCTTTTATCTTTTTTTTTAAATAGTTTCGTTTACGCTGATTTCAGTGGCAAAGTAGTGAAAGTTATCGATGGCGATACAGTTGATATACTAACCATCAAGAAGCAAAAAATTCGTGTTCGTCTACTTGATATCGATGCACCAGAAAGTAATCAAGCTTATGGCAATAAGTCGAAGCAATATTTAGCCTCACTTATCGCAGGTAAAAAAGTTTTTGTAAAGTCGAGCAAGAAAGATATTTATAAAAGAACATTAGGCACTATTTTCTTAAATAAGGTAAATATAAATGCCAAAATGGTTGAAAGTGGCTATGCTTGGGCTTATCGTTATAAGGGCGTGGCTAATAATAAATTGATGGTTAAAATTGAAGCAAAGGCTAAGCAAAGCAAAAAAGGACTATGGAAAGATAAAAAACCTATAGCCCCTTGGGATTTTCGACGTAATAATAAACGTTAACTTTTTCTATCGGTATTCTATTTATCGATTTGTTTAAGTAACTCTAAACCTTGAGCACAAGCAGCAACTTGTTTATCTTCCGGCAAAGCAATAATTTCTTGTTTTGCTTGTTCAAGGTTTTGTTTTATTATGTCGAGTATTTCTTGATTAAAGGTATTTTCAGGCATATTTTTATAAATATTTTCTACTTTATCAAAATATACTTTACATGATTCTGGTATATCTGCTGTTGCAACAGAACAGAAACCCAACATTACCACAGTTAATATTAACTTTTTCATTGTTTGCCTTTGTGATCTTCTAATAGTTATTAAAATTTTTGTTAAAAATGATACTTTATGATTTCTAGCGGAAAACAAGGTAAGATTTGGAATATAACGTTGATAGGTGATATCTATCTTACCAGTAATAATTTACTGATAAGATAAGCAGATGAAGATTAGATCACAGTAACGTCTGCAGCAGCAGGACCGCGTGGGCTATCTTGAATAGTGAATTCTACTTGTTGACCTTCACCTAGTGTTTTAAATCCGTCACCAGAGATTGCAGAGAAATGTACAAACACATCTTTGCTACCGTCAGCAGGGGAAATAAAACCAAAACCTTTACTTTCGTTGAACCATTTTACTTGACCAGTAATCTTAGACATAATAATCTTCCTATAAATAAATTAATCTCAGCCACTTAAGGCTATACTCATAAAACATAAAACTTAGACTACTTATTAACACTGATAAGAAGAGACTGAAGAAAACCAATACCTGAGTTAAAGTAAACTACAACTACATATATCTAAATGTTACAAAATAAATCCGCATGTCATATGCTGGCAACTATTTACTCATAATTAGTAAACTAATGCAAGCAATCTTTTTATAATAATTGTTAATAATAGTAAAACAAACTAAATCATAATATTACATTAATAACATAACAATATAATTTATTGTGATAAATTAGTTTTCAGCCATTGACTGAGATTTTTTTATTGTTGCTTCTACTGCATCAATAACTGCCGCTCTAAAACCTTTTTCTTCTAGTGCATGGACACCTTCAATAGTTGTACCAGCAGGAGAACAAACCATGTCCTTAAGCTCGCCAGGATGTTTACCTGTTTCAAGCAACAATTTTGCAGATCCCATAACCGCTTGAGCAGCAAATTTATAAGCTTGTTTTCTTGATAATCCGCCTTTAACTGCGCCATCAGCTAAAGCTTCAATGAACATAAAAACAAATGCAGGTGAAGAACCACTTGCACCAATAACCGCATCAATTAAATATTCTGGCACAACTTCAGTTTCACCAATACAATTTAAAAGTTCTTGTACTGTTGTTAACTCCTCATCGGTAACTTCGGTATTGGGTGTGATAGAGCACATAGCGGCGTTAACTAATGCTGGTGTATTTGGCATTACTCGGATAATTTTTTGCTCATAACCAATGCTTTTCGCAATTGTTTTAATTGTCACTCCTGCAGCGATTGAGACAACTATCGTATTCTTTTTTAATTCTTTTTGAATATCACTAAGAACATCAACAATAACATTAGGTTTTACAGCAACAAAAACGATATCTGACTCTCGAGCTACATCTTTTGCTGATGTTAAATTATTCACTCCGTGAGATTTATTTAAATCTTCACCTTTTTCTGGATGAGTATCATAAACATAAATTTGTGTGCCTGGTACAATATTACTCCCTAAAATACCTTGTAATATAGCATTACCCATATTACCTAAACCAATCAAACCAATACGCTGTTCCATTTGTATACTCCTATGAATGTAAGTTAAATTGATTATAGATTATTTTTTTAATAAAACCCAAAATTTATCTTTCTATTAATTCTGACTCTTAAATAAAATCTTTCACAATATAACTTTTAAGCTTTATTAAAAACTTTTTGGCATTACTTGCATGCCATATTGTTGTCCAGTTTGCATAAGTGATAAAATTTGTTTCATCTTGCCTTCATTAATTAAATTACTGATTGCTGGTGTATTAATCAATATTTCAAATAGCGCTTTACGTTCATTATTATGACGTATTAGCTTTTGACTTATGATAGCTTTCAAACAGTTAGAGAGTTGGCTACGAATAAAATCACGAGAATTATCTTCAAATACATCGATAATGCGATTGATACTTTGCACAGCAGAATTAGTATGCAAAGTTGCAAAAACCAAATGACCTGTTTCTGCGGCAGTCAATGCAGCTTGAATTGATGATTTATTGCGTAACTCACCCAATAAAATTATATCTGGATCTTGCCTTAATAAACTATCAATAGCTTGACCAAAATCGGCTATTTCACGTTGTTGGATTAACGATTTATCATTTTTATAAATATATTCTATAGGATCTTCAAGCGTAATAATATGTTTGGCAATTGTCGTATTAATGTATTGAATCAATGCGGCTAAAGTAGTGGATTTACCACTACCGGTTGCTCCTGTCACAAGGATGATGCCTGATTCATTTTTTACAAGTTCGCTAAAAATAGCGGGAGCACCAATATCAGACAATGTAGGAATACGATGATTAATCACTCGAAACACGGCTGAAATACCACGGTGTTGATAAAAAATATTAACTCTAAATCGCCCTATTTTAGCCAAATCATAAGCAAAATCTATTTGCCTATGTTGCTGTAGAATTTTTTTTTGGGATTCATTCAATAAACCAAATAACGCTATTTCAAGGGTGTTTGGTATTAGTTTATCAGCATTTAAAAACTGTAATTGCCCATTAATACGAACATAAGGCGCTTCACCACTTGAAAGGTGCAAATCCGAAGCATTTTGCGTTACACTAAGAGCCAACATTGAGTTTAACATTAAATTCTACCTATTAATTATTCTTTGGGAATTAACATGAATACAGTACAAGACAATTTACTTAACATTAAAAATGAAATTACAGAAATTGCTAAAAAGTGCGAAAGAGATCCCAACACAATACAACTTATTGCAGTTAGTAAAACCAAACCTGTTGAGCAAATTATGGAAGCAATTAATGCGGGTCAATTAGCTTTTGGTGAAAATTATGTGCAAGAAGGAATTGAAAAGATTCAGTATTTCGAAAAGAACATGCCAAATAATGACTTAATATGGCATTTCATAGGTCCATTACAATCAAATAAAAGTAAATTAGTGGCTGAACACTTTGATTGGATGCACACCATTGATCGATTCAAAATAGCACAAAGATTAAGTGATCAACGTCCAAACCATATGGCTAAATTGAATGTATTGATTCAAGTTAATATTAGTCAAGAAGCCAGTAAATCTGGAGTAAAACCTGAAGAGGTTACGGATTTGGTCAAGCAGATTGTTGCTTTACCTAATCTGAATCTACGAGGATTAATGGCAATCCCTGAAATTGAAAATGACTATGATAAACAACTTAAGGTATTTACTAAGATGCAACAACTCTTGCATTCATTACAGAAAGATTATCCATTTATGGATACATTATCTATGGGCATGAGTGGCGATATGCCGGCTGCCATTAATGCAGGTAGTACTATGGTTCGCATTGGTACGGCTATCTTTGGCGCACGGCAGTATTTGTGATATATTGGCTAAATATCTTTATTCTGAGGAATTTTAAATGACATCGATTCTCTTTTTAGGGAAAACCGTATTAACCTTTTGTTTATATGTTTTGATTTTAAGGTTATGGATGCAACGTGTGCGCGTGAATTTTTATAATCCTTTTACCCAATTTATCGTCAAAATAACGCAACCTATCATTGGTCCATTACGTAAAGTTATTCCATCAATTGGTCGAATTGATACTGCTACATGGATCCTTTTATATCTATTTGCAGTTATTAAAATTATTTTTGTTTTGTACTTTAATTTAACTAACAGTCCAATATTTTCTATTGAATATCTGTTATATGCCGTCGCCGCAATAGTTCATGATGCCGGGAATCTTTTATTTTGGTTATTGCTATTTCGAGCGATTTTAAGTTGGGTAAGTAGAGGGCAATCTGGAGCCGATGAATTACTAGCTCAATTAACTGAACCGTTTATAGCTCCTATCCGTCGTATTGTACCGCCTCTTGGTATAATTGATATCTCGTTCATGATTTTTGTGTTTATTTTAATGTTTTTAAATATGCTCGCTTTTGATATTGTGGGCTATCTATGGATTTTACTTTAAGTTTTTAAAACTAAGAAAGGGAGTAAATGCTCCCTTTTTTAAAGAATATGATCTTCCCAACAAATCACATCTTTTTCATACACAATGCGATTTTTAACTGAAATTTTTAGCTTGTGCATAAGCTTTTTATTTCCCATTATAAGAGGATGCCATTCAGGTAACTGCCCTGTTTCTGAAAAATAACGATAAGTACAGGTTAACGGTAACCATTCAATGGTTAAAAGATTTTCTCGCGTCAATTTAATGCAATCAGGCTCATAGGCAAAACGATTATGATAATGCCTGCATTGGCAAGTTTTAGAATCAAGCAAATTGCATGCAACATTGGTATATAATATTTCGCCAGTATCTTCGTCCTGTAATTTGTTTAAGCAACACTGACCACAACCGTCACAAAGTTGCTCCCACTCATCATCACTCATTTGTTCTAAGGTTTTGTGTTCCCAAAATGGCTCAATCATACTTTGAAATCGTCTTCTTTTAACATTTGTAAGAAAAAACCATCCGTTTTAATTCTTTCTTCTATTTCTTGTGCAGTACCCACCACAAATTGACGTTTACCATCAAGAAGTACTTTCATTACAAACACTGGAGCACCAAAAATAGACATTATTTTTTCCGGAATCGCAGAAAAATCATTTTCATTTTCCATGTACAAATAACAATTTTCTTTTTTAGTACTTCGGTAAATATAACACCACATCATAGAATAGAACCTTACTCAATTATTTAAGACTATTTTGTAAATAAACACCTGCGCCAAATAGACCTGGATCTTCATGTGTTATCACATAAACAGGAACTTTTTTGACTAAAAATGACATACGGCCTTTATGTTCAAAAGCCGCTCTAAATGGGGATGCTTTAAAAAATTCAATAAATCGCGGTACGATACCACCAGCAATATAAACACCACCTTGGGTATTAAGCGTTAAAGCTAAATTACCACCAAAACGCCCCATAAAAGTACAAAAATAGGTAAGCGTCTGTAAACAAATTGGGCAACTATTATCTAATGCTTTTTTAACAATAACATCAGGTGTAATATCTTGTTGTGGTTGATTATTAATTTGTAATAAAGCTTGATAAATATTGACAATGCCATTACCAGATAAAAAGCGTTCTGTTGAAACACGACCAAATTTTTTACGTAATTGGGCTAAAATCTGATCTTCATCTTCACTGGTCATCGGTAATTCAGTATGCCCCCCCTCTCCTGGCAAACTAATCCACCGCTCATTAACTTTGATTAAATGCGATACACCAAGTCCAGTGCCCGCTCCATAAATCGCAATTGGATAATTTAAATCAGGTTCATCACCACCAATTTTTACTAAATCTTGTTTCGTTAATTTAGGAATTGAAGTCGATACAGCCGTAAAATCATTAATTACTTCAAGTTTAGTCAGATTTAATTCTTTAATCAGTTCTGAACGTGAAAATGACAAATGATTATTTGTCATATTGATGATATCTTCATTATCAATTGGACAAGCAATTGCGATGCAAGCCGTACTAATTTTGACTGCTTGTGTTTGCAAGTAATCCTTGATTAAATTTAATAAAACATCATTTTTGGAAAGAACAACCTTAGTAACCCCTGATAGTTCGTTAGTTGCTAAATTATAAAGTGCAAATCTGGCATTGGTTCCACCAATATCCGTAACTAGTGCATGTTGATTCATGTTATTCCCTTCTGTAAAAATTAATTCTTTTCTTTAAATAGCAAGCATTACATTTATTTGTTAAAGAAAGTAAAACGGTCAATGTGATTAACTAGTTACATTAAGTTAATTCCCTTAACTGATTATTACTCCAATAAACACTTGTGCTAACTCAGTCAGCAGATAAATATTTTAAATATTGTAAGTAAATAACAATTATAGCCACTTCTTAAGTTTAAAATAAATATAAGGTGCAACCCCTGCAAGTAACATCAATAACAACGAAAATGGATAACCATATTCCCATTTCAATTCTGGCATATTTTCAAAGTTCATACCATAAGCTGAGGCCACCACTGTCGGAGGTAAAAATACAACAGACACAACCGAAAATATTTTAATAATTCGGCTTTGCTCAATATTGATGAAGCTAGTTGCTGCTTGCATTAAAAAATTTACTTTCTGAAATAATGATTCATTATGTGGAACAAGTGACTCAATATCGCGAATAACCTCTCGAGCTTGTTCTAATTGATCTGCTGGCATCTTAGCACGGCGTACTACATAATTAACGGCACGTTGACTATCCATTAAACAGAGTCTTACTTTCCATGCAGTGTCTTCAAGTTCGGCTAATGATGTAATTGCTTCATCATAATGTTCTTGAGATGAACGATCCATGATAATTAAGCTTAATTCTTCCAGTTCACTATAAATATTCTCGATTTGGTCAGCTAATTGTTCAACTTTAACTTCAAATAGGTCAAGTAATACTTCATACGGGTTCCCATCGTTCATCCCCTGATAACGTGAGCGCATTCGATACAAACGAAATGCAGGTAAATCACGCTCACGTAAAGTAAACAGTCGACCATTATGTACAGTAAATGCAACCGTCGAGTTACCGGCGCGATCTTCTGCATCTTCATAAAAGAAGAATGAGTGAACGTGTAAGCCTTCATTGTCTTCAAAAAAACGGGCTGACGCTTCGATATCATCCAATTCAATACTCGTTGCTAAGTTTTGTCCTAAATGTGTTAAAACAAAATCGCGATCGGCTTCTTCTGGTTCAATTAAATCAATCCATGTCGCATTACTTATATCGCTTTCATTAATTTTTACTAATTGTTTGTTTTTTAATCCAAACGCATTAATCATAAGGACTCCTGTAGTGGGGGAACGTTTTATTACAATACGTTAACAAATGGTAGGCATTATACTCGTTATAGCTACAAATTCCTATGTCTAAGCCAATCTTTCTACACATTTACAAAATGGGATAAAAATTCCATTATTAAATTAAATTCGCTGATATTACTACTGTCTCATGCTACAATACGCCACTTAAATACTTATGCAATTTTTAGGAGTTTATAATGGCAAACCGAGGAATAAATAAAGTCATTTTAGTTGGTAATTTAGGACAAGATCCTGAAGTCCGTTACATGCCAAATGGAAATGCTGTAGCTAATTTTAGTGTAGCAACCTCAGAATCATGGAAAGATAAACAAACTGGTGAAACCCGTGATCGCACTGAATGGCATCGAGTTGTCGTTTTTGGTAAATTAGCCGAAATTGCTGGTGAATACATTAAAAAAGGTACTCAAGTTTATCTTGAAGGGCAGCTACAAACTCGAAAATGGCAAGACCAATCAGGGCAAGATCGTTACACGACAGAAGTAGTCATTAATCCTATCGGTGGAACTTTACAAATTCTAGGCTCACGTGCAAACAATAATGATAGTTATGATGATGGTTCTCAAAATTGGGGGCAAAGTGCCAATAATATTTCATCGGCACCGGCTGCACCATCTCGTCAACCAAATAAAAATGCGCCTGCACCACAACCTAAAGCACCAGAACCACCAATGGATTTTGATGACGACATTCCGTTCTAAAACTATCACCTCTGTTATATTTGGGCGTTTATCTGCGCCCTTATATCTTTTTTTGTTTATTTCTATTATACTTAGTTATAATTTTAATGGATTCAAGATATAACTATGTTGGAACTTATACAGACTGTTGGCTTCGGTTTAATTCTCTTTCTCCCATTAACGAACCCATTAACCACCGTTGTTCTTTTATTGGGTCTATCTGGCGATATGACCAATGAAGAACGTAATTACCAATCAAAGTTAACTTGTATTTATGTGTTTTTGATTATGGTTGTTTCATTTTATTGTGGGCAACTAGTGATGAACACTTTTGGAATATCTATTCCCGGATTACGTATTGCGGGAGGAATGATTGTTGGTGTGATAGGTTTTAGAATGCTATTTCCTCAACAACCATCGCATAAAACCGTTGAAGCAGATGCTAAAAAGAAAGAAGTTTCCAATAATATTGCCTTTGTGCCACTGGCTATGCCAAGTACCGCAGGTCCAGGTACAATAGCGATGATCATCAGTATGTCTTCAACAGTTAAAAGTGGTGGCTATGATATTTCAACGTGGGTTGTTTATACCGCGTCGATTTTGGTTCCTTTATCATTATGCATTATTCTTTGGTTTTGTATGCGTAGTGCTGGCAGCATCATGCGATTTATGGGAAAAAGTGGCATCGAAGCCACCTCAAGAATAATGGGATTTTTGTTGGTTTGTGTAGGTACACAATTTATTATTAATGGTATTAAAGAATTAGTGATAAATTTCCCAAATATATAGTTTATCGACAATTAGAATTTATAGTTTTGGGATATTTTTAATCATTTCTACACGCATTAGAAAATCATAAAGTGGAACTAGCTGTTTAAATCCTTTTGCCAATTTTTTAGGTAGTTCACCATTCAGCACATCTTCAATATGGTTGCTTGTTACCATCACAGCTAAATTTCTTCGGTTATACCATGTCGCTATCTTTTCGTCTTGCTCTTTAATTAAAGGGCGTTTATAGCTTTCACCAACCAATTCAAATGGCTTTTTAACGCAGCATGTCATTTCGAGAAATTTATTCGTATCATTAAGAATTTCTTCTCGGAAGATATCCATTGTCTGTTTGGAAGGACAGTAATAACCAAGTCCATATTGATAACTACTTGGACTTATTTCAAAAAAGTAAGCAGGTGCTTCTTTCCAATCACGATTGGGGCGTTTAAAGGTTAGCCACAAACGGCTTCGATAAAGCGATTTGTCATTGGAAAACCGCGTATCACGATGAATACGTGATATTGTTTTACCAATCGCTGGGCGCGTTTCAAACCATTCATCAATTTTAAGCATATCTGGCGTTAGTTGTTCGACCAATAAGCGAAAAGGGTTAACTAAATCGTTATCATAAATTGCTCGGTGCTCTTCAAACCAAGGTTTGCTATTATTGATCCAAGCATCTTGTAGAAAATTAAGCCCTGCTTGCGTAAAACCAGTAAAGTTTGCCATAGCTTACTCCTTAAATAATGCTCTTACTTTTTCTAAATCTTCTTGTGTATCTACACCAATTGCTGGAGATTGTTTTGCAACTGCCACATGAATTTTTTCACCATACCAAAGTACCCGTAATTGTTCTAACATTTCAATCTGCTCAAGTGATGATGGCGCCCAGTTGATATATTGGCGAATAAAACCAGCACGATAAGCATAAATACCGATATGACGAAGATAAAAATCACCAATGCTTGATTGTTTCAGTAAATCGGTTGATTTAGCAAATCGATCTCGCTCCCAAGGTATCGTTGCACGAGAAAAATACAACGCATAACCATCTTTATCAGTCACAACTTTTACTGCTCCAGGATTAAAGGCCTCTTCAGCTGAATCAATAGGTACGGCTAATGTTGCCATGCCTGTTTTATATTGCACTAGGTTTTTAGCCACCTGATCGATAATAACGGGTGGAATTAATGGTTCATCGCCCTGCACATTAACAATTATTTCATCGTCTGCGAATTGATAACGATTAATCACCTCCGCTAAACGTTCAGTGCCAGAATTATGTTTATCACTAGTGAGAATCACTTCACCCTCATAGGCTTTGACAACATCAAATACTTGCTGATGATCAGTAGCAATAATTACACGATGAGCTGAAGATTTTTGTGCTTGCTCCATTACGCGCACAATCATTGGTTTACCATGGATATCTGCCAGTGGCTTAGCGGGTAAACGACTTGAAGCATACCTAGCAGGAATAATAACTGAAAATTTCATAACTAAAGCCTTATATCTTTTTTATTCTTCAATAGATTGTGTTTGTTTGATTGGTTGAGCTTCTGATTCAAGCAACACTGGAATCTTATCTTTAATTGCAAAAACAAGATTATCGGCTTGGCAGATTAGTTGTTGATGTTCTGCATCATACTGCAATTGTCCATGACATTTAGGGCAAGCAAGCGCACTTAATAGAATTTGTTTCATTTTTTATTCTCTTTGAGATTTGGTTTTATCTAATAATACACAGATCTGATCAATGGCTGGTTTGGGTATCACCGCATCTATAGGCAAATACCACCAATTGGGTTGAGCAAACTGCTGACATTTAACGGCATCTTTTTCAGTCATTAAAAGTGTCTGCTCACTACTAACAACATTATTTAATAATGATAAGGTAAATTTTTGATGATCGGCAAATGCGACGGTTTTGTTTAAATCAGCTTTCATATTCATCAGCATATCAAAAAATCTTTTCGGATTACTAATACCCGCAACGGCACAAATATTTGATAACGAAGATAACTCTTTTTTTTCTTTAGTGAGCAAATTTATCACATATTTCGGTACTAATTGCATAGTGTAAGTTTTATCAGGATATTGCTGGGTCAAATTATTGATACTATCACCATTTACAATGATTAAATCAACTGATTTTAACCGATTTTGTCTCTCTCTCATTGGGCCGGCTGGCATCCACCAACCATTACCAAATAATCGTTTACCATCCACGACAACAACTTCAATATCTCTTGCTAATGCATAATGTTGCAAACCATCATCCGTTAAAATTACATCTAATTGATTTTGTTCCAATAATACTTTAACAGCTTGGCATCGATTAGGCGAGACAGCTACAGGGGCACGGGTTCGTTGATAAATAAGTACAGGTTCATCGCCTGCTTGGTCGGTTGTTGTTGTGTCATCTAAAATAAGCGGATAGTTTTCAGCCTTACCTCCATATCCACGTGAGACAAGACCAACTTTCAATCCTTTTGCCTGTAACGCTTCAATCAAACTAATAGCCAATGGTGTTTTACCATTACCGCCTACAGATAAATTACCAATAATAATGATTGGTACCGGTGACTGCCAAGATTTAAAAATACCAATTTTATATAAAAAACGACGAACAAACGCAATTAAACCATATAATAGAGAAAATGGTATTAGTAACCAAAATAACCGATTTTTACCATACCAAAGTTTTTCAATCATCACGTTAATATCACTCAATTATGTTTAGTCTTGTTTTTATACCTGTTAGATATAGCATTTACAAGATTAATTGCTTATAGCAAAAGATAAGCTATTTTACTCATAAATCGGTAAACTACCAAACCAATCATGATACCATCTTGGATTAATTTCACTGCGCATGGTTTTTAATCTCCACTGTTGATTATCAAAAATCAGACTGATTTGACCTGTTTTAGCGGTAACATAGTAATCTATGTGTAAATCTTGATATCGTGCTATGACTTTATGTGATGGTAACTTCCATGGATTATATCGAGAAGTTGAAATTAATGCTTTTACTGGTTTAACATGATTTAAAAAAGCATAACTAGATGAAGTACTACTGCCATGATGAGGAATTTGCAATATGGTTGATGCTAACTGATTTCGATATTTAGTGACTAATTGATATTCTTGATTGCGTTCTAAATCCCCAGTCAAAAGTACAGAAAAATGCCCATCGGTCACCTGAACCACACACGAATCTGCATTTTGAGCATATTTAACTAATTGAGTTGGCCATAGCACATTAACAGACAAACTATTCCATAGAATAGTGTTACCTGCTAAACATTGGTAATGGTTATCTAATGCTAAAGATGAACTCATTAGCCAAGCATTAGGATAACGACTTTGCAGTAAACCTAAACCACCTATATGGTCATTATGCTGGTGGCTGATGATGATTCCTTCCAAATTCAAATTATGCCATCGTAAAAAAGGGAGAATAATCCGCTCTGCTGCGGAGCTTTTTTCCCATTTAGCCCCCGTATCAAACAAAATTGCTGATTTACCATTATGAATCACAATTGCTAACCCATGCCCAACATCAAGCATATCTAAACGCCAATAATCCTCTTGCTGTTTAAAAAGGGGGGGGCAAAGTATCATTAAAATGATTAATAAGGTGAACCCAAAACGTCGCCATAATTCGGTACGTACAATAACAAAAGCTAGCCAACCGAAAATACTTAATAGATAAAAATCTGAGGAAATATCAAGCCATACCAGATTTAATTTATCTAAACAAACAAATAACCATTCAAGCGATTTATTAGCGATAAACCAACACCATGAAGCAAGATGAGTACAATGGCTAACACTAAAGAACAGGGCAAAAATAATCAAGGGCAAAGTCAATAATGTAATAACAGGAATAGCAATTAAGTTTGTTAACAAAGATACCAAACTGATACCTTGAAAGATAATCAATTGAATCGGTAACATTAATAAGATTAAACCAAATTGTAAATGTAATAATCTTATCCAATACCAGCGTTTCTTATTATTTATAACTTTAGGTAGAGGTAGCCAGTCAGATAAAAAAATTAAGCTCGTTACTGCATAACAAGATAGCCAAAAACTTTCTGATAAAATCATTAGCGGATCAAAAAGTAATAATAACGCAACGATACGGTTTAATTTTTGCCAAGCACTGATTTGACTGTTTTTAAAACGTAAATATATCCATATAGATAATGCTAACATGGCTCGTAATGCAGGAGGATTAAGTCCTGTTAACCATGCATAAAATAGTGCAGCTAGCCATGCTATTATGATTGGGATGAAAAAGTAGATAAAACGCTGAGGAATAAAAAACATCAAAATTTTTAATAAAGTACAACAAAGTCCAAAAACCAATAAAATGTGCATACCTGATATAGCCATTAGATGGGCAACACCTGTTTGCATCATAATAATTCGATGCTCATCAACCATTTGACTACGATCACCAAAAGCTAATGCGAGTAAAATACCTCGATAAGTAAATCGATCAATGTAAGGTAACGAATGATCAGCGATTAGCTGCCGAATACTTAAATTATCTTCAAGTAACTCAGCCTGAATTAATTTTGCTGATAGAAGGCTACGATTAGCTATGGCATAACGTTGGCTATCAAATCCTCCTTCATTTAAATAACCATGTACTACTTTTGTTTTTAAGGTTAATTGCCAAATTTGTCCTGCTTTTGGTTTAATTTGTTCATCCCAATATACCGATATTGTTACCTTAGGATATAAAAAAGATTGAGAATCGTCATTGATTGCAATTTTTACATAATAAAGATCGGTTGGCGAAGTAGAAACACGAGTGTTTATACTTTCAACTCTTGCTTTTACCACAATCGTTTTGTCGATATATGGCTCAATTTTTATTAAATATTGTTTAGAATACGCTACGGACCATAAAAAACTAATAGAAAATACAGTAATAACAGTAATATAGTTTTGAAATTTAGATGGAGCAATTAAAATCACAATAATCAATATCAACGTTATCATATACCATTGATCGTCACAGAGCAGTGAAGGTAAAAACATCAATGGCAAACAGCCTAACGAAAAGATGATTGCCAATAAATCAAGTGATAATCGTCGCATAAACCTAACAAGATTCATTTTATAGAGCAGTCAACTTATCATATGATTAATTGATCAGAATAATCTATCTTGAAATTTTGAAGTTAGCTTCCAATTTATTAATGAGGTGAGAATAATTTTAGGATAATAAGTTTATTTGATAGTTTATTGTGGAATATTGTTATTTATCAGAGCAACAGTGACGTTGACTTGATAAACCAGCGAATTGCAATCTTAAGAAAAGATTTTTAGTAGTAAGGTAAGTAAATTATTGATGCCAAGATTAAATCGCAGTGAAATAAAAAGCCTTTGATCGAAATCAAAGGCTTTATGAATGATAATATTTAAATATTATGCTTTAGCAGCATTATTTACTCTTTCACGTAACTCTTTACCTGGTTTAAAGTGTGGAATATATTTGTGTTTAACTTCAACATTACCACCAGTTCTAGGATTTCTTGCTTTACGTGGGGCTCGGTAATTCAAACTGAAACTACCAAAACCTCGAATTTCAACACGATCATTACTTTCCATAGCCAACGCGATCTGTTCGATAATATCTCTCACAGCATCATCAACTAGCTGCACGGGAAGGTGTGCCCGCCAGTTGGCTATTTTTTCTGCTAAATCTGATCTGTTCATGGTCACTCCTAATTAATTTTTGCGCGGCATAAAATCAATTCATTTTATACTACAAAAGAAAAAGAGGGCAAGCCCTCTTTACTCTTTACATAAACATTTTTTACTCAGTTTTTGATGCTGCTTTAAATGCTTCCGCCATTGCGTTAGTAAATGATGCATCTTCTTGAGTAGTTGTGTTATTTACCGCTGCAAGTGCTTCTTTTTCGTCAGCTTCATCTTTAGCACGAATTGATAACGAAATAGCACGAGTTTTACGATCGATATTAACAATCTTAGCTTCAACTTCATCACCAGCTTTTAATGCAGTAGTTGCATCTTCAATACGTTCACGAGAGATATCTTGTGCTTTTAAGTAGCCTTCAATACCTTCTGCGATTTCGATAGTTGCACCTTTAGCATCAACTGCAGTCACAGTACCTTTAACGATTGTGCCTTTTTTGTAGTTAGCTGCAAAGCTACTGAATGGATCGTCTTCAAGTTGTTTAATACCTAAAGAGATACGTTCACGTTCTGCGTCAACTTGTAACACAACCGCTTCGATATCATCACCTTTCTTGTAAGATTTAACTGCTTCTTCGCCAGGCATATTCCAAGAAATATCTGAAAGATGAACTAAACCATCAATACCACCATCTAAACCGATGAAGATACCGAAATCAGTGATTGATTTGATCTTACCGCTAACTTTATCACCTTTATTGTGTGACTCAGCAAATTGTAACCATGGATTTGGTTTACATTGTTTAAGACCTAGAGAGATACGACGACGTTCTTCATCAATTTCAAGAACAACAACTTCAACCACGTCACCTAAGCTAACAACTTTAGATGGGTGAATGTTTTTGTTTGTCCAATCCATTTCAGAAACGTGTACTAAACCTTCAACACCCGTTTCGATTTCAACAAAACAACCGTAATCAGTTAAGTTAGTTACTTTACCAGTTACTTTAGTACCTTCTGGATAACGTTTAGCAATTGATACCCATGGATCTTCGCCTAATTGTTTTAAGCCTAGAGATACACGTGAACGATCTTTGTCAAATTTAAGTACTTTAACAAGTAATTCTTGACCCACTTCAACCACTTCACTTGGATGTTTAACACGTTTCCAAGCCATATCAGTGATATGAAGTAAACCATCAACACCGCCAAGATCAACGAATGCACCATAGTCAGTAAGGTTTTTGATAATACCTTTAACTTCTGAACCTTCTTGTAGATTTTCAAGAAGTTGTTCTCTTTCTGCACTGTTTTCAGATTCAATAACAGCACGACGTGAAACAACTACGTTGTTACGTTTTTGGTCTAATTTGATAACTTTTAATTCGATTTCTCTGTTTTCAATATGAGAAGTATCGCGTAATGGACGAACATCAACAAGCGAACCAGGTAGGAACGCGCGAACGCCATTAAGATCAACCGTAAAGCCACCTTTAACTTTACCATTGATAACACCTAAAACTGTTGCAGCATCTTCAACTGCTTTTTCTAGTGTTAGCCACGCTTCGTGACGTTTAGCTTTTTCACGAGATAAGATTGTTTCGCCAAAGCCATCTTCAATTGAGTCAAGAACGACATCAACTACGTCGCCAACTTGAACTTCTAATTCGCCTTGGGCATTTTTAAACTGCTCTACTGGAATGGCTGATTCAGATTTTAAACCAGCATCAACTAAAACAACATCTTTGTCGATTGCAACGACAGTACCACGGATCATATTACCAGAACGAGTGTCTAGTTGATTTAAAGACTCTTCAAAGAGTTGAGCAAAAGATTCAGTCATATTTATATACTTTAAGTTAAAATTAACGTCCACATTACATCGTGTCTTGTGGGGTTGTTGGTGATACTCCATACATCCTTATATTGGAGCGAGTTCCACGCTGTAAGCAAATTTACAACGCAAGTTCTTTATTTATATACTTAATAGATTGATTGAAAACATCTTGAATAGATAGGGATGTGGTATCAATTATTAAAGCATCATCCGCAGGCTTAAGTGGCGCAACAGTTCGATTTCGATCGCGCTCATCACGCGCAGTTATCTCCTGCAAAATTTCGGCGAATTTAACATGATTTTGCTTATCTTGCAACTGTTTCATTCTTCTTTCTGCGCGGGACTCTGCACTCGCATCCAAAAATATCTTAACTGGCGCATCTTTAAACACTACAGTACCCATATCTCGACCGTCAGCAATCAGTCCCGGTGCTTGTCTAAAGTCTCGTTGGCGTTGTAATAAAGCAGTTCGAACACTATTTATTGCAGCAACTTTTGAGGCAGCTCCCCCTGTAAGTTCTGTGCGAATATCTTTTGACACATCAACATTATTTAACAAAATTTTTACTTCAATGCCTGTCGTATCAAATGTCAATGGTAAATTAAGCGCTAATTGGGCAAGCTTTTGTTCGTCATCAAGAGCAATATTTTGGTTAAGCGCCGAAAGTGCAAGCACACGATAAATTGCTCCAGAATCCAAAAGATGCCATTTAAAATGATTTGCCAATGCTTGACATAATGTGCCCTTACCAACACCACTTGGCCCATCAACTGCAATAACAGGAACAGATTTATTCATTTTATTCTACACTTAATCGTTTAAATTGTTCAAAATAATCAGGAAAAGTTTTCATTGTACATTTAGGATCTAATATGGTTACTGGCGTATCAGATAATGCAACTAATGAAAAACACATTGCAATGCGGTGATCGTTATAAGTTTTTATCTCAGCATGAGTTAATTTAGCGGGTGGTTCGATAGTAATAAAGTCTTTACCCTCTTCAACCGTAGCACCAACTTTTCTTAATTCAGTTGCCATCGCATATAAACGATCAGTTTCTTTAACTCGCCAATTATAAATATTGCGAATTGTTGTTGGTCCTTTCGCAAACAGTGCCGTTGTTGCAATAGTCATTGCTGCATCAGGAATATGATTCATATCCATATCAATGCCATTTAACTCACAACGAGTGCATTCAATATAGTCATCAGCCCAAGTGATTTTAGCGCCCATTTTTTCAAGTACATGGGCAAATTGAGTATCGCCTTGTAAACTTTTTTTACCAATACCTGTAACACGCACCGTACCGCCTTTAATTGCAGCAGCGGCTAAAAAATAAGAAGCGGACGAAGCATCGCCTTCAACTAAATAATTAACTGGAGATTGATAACTTTGGTTGGCTTTAATTGTAAATTTTTGATAATGATGATTGGTCACTGTGACACCAAAAATTGCCATCATCTTAATCGTAATATCAATATAAGGCTTAGAAACTAAATCCCCGACTATCGTGATTTCAGTATCATTTGGCGCCAATGGTGAAGCCATTAATAAAGCGGTTAAAAATTGGCTAGAAACCGAACCATCAACCTGAATATTACCACCAGTAAAACCGCCTTGAATATGAAGTGGTGGATAACCTTCATTTTCAAGATAATCAATTTTAGCACCACCTTGACGGAGCGAATCAACTAAATGACCAATTGGACGCTCTTTCATGCGTGGCTCACCCGTTAGTACAATATTATTATTGCCTAAAGATAGAGCCGCAGCGAGTGGTCGCATTGCTGTACCTGCATTTCCAAGAAAAAGTTCTAAGGCATGCGTCGAATGTAACATACCGCCTACACCTTCAACATCACAAATGGTTCGATCATGCGACAACTGATATTTCACACCCAAAGCCGCCAAAGCATCAAGCATGTAGCGAACATCGTCACTATCAAGTAAGTTGGTTAAACGTGTATTCCCCTTACTTAGAGCGGATAATAGTAATGCACGATTAGACACACTTTTAGAACCGGGTAAATTAATGGTGCCGTTAAATTTTTTTATTGGTTGTAATGTTAGGGATAACATAATGGCTCTCTTAAATATTTTTGTATTCTTTAAAATTTATCTAATGTTGTTTTTAGCAAATCAATTGCATGCTCATCTTTGGCACTATTTTGCCATAATTTATCAAATAAGGAACGATGATGTTTAATGGCATCATGCGAAGAAGTAATTGAAGCAATACCCGTCGTTACATTTGGCAATTCACCCAAACGAAAAGGACTCATTGCAAGTGAAATTGGCTCACCATTTTGATAAAAAATTTGAAAAGCAATTGATGGAATAGCTTCTTGTGTGATAGCAATGGTTGGCGCATAAGATTGTTGCTCAATGAGTTCAATCAAATGATAAACTTCTTTACGAGCAAGCAGCATTCTTTCAGACTTTTTACCTGGCGAAATAGTTAAGTTGCCTACTAAACCGATATGTAAAAAACGCTCAACATTACGTAAGCTAATTAAATTAATAACTTTAGGAATTGATTGGTGAAACTGTGTTTTACGGTGTCTTAAAATTGACAAAATCATTGCATATTTTTGCGGATCGATTGACTCGCTAGACTCTTCTAGCATCATAGCTAAATGGTTAAGATAATTCGGTGAAGTTAATAAAAATGAGAAAGGATCGAAATGAGAATAAATATGAGTTGATTGCTCTTCAAGCTGTCGCATTCTTTCAAAAAATCCTTCACCACTTGAATAATATTCAGTATCGATTCCAAGTAAACTCGCAAAAGAAGTATTGAGTAAAGAGGCCAACCGCTCTAAAGTTTCTATCTTAACAATTTCACCTTTCTCTAACCGATAGACAGCTGCTCGTGAAATTTTAAGATTTTTTGCAACATCTTCCGCTTTTAGCGAAGCCGCAATTCGATATGCGCGCAATCGCTGACCTATAGCACAATAATCAATCGTTCCAGTAATCATAATACACTCAAAACATTGGGATTTTGGCAGTGTATCACATGGTGATAACAATGCCAATTTTTGTGAATATCTTTCAGTCTTAACCCGTTTTTATGTTTATTTTTAAAACATAAATTAGTTTAATAGAACTTCTTGTAAAGATGTTACATTTTTATATTCAGTAAATTCTGAAATGGCTTCGGGTTGTGTTGCATCAGCTTCGCGTTTACCTAAAACTTGTGACGCTAACACCAAGCCTTTTGGTTCCATAACTGAACGATGATAAAAATCAATAAGATCTTGCTTGGTGATTTTCTTCACTTGCTCAATTTTTTTTCTTAATGAATCAAACGTTAAACGGTTATTGCGATAATCAGGTAAATACCGGTTTAATTCTTCATCTAAAGTTTGCGGTGGCATAGTTAATTCATCAAGTACCGCTTTTTTATATTGATCAATATCATCTTTAGATAATGCATGCAATTTACTTGATATTACAGGATAAAATTCTTTATAACGTTTAAATAAATAAGCTGGATCATACTGGTTACTTTGCACAATAAAGCTCATTCCTATGGAATCACCTATTGTCATAGGAGCCGCAAATACCGCATAACCTAATTGTTCATTAGTACGTATTTGATCATAAAACCATGGGGATATGATTTTAGTCAAGGTATAACTCAACATCCCACTACTAATCCTATCATAGCCTGTTGGAATATAACCCATTATTAAAGCATTATCAGTACTCTTAGCTTGTTGAGTAATTTTGGCATCCAGTGAATTTTTGATATTAATATTTTCATTCGGTGTATATTCAACATCCTTTACTAACGTTTTTTGGATGGAGTTATAAAGATCTAAAGAGTTCTCGTTAGATAAATTACCCAAACTAATCATGTATGGCACAGAGCGAGAGAGTAAATTATCACGATAATCGACAATATCTGCAATAGTAATATTGGCAGTAATTTGACGTCGTTCATCTCGTTCATAATAACGTGGTAACACCGATAACGCATTAATCGGTTGTACAGCTAGCCAATAACTTCTAGCATGATCGGCATTATCAAGTCTTTGCAGATACCAAGATTTTGCTAAAGCTAAAGTTTGTTCATCAATAGTTACATTGCGATAACTATTAAGAACGGATGTAACCATTTTTGGTAAATGTTGGCTAAAACCACTTGCTGAGATCATCAGACCATTATCGCTTTGAGTGGATAATGAAATTCCGGCTACCGCAGCTTGAAATTGTAAATTACTTAAACTTCGGTTCGCAATATAGTCAAGTAACTCAAAGGCGACATCTGCTTTGGCTGAATCAAAAGCTTGATTGTTACGCAATGAAACCACAATAGCAGCTTTAGGTTCATTTTTAAAATATTGGCTAACAAAATGGATATGATTACCACGTTTACTAAGCTTAGTGGGTTGAGCTTGATCATAATTTTGTTTCGCTATCGAGAAATCATCAGGAATATAAGGATTCAATTCCGGCAAAGTGAAAATAAAACTTTTACCTAACTTTGACCAGCTGTCTTTTTGTTCGCTGGTGATATTTTCAATTTTATAAGGTGCCTCGACAAAATAAGCTGTTTTATCAGTAGTTTGATCCGGTGCAATCACCCAAACTCGAATATTATCAGGCGTTAAACTTTTTAAGCGAGCAATTATTGCTGCTTTATCAAAATTAGTTGCAACATAATCGGAATTTAAAATATTTTCCACTGGATATAACAACATCTGATCGGATAGCCACTCTACATAAGACATATCTCGTTCTATATCTTCATATTTAAATTGTAATGCTAAAACTTTTCTAAGCTCATCATAATAGGCATCGGAAACACCTTGCTCTTGAATTAATTGTAAATAATTGAAAATAGCACCAATCACTTTGTCTTTCTGAGCAAGTCCTTCATCAGTTAAACTCACATTTATACTAAACGTTCCACTATTACCGTAACGAATAGAATCATAAGTTGAACTTATGCCTTCAATTAAACCTTGTTTTTTCAATTGGTCTGATAAGGTATTTTGACTGCTATTGCTGATCAAATAATTGATATATTCATCCGTTTTATCGGCAAATTTAGCCAAATTACTTTCCATTGGAAATTGTAAAAACAGTAATTTTTTCGGTTGAGCCGGTACCATAGATATTTGTTTGCTTAGCACATTTGGAGTTAATGCGGGTTTATCCACTTTAGGAGCAATAATATTTTTGTTCGGGATTCTGCCAAAGGTTGTTTCTGCTAATTTAGTCAATTTATTGATAGATTGATTACTATAAATCACCCCTACCATAATATTGGATGAATAATAATCTTTATGAAAAGCCACTAAAGCATCTTGAAGTTTACTAGTTGGTTTATCACTTAATGTTTCTAAGTTACCACCTGCAAATTGCGCTGCTGGATGATCAGGATTAATGGTTTCCGCATTAACTTGCCGGATTCTAAAACCATCATTTGATCTGGCCATAGTCATTTCAGCATTAACCGCATTGCGTTCTTTATCTGCAAAATTAGAATCTAATTTAGGCTCCGCTATAGCATCGGCTAAATAATCTATCGCAGTATCTAACGCACTGTTTTCAACTTCAAAATAAAAAGCGGTACGATGCGCAGCAGTACTGGCATTATAGCTACCTGCATGGCGGTTTAAAAATTCGGAGAAACTGGAGGGTTCAGGATACTTTTTCGATCCCATCAGTACCATATGTTCTGTATAGTGAGCTAATCCTTGCTGATCTTTGGGATCTTGCAGTGAACCTACTGGTAATGCTAAAGATCCTAACGATTTTGCTGCTTTAGGATCGGAAACCAACAGTACGCGCATCTGATTTGCTAATTCAATTACCTCGTATTGGCGTTTATCGCGATCACTTTGTTGTATTTTTTCTAAAAGAACAGGGAAAGAAATTTTGTTTTCAATTGCAAAAGATGAATTAAAAATTAAAAACACTGATACTATAAAAAAAATAATTTTTATCTTATCCATATAATCTTCGCCTAATAAAAAAATAACATTATAGTCTTTTTTTAATAAATTAGGGAGAAAAACAAACATTGTTTGAATGCTAAAATTTCTTTACAAAAAATAACCAGTGATGAATATCTTTTGTTGAAAAATCATACTATAATTCAATCACTACCGTTGGATAAGTAATCTTAACAATTATACGGTCAGTTCAGTAGTTTTATAAATTGTTTACAATTTAATTGTCATAAAAATGATATTTTCTTATCAGTTTCACAATCAATACCAGTACAAATGAACACAATAATGTAGTAGCTCCAATTGATTTAAAGTAGTTTGGATTTTAATCGAAAATGCATTGATTCAAAAAGGAAGGGAGTACATCGTTCGACTCTATTTTCAGCACTCCCTATATTGATTCCGCCAGCTTTATGATCGGAATAGCAGCTTTGTGATTGGTAAATTAAATACATAAAAAATACCAAACAAAAATATAATGGATTAAGGATTTATATGTTCTATAGAATCGTCTTAATTATTAGTATTTTAACTTATAGCTCCACAGCTATAGCAGACAACAACGATTTTGATAACGCTATTAAAGCCGATCAACTACTGAAAGAAAGTATAGAGGCTAAAAAGTTTCAGAATTTTGAACTCGCATTATCAAAACTGCAAATTGCAAATCATTTATCACCAACTAATTCTGATGTTTTGGTTCAGTTAGGTTTCAATTATTATGCGTTAGGCAAATTAGACCAAGCCAAACACTCATTTCAAAACGCCTTATCCATTTCTCCTAACTATGTTGATGCACAATATGGTTTGGTGAGCGTTATTTTAGCGCAAAATCCTGATGCCCCCGATAAAGCGGAAAAATTGTTAAATCAATATATAGAACAATCACCAAATGATGTTCAATTATTAACAATTAGCAAAACCATCGAAGCCATAAAAAATTCTATTCATAATTGGGATTTTAATTTAGGAGGTACCCATAGCCATTTATCAAAATCTTATGCTGATTGGAACGAAATAGAAATGGCTCTATCTTATAAATTATCGAAAACAGATACGGTTACGGGTTATTTTGCACAGTCACATCGTTTTCATATGAACGATCAAAAATATGGCGGGACACTTTGGCATACTTTCAACGACAAGGCGTATGGTTACTTAACAGTATTTGTCTCTTCCTCAAATAAATTATTTGCCAAATACACACTAATTAATGGAATCGATTACACTTTATTTAATTCAATAAATAATGATGTTAACTCCTTTCATGTCACTTTGGATATGAAGTTCGATCATTACAATGATGGAAATATTAAAAGTATCGATCTAGGTATACTCCAATATCTTTTTGGTGAACGACTTTCATTATCGGGAAAATGGAATAACACCTTTGATCAAGATAACAAACATATGAGTGGTTTTTTAGTTAAAATAGCGGGTTCACCTACCGAAAAACTACACTTATTTGCAGGCTATTCCAATTCACAAGAGACATCGGATCGATCAAGCAATTTAACTCGTTCATTAATTAAAGCGTCTGCTCGTTTTATTGGCTTTTCTTATGATATTTCTGAAATCGTTACCATAAATATCAACTATACAAACGAAGATCGTAAAGAAACAACCCATAACCGTAAATTATATAACAAAAAAACTATAGGGTGCGGAATAAAATGGACATTCTAATACGTTATATCAATATCTATAATGGTAGTTTGGTGCTGTTCGGTTTCATTGTGATAATCATAACATCGATCATTTACTGTAAAAGAAGGAATCAACGGCGACACTTCAATAAATTAAAATTAACCTTAATTACCGCTTACAACAAAAGTATTAAACAAAATAATAAAATTATTTTTAAAAATACCGTTAATAAAACATTATCTTCGGGTTCACTTGTACTGATTGTCTCTTTTTTTGCCAAAAGACAGCGCTATGAAGTGCAAGAATTACTACCTTTTTTTGCAGAAGAAACGTTTCAAAAAAAATTACGTTTACTCTTACATAAAGGAACCGTTCAACAACGTGTTGACGCGGCCAATATGTTGTCTTATTACCCATGTGAAAAATCATTTAATGCTTTAGAAAAAGCTTGTTTAGACCATCGGCAAGAAGTCGCTATCGCTGCAGCACTAAGCTTAGTAGTCAGTGATCCAAATGTATCATTAATTGAACTCATAACTAAGCTGTTTAATTCAATACCACAAAAAGGTTTATTTTGTTTTTTACGTCTTATTCCATCGTATAACTTATTACAATTTGAATCACAAATAATGGATGAAGAATCAAGTAATTTCGATAGTAGATTACTTGCCATGTTAAGAGAAATTTCCAATAACTACATAACCCCTTATGTTATGTTTGCCAGAGAAGATCAACGAGATTACATGCAAAAATTATTTGAAACTTTACTTGGCTTGCAATGTAAAGCATCAGGAATCATTCATAGTTGTTATATTTTAAATTTCATTAATGAACTTTGTTATCAAGAAAAAGTATGTAGCATTCAGGATCTTATAACAAAGAATTTTAATTTTGATACTAAATTATTTGTTTATTGGGCTGATATCAATAACGGTTTTTATAGAAATCAGGTATGGGCAACACTATGAATAGTTATGTATACAACTCTTTAATTGCTTCAATGCAAACAACTGTTTTTTTTATTATGTTTATTGGACTGTTACAAATTTTCATTTATTTTATACAACTTATCATAGCACTATACGTATTTTTTGATAATCCGCATAAAGAAAGAAAAATACAAAGCATACAAAAAAATGACGGTATGCTACATCCAATTACGATTATTATGCCGGCTTACAATGAAAGTGTAACCATAATTGAAAGTATTAAATCTATACTTGCTACAGAATATCCGAATGCAGATGTGATAGTTGTTAATGATGGATCAACCGACGATACTTTTGAGTTAATTAATCAATTTTTTAATTTAGAAAAAACTTTACACAATCTCAATTCTAATAATCCAAATTATCTTTCACACGCTAAAATAAAAGGAGTTTATATTTCGCGTAAAGATAGCCGATTACGTGTTATCGATAAAGTAAATGGTGGCAAAGCTGATGCACATAACGCTGCGATTAATTTAAGTCGTTCACCAATTATTTGTCTTTTAGATGCAGATTCAATTTTAGCGCCCGATGCCCTTACAAATGCGATGGTTCCTTTCATTGACGATCCGAAAACGATTGCAGTTGGTGGAACAGTACGCGTTGCTAATAGTTGTTTGATCAGAAATGGTATAGTGAAAAAAATTAAGTTATCCAAAAAATACATTGTTCAATTGCAAATTATTGAGTATATGCGATCTTTTTTAATGGCAAAAGTTGCTTGGAATCACATTAGTGCATTACCAATTATATCAGGTGCTTTTGGCTTGTTTCGTCGTGATTTCGCTATTCGCATTGGTGGCTTTTCTATCGGTTCGGTAGGTGAAGATTATGATTTTACAGTAAAATTACATAAATATATTTATGATTCAAAAGTTGATTATAAAATTAAATATGTCCCTACAGCCATTTGCTGGACACAGGTTCCTGAAAAATTGAAGGTTTTACAAAATCAACGTATCCGCTGGCATATCGGTGCATTGCAAACATTTTTTCATTTCCAAAATTTAACTTTTGATATAAAATACAGAAGAATTGGTTTTTTAATCATGCCCTTTTCAATATTAACCGATATTATAGGGCCATTGTCTGAATTTTTAGGTTACGTATTACTACCTCTCTTTTGGTATCTTCAGATTGTTAATGGCAATATAATTCTGTCCTACTTCATGCTAGTCATTTGTTACAATATATTTATTACTTCGGTAGCCATTGCCATAGATGGATTATTATTCAAAGGGCTTGATAAAGTAAAATTTTTATTATCACTTTTTTTTATATCTTTATTGGAAAATTTCGGTTATCGGCAAATTTGTTTGTTTTGGAAACTCAGGGGGTTTCTGCGATTAAAAAAAGGTAAAATATCTTGGGGAAAAATGGAGAGGGTCAAATTTGACAAATAATACGATTACAATACGATATATCCTATTGTTTATAGTAGCTTTTACTATTACTCCTTCTTTTGCGGTTGATCTTTTTTTATGTAAAACTCCAAACGTTACTCATAATGTGTTAGGGGAGCAATCGAATGAAGATTCATATCCATATAAAAAAAAAGCAGTTTTAAGTGAAACAAAAAACGGGATGTTTACCTCAATTTCCATCAAAAAAGAACAAAATAACAATATTGTTTTATTTAGCTACGATGACAACGATGAAGTTAAATCCACCACTGCGAATGAAATGGTTGATTCGATACAAAATGATAATACCCTATCTAATAATCAAACAATAACTACCCCATCTACTGTCACCAATAATCAACAAGTTACCAAAAAATTAGTTAATTTTGGAATGTGGAACTGGGAAACTCGCACTTGGAATACTTCACCAGAACAATTTATAACTAAAATAAAGTCGAAAGGGATAAATCAAGTCTATCTACAATTAGCGATTGAAAATGAAACAATAAAATTTAAAGAACAGTTAAGTCAACTACTCGATATAGCCTATGAAAATCAGATAAAGATCTTTGCGGTAGAAGGTTCACCCGATATGGTCATAGGCTCAGGTTTAAAAAATGCCATTAGGCGCAATAAAATAATTAAACAGTTCTGTTCTATGCGTGAAGACAAACCTTGTCTTGCTGGTATTCAATATGATATCGAACCTTATGTGTTAAAAGAATACAATCAAGATGCTAATCATTTTTGGCAACTTTGGAATAATGCCATAGAAATGCTTAGTCAGTCATGGGGCGATAAAATTGATGTCGTTATCCCTTTTTGGTTACTCAATAAAGATATTGACGAACAAATTATAAAAAACATTGAATCCTTCTATATCTCAAAATATATTATTATGGCTTACCGTACTAATTACGAAGACATTTATCATATTAGCAAGGATTGGTTAACTTGGGGGGATCAAAACGAAAAAAAAATTATTATTGCGCTTGAAAATGGTCTACTTGATGAAGAAGTTCAGAGTTTTTACATTCCGATTATGACTAATGACGAGGTAGAAAAATTCGGCTCCAATGATAACAATGTTATTTTACAACATAAAAATAACCCACGTGGCGATAATGATGTTTACAGTAACTCTTCATACTTATCAGCAAGAATAGGAAATAATGAAATTAGTTTTATGGGGGATGAAGAAAAGTTATTTGAAACGGTAAGTTTGCTGGAAAATGACTTAACTCAATGGCGTTTTTTTGATGGTATTGCCCTACATGGTCTTACTTTATAACTATAAATCCCTTTCAAACAAAGCAAAAGAGCTGGCAAACCAGCTCTTTAATTATCAGCACAAAACACGTACTCATAAAAAATGATTAATGTTCACGTGTCTTTCTAAATTCAACGTCAGGATATCGCTCTTGGGTTAAATTCAAATTCACCATACTTGGCGCAATATAAGATAGGTTATCACCGCCATCTAATGCTAAATTTTGCTCACATTTGCGTTTGAACTCTTCAAGTTTTTTCACATCATTGCACTCAACCCAACGCGCTGTAGTGACATTAACTGGCTCATAAATTGCCTCGACGTTATATTCCGATTTCAATCGAGCCACCACCACATCAAACTGAAGTACCCCAACCGCTCCGACAATTAAATCGTTGTTGGTGATTGGGCGAAATACTTGTACAGCCCCCTCTTCTGACAACTGAACTAGCCCTTTTAATAGCTGTTTTTGCTTAAGAGGATCTTTTAAACGAATGCGACGGAACAGTTCTGGTGCAAAGTTAGGAATACCTGTAAATTTAAAATCTTCACCTTGGGTAAAAGTATCACCAATTTGAATTGTGCCATGATTGTGTAAACCAATAATATCGCCAGCGTAAGCTTCTTCAACTTGCTCCCGATCGCCAGCCATAAAGGTTAATGCATCAGAAATATTTACATCTTTTGCCAAACGAACATGACGCAACTTCATCCCTTTTTCGTATTTACCCGAAACAATGCGCATAAATGCCACACGGTCACGATGTTTTGGATCCATATTGGCTTGGATTTTAAATACAAAGCCACTGAATTTCTCTTCTGATGATTCAACTTGACGTTTATCAGTTTGACGAGGTTGCGGAGTCGGAGCCCAAGCAGTTAAACCATCCAGCATATGATCAACGCCAAAATTGCCTAATGCAGTACCAAAAAACACTGGGGTTAAATCACCTGATAAGAACGCTTCTAAATCAAATTCATTTGATGCACCTTGCACTAATTCTAATTCTTCACGCAGTTGTTGTGCTAAATCATCTCCCACAGCAGCATCTAAATCAGGATTTGTTAGGCCTTTAATTATTCGCACTTCTTGAATGGTATGACCTTTGCCTGATTGATATAAGTACGTTTCGTCCTTAGCTAAATGATAAACACCTTTAAACAGCTTACCGCAACCAATTGGCCATGTGATAGGCGCACACATGATATTGAGCTCATTTTCAACTTCATCAAGCAACTCCATTGGATCACGAATATCACGGTCAAGTTTATTCATAAAGGTTAATATTGGCGTCGTACGCAAACGGGTAACTTCCATCAATTTGCGAGTACGATCTTCGACCCCTTTTGCCGCGTCAATAACCATCAAGCAACTATCTACTGCGGTTAAAGTACGGTAAGTATCTTCTGAGAAGTCTTCATGCCCAGGAGTATCGAGTAAGTTAACTAAACAATTGTTATAAGGAAACTGCATAACCGAAGTGGTGATCGAAATACCACGCTGTTTTTCCATCTCCATCCAGTCAGATTTTGCATGTTGGGCATTGGCACCACGACCTTTAACGGTACCCGCTGTTTGAATCGCCTGTCCAAATAATAGTACTTTTTCAGTAATGGTTGTTTTACCAGCATCGGGATGCGAGATGATAGCAAAAGTGCGACGTGCATTCACTTCATCTAAATAAGCTTGTTCTGTCATAAAATTAACTGTTTTAATCTATACAAAATAATCGCGTATTTTAACAGGTATCTAACTGTTTTGCCATTGAAGTTATAAACGATGCTATTTGCCTTATTTGTGTATCTATGCATAATGTTTACATTAAATATTGTTAGCTGTTATTTGTCTTTTTGACAAGAAATTTCAGATTACACTAACGTTTCAGTATAAAAATGGAACTTGTTATGAATATCCGTGATCTAAATTTGTATTTACATTTATGTGAAACTTGTCATTTTGGAATGACAGCCGATGCCATGCACGTAAGTCCATCAACGTTATCCAGACAGATCCAACGTATGGAAGAGCATTTTGGCCATACTCTATTTATTCGAGATAATCGCCAAGTACAAATTACATCGGAAGGTGAAAAAGTAAAACGCTTTGCTCAACAAGTTGTGAATCTACATCAACAAGTAAGACAAGATTTAGATCAATCAGATCAGCAATTAGTCGGTGAACTTACCCTTTTTTGCTCGGTTACCGCTGCTTATAGCCATCTACCCGAAATACTTGATAGATTCCGTATAAATTATCCTCAGATTGAAATTAAGCTCTCCACAGGCGATGCGGCCGATGCCGTTGAGAAAGTACAATCAAACCTTGCTGATTTAGCCATTGCCGGTAAACCTAAACAGTTACCAGCCAGCGTTGAATTCTTAAAATTTGGTGAAATTGAAATGGTACTATTAATACCAAAACTTAACAGTTCATTTAGTGATAAACTTCATCAAAAACAGCCTGATTGGCATAATATCCCTTTTATTTTACCTGAACATGGACCAAGTCGACACCGAATTGATCTTTGGTTTAAACAACAAAAAATAACCAGTCCAAAAATTTATGCCACTGTAGCTGGGCACGAAGCAATCGTATCTATGGTCGCATTAGGATGTGGCGTAGCATTGTTACCTAAAGTTGTAATGGAAAACAGTCCTGAAAGAATCAGAGAGCGAATAACCGAATGGTCAACCAATTTAATGGAACCCTTTGATGTAGGCATTTGCGTGCAAAAAAGACGATTGTCCGAAAGGATCATTGCGGCATTTTGGACACTTTGTGTTCTTAATCTACCCAATAATCAAAAAAATAAAATATAATATTTATTCATCAAGTTAAAAATTTAGATTATTTTGTTTAAAATAACCAAAATAATATCTTGATCGTTCTATCTAAAATAATTTGGTTGTTAAGAAAGGAAATACGTACAATGAGAATTAAAAATATAAAAATAAAAGCATTGGTATCGTTAATATGTTTTACCACCGCTATCATTCCTTTTGCAGTTCAAGCTAAAAGTGATTCAAGATTAAGTATATCTCGCGAAGAGATGAATCTCATCCAGTATCCAGCCGGAATAACAATAGAAAGTTCGATTTACTATAACGGTGATACCGATGACCTAGTAACAGCAGGTTTGGGATTCTCACCTTTATCAACACTCATGATTAAACCAACCATTGCTGACCCTGCCAAACCAACCCCACAAGAACTTAGACAACTAAAATTGAATCGTTTTATTGATATCAAGACAGGAGAAGGATCACTTTTTGGTTTTCAAAGAAAAAATCTTACACCGCTGTTTGATGGCAAAATAGCAGGTACTGAAATATTAGCAACCTTTAAAAATAACGATGAAAGTGTGGGGTTATTAGTACAAATTCCATTGGATTTTGATAAAAATAAACCATGTATTGTTGCAGTACCATCAACTGATTCTGATGGGTTATTTAATGCATATGATGTACAAATTCGAGGACTATGGGGACTTCGTCATAACTGTGCAGTCGTTTATAATGATAAGGGTTTAGGGAATGGTATTTATGATATAACCAATCAACGTGGTTATGCGATCAATGGCAAGGTACAAACAGACAATTTACTGTTTAAACCAAAAATAGAAAATAGAAAACGCTATGTAAAAAACTACCCTAATCGCTATGCAATAAAACAACTGCACTCAAAACAGAATTCTGAAGAGCGTTGGGGCGAATTTGTTTTAAAATCCATTGAGTTTGCTTTTTACCAAATCAACACTCAATTTTCTCCTACTAAAGAGGTTATATTTGATAAAGATAATACGTTAGTATTGGTTTATGGTGCAACTGATGGTGGAGGAGCCGCTCTAAAAGCTGGAGAGTTAGATAAAAATAATATAATAAAAGGGATTGTTGCAGTTAACCCACAAATCGCACCTTACTCTGAAACAATACCTGTAACTGTAAAAGTCGGTGAAAAACCACCAGCAAAAATTGAATATCTTTCAATAGCGGAATATAGTACTTATGCATCACTATATATACCTTGCGCCGTTCCAGCGATTATTAGAAATAATAAAGATATCAATATACCTTTTGCTGATAATTATACTTATGCACAAAATCGTTGTAATGCATTAAAAAAGGCAAAATTATTAATTTATGGAACTCCAAAAGAAGCACTTGAAAAATTACGACAATATGGCTGGACTCAAGAAATGGAAAGGCAGCTCCCTTATTTTTATTTTAAAGAAACAATAGGTTTACCTTATCAATATATTAGTGCCTATGGCCATTATGACGTTACGGAAAAAATGTGTAATTATTCGGTCGCAAGCACTCAAAAAAATCCTGTACTTTATATGGGTAAAGTTGAACCTTTATCAGAGACAGATTTCCAGAAACTATGGGGATTGGCAAATGGACAACTACCGATATGGCTAGGAGATGAATCAACCATGTTGGCTCTCGTAAATAATAAAGACATCTATTCGCCAAGAAGAGATTTCTATTCAAGTTCCGATAATAAAGATCAAATTGACTATAACAGCAAAGGAGCAATTTGTTTATATAACAAATTAAAAGATCCTCGAGTTGAGTTAGGTATGAAACAAGTTATCGCTTCAGCCAATTTAAATGGAATTAAGACATTTATCATCCACGGTCGCAACAATGTAAAACAACTACCAGATTATACTTCCCGCGCTTATGTGGCCTTAAACAGTCAAGTAGAAGGTAACAATTCACAATTACGTTACATTGAGGTAAAAAATAGTAGTTATTTAGAAGGAAAACCTCCATTTGATAATTCGCTCGTCTCAATTGATTATTATGGTGAAGATGCGATGGAATGGTTATGGGCTAATTTGACCATTAATGCAACGTTACCAGAAAGCCAAGTCATTGATGCTAAGCCCCGTGCAGGAAAAATTGCATTTACACCCGATGCTACAGCCCAAAATTTAGTACCTATATTACAATCGCCTAACAGTAACAATATCATCAAGAAAGAAAATGGCGAACTGATTATTCCTAATTAATCATTAAGAAATCATCTTTAACTATCGGGTTAAGTTTCTAAACTGACTTAATACCGGTAGTTAAAATCTTTATAAAGTAAATTTGGATAAGAGTACTGATGTGCGTATTTTAGGATATAAAACAGCAAATAATGCTTTTAACTCAGAATAATTTTGCTGAATATCAATGATGTTTTCTTTCAATAAAAAGAGTTTGGGTCTCCTTTTTGCCATACCATTTAATACCTTTTCAACAAAATCAATTGAGGCATAATTTTCTAGCCACTCACCTTGCCACATAGCTTGCATAAAATTTTGATAATCAATAGGATATTGAGTAATAAAAGGTTGAATTTGCTGTTTGGTATATTGATTAAATTCGCTAACAGTTCCCATAACGCCAAAGGTCAACCACTGTTTTGATAAAAAGTGATCCCACACGATATCCAATGCAATTGACGCCACGCGCCGATGTGTTTGGCGAAACAATAATTTCGCTTGCTTCACTTCAGGCAGATTATCGGTCATGCTATCAATTTTGCGATGTAGCATAATTCCATCAGCAATATCGTTAGTATAAGTTAAATAAGGATCACCTTTAACAAAATCCGCTACCGTATTGCCAATTAATGAACTACTAGCTAGCGAAGCTAAATGTAGATGCGCTAAAATATTCATAAAATCAAGTATAATTGATTAGTCACGATGTTTAAATTCACCTTCAGCAAAACCCTCACGCCAATAGCTCGTAATATGAATCGCTTCTGGTGCAAGCTGAGTATATTTATCTTTCAATGCTCGTCGTAATTGTTGAGCTAATGAACTTTCCATTCCGCCCCAAAACATAAGTTTATCCTGTTCGGCAAATTCAGTATTTATTACTACATCGACCAATTGATTAGGTTTTGTATTATCTTGAACTAACCAATTAACTTGCACATTTTCATTATCTGGTAGTGGCACAATATCTTTAGGATGATTAACCAGAATAAACGCATAAACTTTTTGTTTTTCAGGTAAATGTTCAAGCGTATAACAGATTGCTGGTGCAGCTGAAATATCCCCCATCAACACCAAACAATTATCGGTGAACGACAGTTTACCGGCAGAACCGACCAAACCGATCTGATCACCAACTTTAGCGTGTCTTGACCAAACAGTAGCCAAACCACTTTCATGAATCGCAAAATCAATAAACAACTGATTAGTCACACTATCAAATTCACGTACACTATAACTGCGCGCCAATTGACGAACTTTATCACTTACCACAATCTTATTATCTTCGTCTAGTTTAGGAAATAAAATTTCACCTGTAATAGGCTCAGGAAAAAGCAATTTAACATGAGGACAAACCCACGCAGAATCAACATCAAACGGTTTATAACTACTAAACTGCACACGTATAAAGCTCGGTGAAATCGTCTCAACTTTTAATACTGTTAATAGCGCATTAACAATAAGTTTTTTTGATTTTTTGGGTTTATCTGTCATTAGTTAACTCCTTAAATTTTTTATGGATATTATTGCCTTTGGATGTTGGATTATCATACAGCAAAACATCAAAAAAAAACGCTATTTTTTAGTCCGAAAATAAAACTCACTTGTTCCATTTAAATTTAATGGAACAGATTTCACCGCTGCAAATAATAATATTACTTAACCTAAAAAATAGCCGAGAAGATAAAATTAATATTTTAATGAACCAAATGCGCTACACCAATCTTGATCAAACTTAGCTACTGCCGCATCGACTGCGGGGTCAGAGATAAATAATTCTGCCACATCGACTGGCAAGGTAATGGCTTTACAACCCGCTAACATACAATCTAATGCTTGTCTTGGCGTTCTAAAACTTGCTGCTAACACCACTGATTCAGGGCAATGCAAATCAAGCAATTTTTGTAATTCTAAAACCGTTTCTTTGCTGTTGCCACCTTGTGCATCAATACGATTCACATAGGGAGCTATATATTTTGCTCCAGCAAGTGCTGCCAAAAATCCCTGCCCAGCACCATAGACTGCTGTTCCTAACGTTGTAATTCCCTGTTGAGTTAACTCTTTAATAGCCATTAAACCTTGTGCATTAACGGGAATTTTAGTCACAATTGACGGTACGACCTCTCTAAGTTGTTCGGCTTCTTTAATCATCCCTTTTGCATCACTTGCCAGCACTTGTGCAAAGAGCAACTTATCGGGACCTAACACATTTTGCAGTTCATCTAACAACTCAAAAATGTTTTTACCTGACTTTGCCACAATACTTGGGTTGGTTGTTACCCCATTAATTGGCAACACGGGCGCTAAACGCTTAATTGCCGCAATATCGGCTGTATCTAAATATAGTTCCATATTGAACCCCCTAACTTGGATAATTAATCTTTATATAAAAAAAGTAGTACATAAATAATAGTTTGATAATAAAGAATATTTAAGCAAAAACCTAGAAGACGAATCTGTCATTTACTGGATTTTTGTATGCTGTAAATAAAAATGAGAGTCTGATCACATAATCAGAAAATAAGAGAGTTAATTACTATAGATATCAAAACAATGCTAAGTTTATATTTTTAAATGTCATTAATTGTAATGTTGTGTATATTTTCGATTAAATAGTGAAAACATTAACACTATAAAATAGAAATAAAACATGATAAATTGTGGTTTTATTTCATCTATAAAACTAATGGTAAAACAGCGATTGAATCAGGATAATTTTTCCATTATTAATCTAATAAATTGTTACTTTCCCCTACTATACACTTACTTTTTATTGCGCATCATGTGCTCAATCCAAATTATGCAGTTTAATCACTGGTTATATAAAAAATTTTGGCAAGTATAAATTAATTTAGTTGGAGCGTTTTTATGGATTTATCTATTGAACAAATACTGAGACAATTTACAAGCAAGATTAACAGTATCAATAAAATATATTTTGCCAATAATGCTCTACTCGCCCCTGTTCTTGCTTACCAAGTTAATTTTCCTCGTATAGAGATCATTATCAATGGTCAACAAGAAATATTATGGGCAAATGATAGAGGTGAACAAATCAGTAATACTCTGTATGCCAATGATATTCTCTATGTGACCTCTAATAGTTGGAATAAACCTTTGTGGCATAAACCTGTTACCATTTTGAGTATTTTATTTGGCAAACAACAAATTGGTCTAAGTTTATTACATTGGGATGGCACGCAGATAATTCCTAAAGGTCAACTCAATATTGCAAGACGTGGGCCTCGTATTGGTGCCTTTATTATTCAAGCAATTGCAGAACTTACTTGGCATAATCAACCGTCAGAACAAAATCAAACCGCTTATTTTCTTATTCATAGCTTGCTGAGTAGTACGCTTGATTTGCTCAACGCCGATATCGAAACCGCCTCAAAAACCACCAGTTTATTTGAAGCGATTCGCCAGTATATTGATACGCATTTTCGGGAAGATGTGACCCGCGACTTTTTAGCGAAAATGTTCTACATCTCTCCTAATTACTTATCACATCTTTTCCAACGTGAAGGAAAGATTGGACTGAATGAATATTTGAATCAAATCCGTTTAGAATATGCCAAATCATTACTTAAAAACTATGATTTAAATGTAAAAGAGATCGCCCATGCTTCAGGCTTTAAAGACAGTAACTATTTTTGTCGAATTTTTAGAAAAAAAACCGAACGTTCACCTAGCGAATACCGCCGACAATATCACAGTAAGTTATCTCAAAAATAATGCGATTTTAGTAAAAATTAAACGCCATTATGTTGATAACCATAATATTTAACAAAGTCGCAATGATTATTAATGGTTTTGAATTTATCTTTCATTAAAAAAATTGGCAACAATGCTATACCTTGTCCTTTCTCGACAAGATTTAATATTTGGCTTAAAGAATCAACCGTAATAAGATTTTCGGATGGATAATTTAAAGCAAGTGTTTTGGCTCTTAATGGGCAATGTTCATCATTATTGATAAATATTGGCAAAAGATCGGACACCACAACTGATTGACTTTGTAAAAAAGCAATCGGTAAATTTTCGGTTTTTGTTAAAAGATAATCAGGATGTTTAAATTTTTCAAAAGTAATTACTTCATCATAATAATGATGATGAATTGCATTAGATATATCACTGGTTCGTTTAATAATAATTTCTGTGGATTCAAGGCAATATTTTTTCGTTTCAATAACCAGAAACTGAAATAAAAGTTCCGAAATTAATAATGTAGAATGTTTACCTTTAAAAGATTGTTTGAGTTGTGAAAACTGCGCTAACGTCTGCAAAGTAAATTGATAAAATTGTTCCCCCTTTTCGGTAGGTCTAACGCCATCAAAACCACGAATAAATAACGTTGCTCGCAATTCATGTTCAATCTTTTTTAAATGAGCTGTTATATTTGATTGTGTATAGCTCAACGCTTTAGCCGCTTTATTAAGACTTTTAAGATCATAAATCGTTTTAAAAATATGTAATCCTTTAAAATCCATTTTTGCTCAGTAACCTATCATTTTTTTTGATAACTCAATCATAAATTAGAATTATTCAAACCTCAATTAAGTTATTAAACTAACGATAAAATTAAAAGGAGGAAAAACAATGCAAGCTATGCAATATAAAATTCTTTTACCTGCCGATTATGATATGCAGATCATAAAAAATCGCGTCAACCAAAATGGTTATAAAATGGATGGCTTTGAAGATTTACTTTTTAAAGCTTATTTAATCTCAGAACAAGGCAATGACAATCTAACCAATAGTTATTGCCCGCTGTATGTTTGGCATCACACTAACGGCATGACTAAATTTATTTTTGATGGCTATTTTGACAATATAATTGACTCATTTGGCTGGCAAAATATTAATATTGGCATTACGACAAAAATTGAATTAGAAGATAACTTTTTTCTCAGTAAATATGTATTAGAAGAACATCACGCTATACCTGTACAAGCTAAACTGAAAAATTTTAGTTTCAAAACAACTAAACACCAAGATCAGATAGGCAATGTCGTCATCTATAATCCCGACAAATGGCAATATACTTCGTATACTTTTTTCAAGAAAAAACCAGTTAGCGAACAAAAAAATATTTATCAAATTTTGTATCTAGCAAAAGGGACAGTACCAGCGATTTATTGATAATTTTTTAGAGCTAATTTTATAGATTGATTTTGCCTTAAAGTACTTCAAAAATTTATAGATTATATGCATTTTTAAATATGTAACAGTTATATCATGTAAAAAATATTCAGGAGTCTATACCATTTCATTATAAACTCAAGGTTTATAATTAATGAGAAAAAAAACAAAAGTTCTTACTTGCACACACATAAAAGGCTAATTTCAACAAAAAAGAAAATGATGTGCGCTTTAAGCAAAAAAAGCTAGCTAACCCAATATTTAGGTTAGCTAGTTATTGAATTATTTACATACAAAATTTTCAGAATTATTGGTATCACCGTTACCTGTATATAGTGTTTGTTGAGGATATTGACATAAAGGTCGTTGCATGGTGACCTGACCATTTTCTATTTTTTTAGCTATTAGAGTCGTTGGCGTTTGTTTTTTCTCAACCCAATTAACTAATGTTTCAAAACCATTAATTTTATCTGGGCCATCACCACCATTACAATGATCAACTCCAGGTGCTAAATAAAGTTTCGCAAAATTATCTACATACTCTTTGCCGCCCATGGTTTTCAATACATCGTTATAGTATTGAATTGATCCTTTTGGTGCTATCAAACGATCATCTAAACCATGCCAAATAATCATTTTTCCACCTAATTTTTTGAACTGACTTAAATCTGTATCATCAGTTCCCATTATTGGAGCAAACATTTTGACTGATTGATTGAAATACTTTTCATAACCTTTATATCCTAAACTTTTCCAATCAAAATTAGGATCTTGTTTAATCCAATACTTCAAATAATCAACTGGTATAGGAAAAGGTCCTTCATTACCAGCTAATACATCAAGTGGCGCGGATGGTTCAATACTAAACCATAAAGACTTTCCATTTTGATCTGTTGGACCTTGCCAGATTTTTCTTAATGTTCGAATCTCATCTTTATTTAGGCCTGCTTGATTGAGTAGATCATCACTGATTTCTAATGTTGTTGGGTCATTAATTATTCCATCTTTAATGCCATCTTTTTCATCCGCAAATTCAATGATCGCTTTTCTAACTTTATCTAGCTTATCACTTCCAATAGGTCTACCTAACTCTTCTTGCATTACAACTTGTGGCCATATTTCTGCAGGTACAAATTTATCCCAATAGATTGCTGGTGCTGCAATATATAAACCATCATAATCAGTTGGGTACCATTGCGCTTCCATTAGTCCTTGACGCCCACCTGTAGAACAACCATTCCAATATGAATAATCTGCAGCTTGACCGTAATATGATTCAATAATTTGTTTAGTTTTTATCGTCATTTCATGTACACTACGATGTGCAAAATCTCTTACCGCATCAGTTTGTAATTTGCCATCTTTAAAGACAAATTTACCATCAACCAGATTCCCTACATGTCCAGTATCGGTCGCCGCTGTGACATAACCATTTTTAGCCGCTACAGCTAACTTATCAAATGGTATAAACCCTGCATATCCACCACCACCAATTGATTGTAAACGATGATTCCATTGGCTTGGCAACCATACTTCAACATTAATAGCAGGTTCAATAGTTAATTCAACTCGACAAATCTGTGGTAAACCAACGATTTCTTTTGCTTTAGCGCCCCGTAGAGTATCAGCTAAATTGGAAAGTGGCGTAAAATTTCCTTCAATTAACTCAGTATTTACTACTTTTGCATTATCTAACGTCAAATCACTTAATCTTTTGCAGCTTTCGGCTGAATCCCACATTGAAGGTGGTTTTGCATAAGCAGAAGCGCCCAGACAACTTAAAACCGATAAAAACAATAAACTATATTTCATCATATCTCTATTCCTATCATCAAAAAATATCTTTTCTAAAACTATTTAGATTAATATTATGCATTACTTACATAAATAACAACATAAATAATAATTAATTTCTACCAGCAAATGTCACACTATCGTATTTTTTGCTTCGAAATCTTAAGAAATAAAAAATGACAATGTCCATAAACGATAATTACCTTCAAAACATGACATTGAATATCTAAATTATTGTAAAAATTTATAAATATTTCCGATGGTTGTAAATTGTAATGTGCTTTAATAGAATTGTAATAAAAATTTATTTGATAAGATGACTTGGAAAGAAAAAGTAAACTATTTAATCTGACCATCATTTAAAGAAATAGATGACAGCCAGATCGGGCTTACATTAGTACGTATTATAATGTTCCATAAAAAATTTCAAAAAATTAAGGTTTAGGATGAAAATCATCAATTTGTTCTTTCCATTCGTTGTAATCCCAAACAATAATCTTGGTTTTTAACTCAGCTAACTCATTTTGAGCGGCTTGTTTTTGCGCTGGGGTAAGAATTTGTTCTAAACGAGTTTGAATTTCCTTATTATATTCCCAAACTGGGGGAAGCTGATAATAATCCCATGCTAAATTATTATCGATTTCAATAATTTTTTGTTTTGCATAATCACTTAGTAGTGACCATGCATAAGCTTTTACTGGATCTTGCTCACGCCCTAAACCATATAAATAGGCTTCAGTCACCCTTAATATACCAATAATTGAGCTGTGCTCAGCCATTATTCCGGCATAATCAATTGCCAGTTTTAAATCTTCTGATGTTAATGATTTACGATATTCGGTTAATTTACTAATTTTTTTAAATTCTTTATCTTTATAATGATAGCCTTGTTGAAACAGCATTCGTGCTGTTAAATCCTCATAACAGTGATAACCTCCCTCCATAGCATAATTGAAATATTTAATACTCTCTTCTAATTGTTCATTAGAGCATGGAATATATTTCTCATTATTATCACTTTCACACGGACTAAATCTCCATCCCTTTTGGAAAGCAAATTTTGGATATTTTAAATCAGCAAATTTATCCCATAAATAACTAAGCATTTTACGATCTTTAAATACTACTGGTTCAACTAGCGGTTTGCTGGTATTATCAACCAACTGATCGCGATATTTTTTCATAAATTCAGTAAATGACATCTTACCTTCTTTTTTGCCATTTTCATCATATTCGTCATGCCAAAGAAGAAGATCATAATAATAGGGCATTGCATTTTTATCCCACTGCCAAGCATGTTTAATAAGTTTTACTAACTCATCAGGATCTCTGACAGCATAATATAGTTGATTGTCGAATGCTCGACGATATAGCTCTTTAGCCTCTTCTATACGTAATAATTGGTTTTCAGGAATGGTTGAACGGTAAATAGTGTAGTCCATGCTTATATTGTCCTGCTGAATTGAGTTATTATCTGAATTTATTGAATTATAAAAATGAAAAAGTACAATACTGACAATAAAAAAAATACCTATAGCTATCGTTTTTTTTTGTATCCTCTTTGTTATTTTGGAAGAGTCATTCATTAGATATACTCCATATCATTGCGATTAAAAACGTCAACTTCTACAATGCGTTTTTCTAATACACCTCTATTAAATACTCGACAGGGAAGAATTTGATTTTTTGGATCTAATTTTTTCATTTCTTCGTAAATAGGATAAGGTTTTTTAATAGCTTCTTCATACTCTTTTTTATTTTTCATCATTTTTGATTCTGTTTTACCATACAATAAAGCATATCCCCACAAAACTCGATCTATTGGGGTACCAGAATAATATCTATTAGTAAAGCGATCGCATCGGTATTTAAATCTTTCTGCATCTTCTTCTGCGGTTGTTTTTAGTTCAGGTGCAAAAGAATAATTATATCTATCACTTAATGATGAATAACGATGAATTTTCAACACATCAATAGCAAAATTAGCATAGATAGTTTGCCCTAAGCAACGAGTGTTTTGTTGCTTAGAGATTATATTAGCTAAACAAATTTTTGCATTAATCAGGGTTTGATCGTGGGAATCTTCATATGCTCCACCTCGACAAGAGTGTAAAACAAAAATGCCTTTATCCGGATGCCAAGGTAAGCGCGCCATATTATCGCTTTTATTAAAAAAAATTTCACTATTCGCTCCTTTTATTCCACCTTCGTGTTCTAAATAAAGCGAATTGTTTCCCCCATGACCAAAATAGTGAACTTGCCATAGTGCATATTTATTAGCTGTTTCAGGATTGGTTAGCTCTTTATATAATTTAGCCCATTCTGCTTTAAAATGAGAAGGATACTTAAACCATTTTATAATTCGAATTTCGGCATTTGGATATTTTTTTTCTAATCGTTCTTTTTTAAATTCAGCAGCATATAAGAAACTTCTATCTCCACTACCATTTCTATTAACCCCATATGCAAATAATACAAATAATGGTTTAGGCGGTTTTTTTACTATAACTTGTTTAACGGCAACATTACCATTATTAATTTTAGTTGTTTGTGCTGCATGTGTTGTACTTATTTTAGTTTTATCCGGCATAATTTTATCTTACCTTTAAATAAACTCTAATGTGATTGTTTCATTTTCATCTTGTGTATAAAATGCTTTTGTATATCCTTTTTTATCAGTTTGACCTTGCACCTTTCTGCCATCTGGCAATGTTGCAATATAAGTTTCATTAGCATAAATTTTTCCTGTTTCATCTTTACATATGAATTTAATTGCATAATCACCTATAAGATCAGGTAATGCTAATGAATCAACTTGTATCGTTTTCGGCCCCATTTTCTGCAATGCATTACTTTTTATATAAACATTATCAGCGGTGCCCAGTTCAATCCCTGCGCTACTGAGTTTGATGTATGAACCACCACACATTAACGTCAGCTCTTCACTTGCGGTAACCGTTAATTTTCCATCGACACTGTCTATTTTAATATCTTGCTTAGCAGCCATATTCAGGTTGGCATTTTGTGCCTGCACGTTAACATCACCCTGATTGGCAAAGACTTTCATTCCTGATTTATGGGCAAATAGACCGATGGATTCACCGGATGAGACGGTAATGTTTTTTAACGCATTGATGTCAGTTTGGTTTTCACTGGTCATTGAAACGCTATTCGATGTTGACAGTTGGATGTTTTCCGGACTGGTTAAAGCGATGCCCTCTTGTGCATAAGCAATAATGCCACTTTGGGCTAATTGGGTTAATGTCGCTTTAAGTTGCTCTTGACTGTCAGTGTCCGCACCATGAGCTTCAGAGGCAGTTGCTGCATTTTGCAATGCTTTGGCAATTGATAACGCATTTTCAAGCTGGGTAATGGCACCTTGCATATCAAGCTGTTTACCCTGTGCCTTAGGCTCGGTCTGACTGGTCAGATATAAACCTTTATTGGCAGCAATCGCTCCCCACTCATCGGTGCGCAGTTCAAATCCCTCACCTCGCTGCTCTTTGTTTTGGTCAACTAAATGCCCGATGTTAAGCTGGGTTTTACCATATTCGGTCGCTAACTTGATGTGCTCTTGTCCGCGCTTATCATCCATCCGCAGTTTGTTGTTAGCAGGGGTACGAATTACATTTCGGTGTTTGTTTATGGTGGTCACATGGTCAGGGTGTTGACTGTCATGCATCGCATGTGCAATATAAGGTCGGTCCGGATTACCGTTAGTAAACGCTACCGCAACTTCTGTACCATCAATCAGTGGAAAGTGAAAACCATAGGTACTGCCTGCATACGGTTTAGCCAGTCTTAACCATAAGCTCTCTTCACCGTTTCGCCACTCTTTTAAATCAAAGTTAAATTTAACTCGATAGCGCCCTTGTGTATCAATATAACCATAGGTGTCATTATTCGGACTGGTTACCCGTGCCGGTAAAGTGCCGTCAATAGTCGGAAAAGGAATCGGCTCCGGGCGGTAAGGTTTTAATGGTTGGTATGGTATAGCAGTAAAACTCAGCTCATAAGCCTCACTGCGATTTCCCTGTCCTTGCACCGTTAATATCATTATCCCCTCATCTATTCCGGCAATCGCACTGCCTTTGATGCGGATATGTTGACCCGGAGCTAAATTGGCCTGATTGCTTTTACCCCGGATAACAATTTGACGGCTAATGGCGTGTTCATGGCGAATGCGGGCATACCATTCACCACTTTCAACACCATTACCGGTGTTAGCTTGATTACTGTTAATATCACTGCTGTTGTTATTGCTATTACTATTGTTAGTGTTATCGCTATTATTGTCGTTGTCATTACTATTGCCGTTACTGCCTTGACTGTCATCGGTATCAATATCACCACTGTTTTCATCATCATTACTGTTGTAATTATTTATATCATTGTTATTGGTATTACTACCATTGCTATTTAAGCCTTTATAGTGCTCATCATAATGGTAATCGGTGCCATAAGTGGTATTATCTTTCCTTTGGCTGTTAACTTCACCGAGTAAATTGGCCTGCGCATCGCGGTAGTTATAATCTTGTACTGTTACTGAAGCTTCCACCATTTGACTGTGCAAGGTCATATCCCAGACACTTTCAACGCCGTTATCCAGTGTGCCACTTGGTTGTTTGTACACAATATCAGCCACCTGCAGATAACCTTGCTCATAATCACTGATGACCAACACATCACAATTGTGTTCACCATGCGTTTCAAATCGGAAATAGACCCCCACATCAGCAAGCAGTCTTTGAATAAATTCAAGGTCACTCTCTTGCCACTGGGTGATAAATTCACGTTCAGGGTATTGCTCTTTAAGTGCTAAACGATAATCAATCCCGGTATAACCATGACCACGCAAGACCTCTTCAACCACACTGATAACGCTTTGATTCTGAAAAATAGCACAGTTATGACTTAATGCCAGTTTGGCTAATTGCGAGGATAAGACAACCTGATAACGGGCTTCATCGTTACTGACTGATAATTGACTGAACTGGGTTATCACACCACCATAAAGAGTGCGTGAGCCACTTTGAGATAATAGTGAGTTTAACGGATTAAGTGGATTAAACTGGGTTAAAGAATTAAGTGAATCGAGTGGATTGGATTGTTTAAGTTTATCTAACTGTTTTAATGGCTCAGAGTGTTTTAATGCATCTAATGGATTAGCCGAAGTTAAGGAATTAAGTGCATTAAGTCCTTGAGTTGCAAAGTCGCTTAAACGGCTAGAATTAGCAGGATTAAAACTCAAACGGGCATTTTGATTAAGAAATGACTCAACAGATAGTTGTTTATCCGAGCAGGTGAAAGTAATCGTATAGTGCCAAGGCTGGTTAAGTTGCTCATTACCCTCAACCTGTAAGATTGAAACCTCAGCAGGTAAACCGTCGATATTTAATGTATAGCGATTGTGACCCGCTCCATTAACCAAACCTTGTTTTAAACCCCGACTTAAACCATTACCCAATTGATTCACCAAATTGGTTAGTCCTTTATCCATGTTATCCTCGATATATTTCATGTGCACTGCAAATGTGTTTTATTGAATTATTTATTATTAATAAGTATTTAGGATTATTTTTCACTAACAATTTGATTATTTGAAAATTCGTTAGAAATAAAACGCTTGAATAAAGCTGTGATAAAAAATAATCTAAGAAGTCTATAAAATACTTTTTTTGCGTTTTTTGCAATCTTTTTTTAGTATTTTTTTAAATCAAATTACATGTATAACTTACTGATATTATTAATTATATTAATAAAATATCATTAAAAATTTGTTACTTAAGCATGATCAAAAAAGGATTAATAGAATTTGGATTTTGCAGATTTTTTATTAAGTATTTTGCCCCAAATTTTTATTGGGATTTGCAACTAACGAATCATTTTTACTCAAATATAGCCATAACCTGAAGCTTTTGGCATAAATAACTAATCAACAATTATCGAAAAAATTTTCTCTTTAAAAATACCAATAAAATTATGGATAAAATTCTAGAGTAGTTAAATAATAGAGTTAAAGACATTCAAAAATTTAATTATATCATTTAGTTATAATCAGTTATGTAAAAATTATTCAGGAGTCTATACCATTTCATTATAAAATCACGCCAATTTTAAATTCAAAGAAAGAATGATCATTGTGAATTGTAGATAGAATTTGGATTTTATGTATTCTGCATAAGTATTTTGTAGAGTGTTTTTTAAATCATTAGGCCTAAAAATTGATTTTTACTCAAATATAGCCATAACCTGAAGCTTTTGGCATAAATAACTAATCAACAATTATCGAAAAAATTTTCTCTTTAAAAATACCAATAAAATTATGGATAAAATTCTAGAGTAGTTAAATAATAGAGTTAAAGACATTCAAAAATTTAATTATATCATTTAGTTATAATCAGTTATGTAAAAATTATTCAGGAGTCTATACCATTTCATTATAAAATCACGCCAGATCTAAATTCTAAGAAAGAATGATCATTGTGAATTGTAGGTAGAATTTGAATTTTATGTATTACCCAAAGGTATTTGGTAACATCTATTTTTAAATGATTAAGCCTAAAAATTGATTTTTACTCAAAAATAGCCATAACCTGAAGCTTTTGGCATAAATAACTAACCAACAATTACCGAAAAATTTTCTCTTTAAAAATACCAATAAAATTATGGATAAAATTCTAGAGTAGTTAAATAATAGAGTTAAAGACATTCAAAAACTTAATTATATCATTTGGTTATAATCAGTTATGTAAAAATTATTCAGGAGTCTATACCATTTCATTATAAAATCACGCCAATTTTAAATTCAAAGAAAGAATGATCATTGTGAATTGTAGGTATAATTTGGATTTTATGTATTCTGCATAAGTATTTTGTAGAGTGTTTTTTAAATCATTAGGCCTAAAAATTGATTTTTACTCAAATATAGCTATAACCTGAAGCTTTTTGACAAAATAACTGATTGCACAGCGATAAAAAATAGTTTTTAAACTATCGATAGGATTGTGAATAGGATTTTAGTTTGAATAAATAATTGGGTTGATTTTTATCTAAAAAAATCAATTATATTAATAGTTTATAATTTATTTTGTAAAAATTATTCAGGAGTCTATACCGTTTCATTTTCTTTTCACGAAATAGGTTCTATTAAGTAAATGTGTCGTTAACTTGAAAATAACTTAATAATTAACTTTGAGCTTTTTTATAAGAATGAAATTTAATTAACATAACGTACAAAATAAAAAAAACCGTCAGAGTAAACTGACGGCAAATTATTGAAGGAAACTTAAAATTAAAATTTTATTTTTTTACTGCTTTTGCATTAGGTAAATCGGTAATAGAACCTTCATAAATTTCAGAAGCTAAACCGATTGATTCATGCAGTGTAGGGTGAGCATGGATGGTTAAAGCAATATCTTCTGCATCACAGCCCATTTCAACGGCTAAGGTGATTTCACCAAGTAATTCACCACCATTCGCACCGACTACGGCACCACCGAGTAAACGATTATCCGCTTTATTAAAAATTAACTTAGTCATACCTTCTGAACAATCAGATGCAATAGCTCGTCCTGATGCTGACCAAGGGAAAATCGCAACTTCGTAATCAATGCCCTTTTCTTTTGCCTCTTTTTCGGTTAAACCAACCCAAGCAACTTCGGGTTCAGTATAGGCAATAGAAGGAATCGTTTTAGGATCGAAGAAGTGTTTTTTACCCGCGATGACTTCAGCTGCAACATGTCCTTCATGTACCCCTTTGTGAGCCAACATTGGTTGACCTACAATATCACCTATAGCATAGATATGAGGAACATTGGTACGCATTTGCTTATCCACTTCGATGAATCCTCGATCGGTAACATTTACGCCCGCATTTTCAGCGCCGATGAGTTTACCATTTGGAGAGCGACCAATTGCCACTAATACTGCATCATAAGTGTGAGTTTCAGTAGTGCCGTCTTTCTTCTCCATAGTGACATAAATTGCATCGTGTTTTGCTTCAACTGTCGTCACTTTAGTTTCAAGCCTTAGAGTGAATTTATTTTGAATCTGCTTAGTAAAGACTTTGATCACATCTTTATCCGCAGCAGGGATCACTTGATCGAACATTTCAACCACATCAACTTCTGAACCTAAGGCATGGTATACGGTTCCCATTTCAAGACCGATAATTCCGCCTCCCATTAATAATAATTTTTTAGGAATGGTAGTTAATGCTAACGCATCCGTTGAATCCCAAATTCGCGGATCATCATGAGGAATAAAAGGTAATTGAATTGGACGTGAGCCTGCGGCAATAATGGCATTATCAAAAGTAATTTTAGTAATACCTTTGGCAGAGGTCACATCCATTGTATGGCTACCAGTAAACTGAGCGTCACCTTGAATGACATTCACTTTACGCATTTTAGCCATGCCTGCAAGACCGTTAGTCAATTGATTAATGACCTTTTCTTTCCAAGCTCGCACTTTATCCAGTTCTAGCTTTGGTGTACCAAAATGAATACCGTGTGCGGTCAATGATTTGGCTTCATCCATAACTTTAGCAACATGTAGTAATGCTTTAGATGGAATACAACCCACATTTAGACACACACCACCTAAAGTTGAATAGCGTTCAACTAAGGTAACCTCTAACCCAAGATCGGCAGCGCGAAAGGCAGCGGAGTAACCCGCTGGACCTGCACCCAAGACGACAAGTTGTGTTTTAACTTCTTGACTCATAATCTATATTCCCCCACTACATCACTAAACGACGTAAGTCGGATAAAACGTTAACAATATGACTTAGGAAGCGTGCACCATCTGCTCCGTCGATCACTCGGTGATCGAAAGATAAAGATAATGGCAACATTAAGCGAGGTGTAAATTCTTTACCGTTCCAAATAGGTTTCATGCTAGAACGAGAAACACCTAAAATTCCCACTTCCGGAGCGTTCACAATTGGCGTGAATGAAGTTGTACCAATTCCCCCTAAGCTGGAAATAGTGAAGCAACCACCTTGCATATCGCTACCCGTTAATTTACCATCCCGTGCTTTTTTAGAGATTTCCGCAAGTTCACGAGAAAGATCAACAATACCCTTTTTATCAACATCTTTAAATACAGGTACTACAAGTCCGTTTGGTGTATCAACCGCTACACCAATATTAATGTATTTTTTGATAATTAGAGTTTGCGCATCTTCAGACAGTGAGCTGTTAAAACGTGGATAAGCTTTTAATGCGCTGGCTACTGCTTTCATAATAAAGACCAGTGGTGTGATCTTAAGGTCGAGTTTTTTCTTCTCAGCTTCGGCATTTTGTTGTTTGCGGAATGCTTCAAGATCAGTAATATCTGATTCATCAAACTCAGTAACATGAGGGATCATTACCCAGTTACGATGTAAATTAGCACCTGATACTTTTTGAATTTTAGTTAATGGTAAGCTTTCTATTTCACCAAACTTACTAAAATCAACTTTTGGCCAAGGTAATAAGCCAGGTAGAGCACCACCCGCAGCGCCACTCTCAACTTGTTTAACCGCATTTTTAACATACGTTTGAATATCTTCACGTAAAATACGATGTTTTGGCCCAGTAGGTGTGACTTTAGCCAAATTAACACCAAATTCACGCGCTAAGCGACGTACTGACGGTGTGGCATGTGCATAGGCATCGTTTTCAACAAAATCATTACCTGAAGTGACTGGTACCGTTGCAGATGCAGTAGGCGTTGCAGCAACCGCAGGGGTGGGTGCTGATGCAGTTGGTGTTGAAGCTGGAGCAGGAGCTGTCGCTGCACTATTAGCCGTAGATGCTGCTGTAGTCGTTTCAAATTCCATAATTTTGGAACCAGTTTTAACTTTATCACCAACTTTAATGATAATATTTTTAACTACACCGGCAACTGGTGCAGGAATTTCCATTGAGGCTTTATCACCCTCAACCGTTATAATATTGTCATCAATCGCAACAGTATCACCTACCTTGACTGAAATTTCGGTAACTTCAACCTCATCGCCACCAATATCTGGAACATTGACATCAACAGTTTGACTCACTGATGAAGTAGTCGGTGTGACTTCAACTTTTGGTGCAGCAGGTTGTGATGCTGATTGTGGCGCTGGAGCAGCAGCGCTGCCCTCTTCATCAAATACCATAATATCCACACCGGTTTTAACTTTATCACCAACTTTAACAATAATTGATTTTACAATCCCTGCTTGTGGAGCAGGAATTTCCATTGAAGCTTTATCACCTTCTACCGTCATGATGTTATCATCAACAGCGACCTTATCACCCACTTTTACTAAAATTTCGGTAACTTCAACTTCATCATTACCAATATCAGGCAATTTAATTTCAATACTCATTCTTTTTACCTCTTATGCAATACGTGGGTTGAGTTTATCAGCATTGATCTCGAACTTTTTGATCGCTTCTTCAACGACACTTGCTTCAATGTCACCGCGTTTAGCAAGCTCACCTAATGCTGCAATGACAACATAAGAAGCATCGACTTCAAAGTGATGACGTAAATTTTCACGGCTATCACTGCGTCCGAAACCATCCGTTCCTAATACACGATAATTTTCCGCTGGTACAAAGCCGCGTATTTGTTCGGCAAATAGTTTCATATAGTCAGTTGAAACAACGGCTGGATTATTATTCATTACTTGCGCCACGTAAGGCACTTTCGGTGTTTCGCTTGGATGTAACATGTTGTAACGTTCACAATCTTGACCATCACGAGCAAGTTCAGTAAATGAAGTGACACTATAGATATCAGAACCAACACCATACTCTTTGGCTAAAATATCCGCCGCATCACGTACATGACGTAAAATTGAACCAGAACCTAATAGCTGAACGGTTGGTTTACCGTTTTGACCTTGAACAGTATCAAGTTTATAGATACCTCGACGGATCCCCTCTTCCACACCTTCAGGCATTGCAGGTTGAGCATAGTTTTCATTTAGTGTCGTAATATAGTAGTAGACGTTTTCTTGATCGCCATACATACGACGTAAACCATCTTGCATAATAACAGCAACTTCATAAGCATAAGCAGGATCGTAAGATACGCAGTTTGGAATCGTTAAAGCTTGAATATGACTGTGACCATCTTGATGTTGTAACCCTTCACCATTTAAGGTTGTTCGGCCTGAAGTACCACCAATCATAAAGCCTCGTGCTTGTTGATCACCCGCTGCCCACATCAAATCACCAATACGTTGGAAACCAAACATTGAGTAATAGATGTAAAATGGAATCATTGGGTAATCATTAGTGCTGTATGATGTTGCCGCAGCAATCCATGATGCTGTTGCACCACATTCATTGATCCCCTCTTGTAGGATTTGCCCTTTTTCATCTTCACGATAATAAGCGACTTGTTCTCTATCTTGCGGCGTATATTGTTGACCATGCGGATTATAAATACCGATTTGACGAAATAGTCCTTCCATACCAAAAGTACGAGCTTCATCAGCTAGAATTGGTACTAGACGTGGCGCAAGATCTTTGTCTTTCAACATGATATTAAGCGCTCGTACAAAAGCAATAGTCGTTGAAATTTCTTTAGTTTGTGCTTCAAGTAGTGGAGCAAATTCACTTAAAGGAGGAATTGAGACCGTTCCTGAAAAATGAGTTAATCTTGATGGTACATAACCATTTAAAGCGTTACGGCGTTCATGAATGTATTTATATTCAGGTGTGTGCTCTTCAAATTTAATGTATGGTAATTTTTCTAAAGCATCATCCGTAACAGGAATATTGAAGAAGTCACGCACATGACGGACACCATCCATATTCATTTTTTTCACTTGGTGAGCAATATTTTTCGCTTCCGCTGCTTCACCCATACCATAACCTTTGATAGTATGCGCTAAAATAACTGTTGGTCGATCTTTGGTCTCTTTAGCACGCATAAAGGCAGCAAACATTTTAGATGGGTCTTGACCACCACGATTAAGTCTGAAAATTTCTTCATCCGACATATCTTTTACTAATTCTGCTGTTTCAGGATATTTACCAAAGAAATGCTCACGTACATAAGCACCATCTTTTGATTTAAAGGTTTGATAATCACCATCAAGCGTTTCATTCATTAATCTTACTAACTTGCCAGATTTATCTTTTTGTAGGAGTTTATCCCAACGGTCACCCCAAATAACTTTGATAACATTCCAACCTGCACCAGCAAAAACACCTTCTAGTTCATTGATGATTTTACCATTACCGGTAACTGGACCATCTAAACGTTGTAAGTTACAGTTGATGACGAATACTAAGTTATCCAGTTTTTCACGAGTAGCAACCGTAATTGCACCTTTAGATTCTGGTTCATCCATTTCACCATCACCTAAGAAAGCATAAACAGTTTGTTCTGTGGTGTCTTTTAAACCACGATGATTTAAATATTTTAAGAATCGAGCTTGATAAATAGCACTTACCGGTCCCAATCCCATTGAAACGGTTGGGAATTGCCAAAATTCAGGGAGTAATTTAGGGTGCGGATATGATGGAAGTCCTTTACCGTGAACTTCTTGGCGGAAATTATCAAGTTGTTCTTCAGTGAGTCGGCCTTCAATAAATGCTCTTGAATAGATACCTGGGGAAATATGACCTTGGAAATAAACTAAATCACCACCGTCTTTGTCATTTCTAGCTCTGAAAAAGTGGTTAAAACAGACTTCGTAAAAAGTTGCTGCTGATTGGAATGATGCCATATGTCCACCAAGCTCTAAATCCTTTTTAGATGCTCTTAACACCATCATAATTGCATTCCAACGCACAATTGAACGAATCCGTCTTTCTATTTCCCAATCGCCTGGATACGCTGGCTGTTCTTCTACCGGAATGGTATTAATATAATTACTGGTTGAAGAACCAAAAAGTAAAGGAACTCCTCCTTCTTTTGCCTTATTGACTAATTGTTCAATAATATACTGCGCACGTTCAATTCCTTCTTCACGAATGATTGAATCAAGACTTTTGAGCCAATCTTGCGTTTCAACAGGATCGATATCATTCATTTGCATGTCCGACATATAAAAACCTCTTTTTTGTTTATAAAAATGCAGTATTTGCCATCCTTATAGCTAAAATTAAAATTATAACTAACTTTACAAACTTCAAATCTGCATTACGGAGCTTTATGAATATAAGTCTGCCATTTTCCAAAAAAAAGTAAAGCAGACAACTGGTTAGAAAAGAATGTTAATTCCTATTAAATTAATCAACTATTCCAATTGTTATGTAAAGAAAAAGATAATTATTTGATATAAATCAAATTTAAGAAACATTGAATTGCTAGAACTAGTAACATCGGTTATACCGTGTTTACCTATGTGTTGTCAAGCTATAGTAAAATCTGATATATAGAAGTAAATTTACTAAAAATTAAATTTGCATAGAGCAAAAAATAATATGATCACAAACAATATTATAATTAGAGAGTTACATACTCAACCTTACATGCAAACCTATCAAGCTATGCATGATTTTACGCTCAATCGCAATGAACAAACGCCTGATGAAATATGGCTAGTTGAGCACTATCCTGTTTTTACGCAAGGCAGAGTTGGCAAACCAGAACATTTATTACATCAAACAGACATTCCAATTGTCGCAACCGATCGTGGTGGACAAATTACCTATCATGCACCCGGCCAGCAAATTATGTATATCTTATTTGATTTAAAACGTCGTAAAATAGGTATTCGTGATATTGTTAGCTGTTTAGAAAAATGTGTCATTCAAACTTTGGCACATTATGATATTATGTCTTATGCTAAAGCAGAAGCTCCCGGTGTGTATATTGATCACAAAAAGATTTGCTCTTTAGGATTACATATCAAACGAGGATCTACACTGCATGGGCTTGCATTAAATATCGATATGGATCTGGCACCATTTAAAAACATTAATCCTTGTGGTTACGCTGGATTGCAGATGACTCAATTAAAAGAATTTGTCCCACAAATTAACCGTTCTGAATTAAAACAATTGTTGACCAACAATTTTATTAATCTGTTAACAAACTAATCTAATAAGATATCTATTATGCAAAATAATGAAACCATAGTCAGAAGTTCAAAATATCGAGATGCGGATAAAACACGACTCATTCCAACCGTTACGTTAGAAGATGCTGCGCCTTTAAAAAAACCCGATTGGATGAAAATCAAAATACCAGTTCATTCCACCAATATTGCGCATATTAAAAGTACGATGCGTAAACATGGATTGCATTCCGTATGTGAAGAAGCGTCTTGCCCTAACTTAGCCGAATGTTTTAATCATGGTACCGCCACTTTTATGATCTTAGGAGATATCTGTACACGACGATGTCCATTTTGTGATGTTGCGCACGGACGACCATTACCTCCAGACCGCGAAGAACCGGTTAAACTCGCTCAAACCATTCAAGAGATGAAATTACGTTATGTGGTAATAACTTCGGTCGATCGTGATGATTTAAAAGATGGTGGAGCTAGCCATTTTGCAGACTGTACTCGCGAAATTCGCGCATTAAGTCCAAATATTAAAGTTGAAACGCTTACACCTGATTTTCGTGGTTGTATCGATGAGGCTGTCGAAGTATTAAGTGATAATCCACCTGATGTATTTAACCACAATTTAGAGAATATTCCGCGGTTATATAAAAAGATACGTCCTGGAGCCAATTATGTAGGTTCACTTAAATTATTATCGGCATTTAAAGAAAAACACCCAGATATTCCGACAAAGTCAGGTTTAATGGTTGGACTTGGTGAAACCAATGAAGAGTTAATTCAGGTTCTAAAAGATTTACGAACTCACGGCGTAACCATGTTAACACTGGGTCAATATTTACAACCAAGTAAGTATCACTTACCCGTCGAGCGTTATGTTTCACCAGAAGAATTTGACGAACTCAAGCAAATTGCCTTAGGTATGGGATTTACTCATGCGGCCTGCGGACCCTTTGTTCGATCCTCTTACCATGCTGATTTACAAGCGATGGGAAAAGAGGTGAAGTAAATAAAAAAACAGTTACCTTATAAAGGTTGCTAATGAACAATGATAAGATAAGCGTTGATACCATTTCATAAATATCATCACTTATCCTTTAAAATTATATCTGATTTGGAAAAGCAACAACAAAAGCAGTCACATTGGGTTTACCGATTAAAACAAGCTGCTTTTTTTTGTTTTCTTGACTATATTCAACCGCTAATGCTAAAGATAACCAATAGGCACAGTTTCTAACTGAACCTATAGAAAAATCGACATCAAAAAAATTATTTAATTTAAATTGAATATCAGTCAGATGCGTCATAATCGATTTATTCTGTTCTTCTGATACTTGGCTTGTCCAAATACCATCATAATCACTTTGATTATCTTCTCCCCACAATAGTGCTTTATCAAGAGTTTCCGTTAATGTTGAAGTTTGTTCACTGCGATGAACTTTTACGGTTCGAGCTTTAAAATCGGATAATAATGGATCTTCTATTGCTTCTTCTCCTGCAAAAAGAATAACTGAAGCAAATTCACCTTCATTTTCGGTTGGTGATTGAAAAAGGTGGGCATTTATCACCAACAATAAATCACTATCATAATCGCTATTATCTAACCATGATTCGATAAATGTGGTGCTTGTTGCCGAATCGTTAATTTCAAAACTGGTTGGTTTAACAAATTTACCAAATGTTTTAAGCCATATCCTTTCTAACTCGTCAGTTGTTATTTGCGTATCAATAAATATACGCACATGTAATTTAAGTTGTGATGATAATTGATTAAGAATCGGTTGGTAATCAGGTAACCAGTTATTAAATAACAATTCAATCCTTTTGGGCACATCACTTGGATAGATATTTTCAGGAACGGTTAAGGAACCATATTTAAAAAATAGACCATTATTACCAACTGGTTTTGTACTTAAGGAGAGTTTACTTTCGGCAACGCCTACACCATTTCCATATTTACCATGACTGGTTTCAAGAGAATGGCTAATAACATATAATCCTCTTTTTGCAAACTCAATCAGGTGTTGATGCTCCCTTTCACAATTATAATTCCATTCTTCAATATAAATATTATTATAAAATCGTATATATATTTTATATACAAAACAAAAAGACCATAATAAAAATGGTGTTATACCTGAGCAACAGATAAACCAAAAATCAGATATACCAAAAAAGTAACCATAACTGAGTGTAGCGATAAACCCGATAAGGAAAAATATTATAAGCAGTGCAAGCCAACGCCATAGTTTGATTTTTCCTTTTTTGGGCAATGGTTTGGGTAAGGATTCAAAATCAATAGCCATCAGCTTTTTCCTACTTCTGGCAGTGAAGAGATTAAGGCACAACCACAGGCAGCATGATGTCCATCTAAGGCGATTTTTTTGCCCTGATCTTTCATTGTTGCTTCACCTTCAACAATTGGGTTTACTCCATGTTTATGTATTGGACAACTGACAAGATCGCCAACACGTGCAATTGGTTTTCCACATACTTTTATCGTTGTTGATCCAGTAATGACTTTACCACCATGATCTGTATCATCCCCTAATCGAATGACGCCTCGATACTTACTCATTTCAAATCCTTGTTTATACTTTCTTTCATCAAAATTTTATATTAGTAAATTATTTATCATCGTATTATTTATCTTTAATTATAACCTAACAAATCACCACTATAGTATGTTTCGTTACATTTAATTTTATGAACATCATTGAAGTTAGATAAATATTTCAGGTAATTTTACTTATATTTGTATATAAAATCCATTTAACTTCTGCTATTTATTTATTACCATTTTGGTTCTATCAACTCACTGATTTTAATTATTATATTTTAATACTAACTTATTAATATAAAGAAATGTTAATTTGGTGCTTTTTGGTTATAGTTATTGCAACTAAAAAGGAGATTTAGCTAAATATTACGGTTATTAATTGGATAATTTTTTTATTGTTTATCCGTTAATTATTTTCCAGAGGGTTGCAAAACTCGATAAGATGACGATTCTTGATATATATCACCATTTTTTCCTTTCATATAAGGTAGCGTTTGAGTGTATATAATATCTGGCAAGCGTACGGAAGTAGAACCATATAACGCTTTAAGTTTATCTTGATTGTTAATTACCCATTCCGGAGTGTTAATTACTTGATAATTGATTGTTACTTCAAATTGTGTCTCGTTATTACTATTCTTTCCGAGTTTATTCATTTTTTCGTTCACATCTGTGACTTCAATGACTTTTATCGGTCCATAACAAAAGGCATTATTGTAAATTGTGTCTCCATTTAGTGTTTTGTTAAAAAAAGAATATAGATATTTTTGTCCCAACTCGGTTAAATCATAGTGAAAAAGGCTTTGTTTAGTTTTAACGGGTTGTCGAGTTAATAAGCCTATTTCTGCAAATAAAGGTAAAGTATTTGCTAAATCTTCTTTATTCCAACCCATCCATTTAGTATCTTCCTTTGAGGGAGGAATGTCTGTATAAGGGAATTCTACAGATCCCAAATAAAAGCAAAAATCCCCTTTAACATTGGCTTTTTTGCGAGCACTGTCAAAACCATCTTGTATAACGCGTTTAAATTCCTTTTTATTGTAACAACCTGACAAAGTGTTAATAACTAGAGTCAGGATTATTAATTGGTGAACATTAATTAAGTTAACTTTCATTAGTACTCATTACTCCTTCAAGAAAAAGGTATTTATATAATTTTTGCATTCATACATGACTAGTGGCTGATAATTGAGATTAATTTTCCATAATTTAATTGATATTAGTAACAGGATTAATCAATTTATAACGTATACCATCTTGATATAATTTATCTCCTTTACCTACATAAAATGTTACGACATCTCGGTAAGTTTCTTCTGGTAAACTTACTGTTATTGGTTCATATATAGCATTGAGTTTATTTTCCGAATTTAATACCCAATCCGGTACATTAATTACATGATAATTATAAGTAACATAAAAACTGGTTTGATTGTAACTATAACCCTTTGCACGCGTATATTCATTTTTTTCGACATCTGTTACGTCCCCTACCACTATCTGACCATAGCAAAAAGAATTTTCATATATCGGATCACTTCCGCTTCTATCAATATTTTGATAACGGTATTTTTCCCCTAATTCGGTCACCTCATAATGATAAAGCTCGGGGTGTCCTTCTACTGGCTCACGAGTCAATAAACCAATCTCAGCAAATAAAGGCAACGTTTTTATTAATCTTCCCTTATTCCAAATATCCCACTGAATATCATCTTCTAATACTGGCTCGTCGGTATAAGGGAATTTCACAGAACCCAAATAATAACAGAAATTTCCTTTGATTTTGAGGTTAGTTTGAACTCTATCATACATATTTTGAGCTGATTTTTTGAACTCATCTTTATTATAAGTATCACACCCCAAAAGAAGACTCGTTAAAAATATTGCGGTTGTTAATTGAATAATTTTTTTCATCATTTATTCTTTATCAGTTAATAACTCTCCATAAGGTTGCATAAGAAAATAAGAGGAAGATTTATTATATAGTTTTCCATCTTTACCTTTTATATACAGTAAGGCTTCAGGGTATGTAACATCTGGCAAGCACACAGAACTAGTACGATACAACGCTTTGAGTTTATCTTGATTATTAATTACCCATTCTGGAGTGTTTACTACTTGATAATCAATATCAACAGATACTTGCGTTTCATTATAACCGCTCAAACCTCGTTCATACGTTTTTTCGCTCACATCTGTAACTTTAATGACTTTTATCGGTCCATAGCAAAACGAGTTATCATAAATTGGTTCGACATCTCGACGATCAATATCTTCATATTGATATTCACGTCCTAAATCTGTTAAATCATAATGATAAAGTCCCTCTTTACCGTCAACGGGCTGACGAGTTAATAAGCCTATTTCTGCAAATAAAGGTAAGGTTTTTGCTAAATCCTCTTTGTTCCAACCCCCCCATTGACTATCCTCCTTGGAAGGAGGAATATCTGTATAAGGAAATTTCACAGAACCCAAATAATAACAGAAATTTCCTTTGATTTTGAGGTTAGTTTGAACTCCATCATACATATTTTGAGCTGATTTTTTGAACTCATCTTTATCATAGATATCACAACCCAAAAGAAGACTCGTTACAAATATCACAGTTATTAATTGAATAATTTTTTTCATCATTTATTCTTTATCAGTTAATAACTCTCCATAAGGTTGCATAAGAAAATAAGAGGAAGATTTATTATATAGTTTTCCATCTTTACCTTTTATATACAATAAGCTTTGAGGGTATGTAACATCTGGCAAGCGCACAGAACTAGAATCATATAATGCTTTGAGTTTATCTTGATTATTAATTACCCATTCTGGGGTGTTTACTACTTGATAATTGATTTTTACTGTAATTTGTGTTTCATTATAACCGCTCAAACCTCTTTCATAAGTTTCTTCGCTCACATCTGTTACTTTAATGACTTTTATCGGGCCATAGCAAAACGAGTTATCGTAAATTGTTCGTCCGCTCCCTGACTTTTTATAAGAAGAGTATAAATATTCTTGCCCCAACTCGGTCAAATCATAATGATAAAGTCCCTCTTTACCGTCAACCGGCTGACGAGTTAATAAGCCTATTTCTGCAAATAATGGTAATGTTTTAATTAATTTAGCTTTATTCCAAATTGCCCACTGAATATCATCTGCTAATACTGGCTCGTCGGTATAAGGAAATTTCACAGAACCCAAATAATAACAGAAATTTCCTTTGATTTTGAGGTCAGTTTGAACTCCATCATACATATTTTGAGCTGATTTTTTGAACTCATCTTTATCATAGGTATCACAACCCAAAAGAAGACTGGACACAAGTATTAGGATTGTTAATTGGACATTATTTTTCATTATATATTTTCCTATATCTTAAAAACCGTTCATAAGAGAGTGATGATTTTTATAAGTGTAATAAATCATCAATGGTTGGTTGTCAACAATTTTATTTTGACTATTTTGCGACGTTTGA